>DATARM010000152.1:0-3779 GCA_036264155.1 Solirubrobacteraceae bacterium
AGGGCAGTGAGCTCATCCAGCTCCTCCACGATGTCCCGGCGCAGCCCCGCCAGCTCCTGCGGCGGCAGCCCGTCGGCCTCGCCCAGGATCTGGATGTTGGCTCGCAGGGAGGAGATCGGTGTGCGCAGCTCGTGGCTCGCATCGGCGATCAGGTGACGCTGAGCGGCCACCGAGCGCTCCAGCGCGTCGAGGGTGGCGTTGAAGCTGTCAGCCAGCCGTGCCAGCTCATCCCGGCCCTTCACGTTCAGGCGCTCGGAGAGGTCGAGGCTCCCCGTCAGCGTCTCCGTGCGCTGGGTGAAACGCGCGATCGGCGCGAGCGCAGTGCGCGCCACCAGTGTCCCCAGCAGTGCCGCCAGCACGATCCCGCCCACGCCGATCGCCACCAGGATCAAAAGCAGCCGACTCAGCTCGTGTTCGACCTCGCTCAGGGGCCGTGCCACCAGCACCGCCCCCGCCGCTCCCGTGCCGAGTGTGAGCACGCGCAGGCTCGTCCCCTTCACCCTCCTGTCCGTCAGGCTGGCGCCGCTGCCCTTGGCGGCGATCGCCCTGTCCTGCGACGTGATCGCGATCTGGGTGGGTGAGCTGCCCTGGCCGCCCGGCACATACACGCTCCCCGTGGGAGAGATGAACTGGACATAGCCCGAGGCAGCGCCGAAAGGCGCCGGCTGTACGCGCCCGGGAAAGCCCGCTCCCGGACCACCGGCGGCGCCCCCATCGCCATCGGCGGCCGGGGCTCCCAACAGTGGACCCCCCATAGGAGTGCCAGGAGCGCCTCCGCCGGGCGCGGGGGCGCCGGCCCCCGCGAAGCTCCGAGCCCGCGAGCGCAGGGCGCTGTCGATTTCCCCGCGGAGGTCCGAGCGCACGGCCACATACAGGCCGATCGCAGCCGCCAGCACGGCCACTGCCACCGACACGCTGGCCACCGCCGCGATCCGCGAGCGCAGGCTCATCGCGGGCCGGCGGAGATCGACTGCGCGCTCACGGCTCACGCAGCGAGTAACCCACGCCGCGGACCGTGTGGATCACGTCGGGCGCACCCGCTTCCTCCAGCTTGCGGCGCAGGTAGCCCACATACACGCGCAGCGCATTGGAGCTGGGACCGAAGTCATAGCCCCACACACGGTCGTAGATCAGGCTGTGCGAGAGCACCTGGCGCGGGTTGAGCAGCAGCAGCTCCAGCAGCTGGTACTCCGTCCGTGTCAGCTCCACAAAGCTCTCTCCCACCTTCGCCCCGTGGCGCGAGACGTCCAGTTGCACGCCCGCAAAGGCCAGCATGCCCTCCTCCCCCTCGGGGTTCGCGCGGCGCAGGAGCGCGCGCAGGCGAGCCTTCAGCTCACCCACGTCAAACGGCTTGATCATGTAGTCGTCCGCGCCCACATCCAGGCCGTCGATGCGATCTGCAACTTGATCGCGCGCGGTCAGGATCAGGATCGGAACACGGCTGCCCGTACGACGGACGCGCCTGCATACCTCCAGCCCATCTATCCCCGGCAGCCCCACATCGAGCACCATCGCATCGGGCACCGACTGGGCGATGCGCTCGAGCGTCTGCTCGCCGTCCTCGGCGAGCTCCACTTCATAGCCGCCCAGCACCAGAGCACGGCGGAGCGCTTCGCGCACGGCGCGGTCATCGTCGACGACCAGGATCCTCACGGCGTTGATTCTCGCGCTAGGCGCGGGCGAGCGCTGCCGAGCGCCCCTGGCAGTCGTAGAGCGTGCCCGCCGTCGCGGAGCTGGAGCCGCTGAGCGTCACCTTCCTGCAAGCCACCTCCACCGCGCTCATCGCCGTTTTCGAGCCCGTGCGCGTGTCCGCCGGCAGCCGGCCGCCGGAGCCGCCCGCCTGTCCGCTCGCTTCGCCCACCACCCAGCGGATCTTGCCTATGCTCACCTCTCGCGCCAGCCACGCCACGCTCACGTCGCTCTCGCGACCCGAGAAGCCACCGATCCCAGCCACGTCTGCGTTGCTGGCGATGATCGCCGAGGCGGCGCTCGACTGGCTCGATACGGCAATCGTCCCGCCGCCGTGCTTGGCCACGTATGAGAGCACGCTCTTGAGCGACTGATCGCCTCCGCCGAACCCACCGCTGGGGCCGCCTGCACCGCCACGACCGGGGCCCGCAAAGCCACTGAAGCCAGGCCCGGGTTGTCCAGCCGGTGCGCCGGTGGGTTGAGCGCCGGAGCCGCCGGGACCGAACAGCTGCTGCGTGCCCGCGCCCCCGGGGGCCCCGATGCGCCCGGCGCCAAGGCGGGCGCCGCCCGGGCCGCCGAAGCCACCACCGCCGCCCATCGTCTCGGCCGATTCGGGGCCGCCCGCGGGGAAGGTGCCGCTGGTGGCATGGCCGAGCGTGTCGAACGCCCACACGCCGGGCGCCAGGAAAAGCGCCGCGAGCGCCGTGCCGAGCGCCGCCCTGCGCACGGCGGGGGAGCTGAACGCGACGAGCGCTATCGCTGCCAGCCCACCCACGACGATCAGCACCGCGGGCAGCCAGCTCAGCTGCCCCGGGTAGTTGGCGCGCACCACCAGCTCGACTGCCACGCCCGCCGCCACCGCCAGCGGCGCGAGGATCCGCGCCTGCAGGCCACCGCCGGCCAGCTGGGCCGCGCCCGCGCCGACCAGCGCCGCCGCTAGCGGGGCGAGCAGGGAGACGTAGTAGGGATGGAAGATGCCGCTCGCCGCGCTGAACAGCACGGCCGTCACCAGGAACGAGCTGCCCACAGCGATCAGCCAGGAGCTGCGCGCATCCGCTCTGCGCAGACGGCTTGCCGCGAGCACGCCCAACCCGCCCACCACTGCGAAGCCAAGCAGCCAGCCGGCCTGTCCACCGAGAGCCGAGTTGAGCAGGCGCAGCGGGCCTGTGGAGCCGCCGAACATGTTGCCGCCACCGCCCCCGCCCGGCCCTCCCGTCTGGCCATCCACGCGGCCGAGGCCGTTGTATTCGAAGATCAACGAGAACACGCTGTTATCGCTCGTACCCGAGATCCACGGCCTATCGGCTGCGGGGGTCAGCTGCACGAGCGCCGGCCACGCGCCGCCCACCAGCACCATCGCCGCGCCGCCGCCCAGCAGCTGGCGCAGAGCGTGCAGGCGGCCACGACCCGCCGGGGCGCCCCACAGCCACGCCGCAGCAATGCCCGGCACGACGGCCAGCGCCACGCCCATCTTCGTCTCGAAGCCCAGACCCACGAGCACGCCCGCTGCCACCAGCCAGCGTGTACGACCGTCCTCCAGCGCCTTGACGGTGCACCACAGCGCCGCCACGCAGCACAGAACCAGCAGCGCATCGGGGTTGTTGTGGCGCGAGACAGCCACCGTGATCGGGGTGAGCGCCAGCGCAAGACCGGCCACGAACCCGCCCACGCGACCGAAGCGACGACGGACCAGGTCATACAGCAGCGCCACGCTCGCCACCCCCATCAGCGCCTGCGGCACGAGGATGCTCAGCGAGTGGTAGCCGAAGACGCGCACCGACAGCGCCTGCACCCACAGCGCCAACGGCGGCTTGTCCACCGTCATCACGCCACTGGGGTCCAGCGAGGCAAACAGGAAGTTGTGCCAGCTCGAGCTCATCGAGCGCACTGCTGCGCTGTAGTACGTGTTGGCCCAGCCATTGCGGCTGAGCGCCCACAGGTTGAGCGCCGCCGCGAGACCCAGCAAGCCGAACAGCTCCGGGCGCGGAGCGCGCTTGGCGATCGCCTGGGCGCGAGTACGCCAGTCCCATGCAGCACCAGAAGCTGTGGCGACCGGCGCCGCAGACGCTGGCGTGGCAGTGGCCGAACTT
>DATARM010000070.1:0-5616 GCA_036264155.1 Solirubrobacteraceae bacterium
GTGCTCGTCGACCCCAAGGCCGAGGTCGAGCAGGAGTACTACGCGGGCGTCGTCTGGGACGGCACCGCGAAGAAGCCGCTGATGCTCTTCAGCGACATGGGCGGCATCGACATCGAGCAGGTCGCCGAGGAGCACCCCGACCACGTCGGGCGCGGCCACTTCTCCACGATCGAGCCATTCTCCGACTTCCAGGCCAAGCAGGTCATCGCCGCCGCAGGCGTCACGGGCAAGGCCCTCCAGCGCGCCACCCCGGTGCTCGCCCGCCTGGCCCAGCTGTTCCTCGACAACGACATGACACTCGCCGAGATCAACCCTCTGGCCGAGTTGAAGGACGGCTCGTTCGTCGCCCTGGACGCGCACATGGAGATGGAGAACGAGGGCATGCCCCGCCAGAAGGGCCTGCTCGAGGCGCTCGGCATCGGCGCCGAGGATGGCACCCGCGAGGGCCACACGCCCACCCCGTTCGAAGATGCTGTCAAGGCCATCGACGCCGCCGATCACCGTGGCGTGATCCAGGGCAAGGACACCGGCTTCAACGGCAACATCGGGCTCGTGATCGGAGCCGGCGGCGGCTCGCTGACCCTGACTGACGCCGTGCGCCAACAGGGTGGTAAGCCCGCCAACTACTCCGAGATCGGCGGCAACCCCTCCGTCGCCAAGGCCTGCGGCCTGGCCAAGCAGGTCCTCCGGAAAGACGGTGTCGAGAAGATCGCCGTGATGATGTCCATCGTCTCCAACACACGCGTTGACATCGTCGCTCGCGGCGTGATCAAGGCCTGTCTGGAGCTCGGCAGGGACCCCGGCGAGACGATCGCCATCTTCCGAATTCCCGGCGCCTGGGAGGAGGAGGGCTTCAAGATCCTCGACAAGTACGGAATCGAGTACTGCGACCGATCGGTCTCCTTGTGGGAGGCAGCCGGTCGAGCGGTTGCCAAGATTGAAGGAGCCTCCTAGTCATGTCCATCCTGATCAACCAGGACACGACCTTCATCATCCAGGGCATCACCGGGCGCGAGGCCGTCAACCTCACGCGCGAGTGCCTCGACTACGGCTCGAAGATCGTCGGCGGCGTTACTCCCGGGCGCAAGGGTCGTGAGGTCCACGGTGTCCCCGTCTTCGACACCGTCGAGCAGGTCGTCGAGCACAATGGTGGTGTCGCGCCCGATGGCTCGGTGGTCACCGTCCCCCCGGCAGGCACCCGAGACGCCGTCTTCGAGGCGCTGCATGCAGGCATCAAGACGATCGTGATCGTCACCGAGCGGATTCCCCGCCGCGATGTCGCGATGATGGTCGAGCTCGCCGACGCCAAGGGCGCACGGATCATCGGCCCCAATTGTCTTGGCCTGATCGTCCCGGGCGTCGCCAAGATGGGCGGCATCGGTGGCCCGGCACGCAATGCCGCAGTGGCCTACCAGCCCGGCTCCGTCGGCGTGATGAGCCGCTCCGGTGGCATGACCACCGAGATCTCCTCCACGCTGACCGCTGCCGGACTCGGCGTCTCCACCGCGGTCTCGATCGGTGGCGACGCGATCATCGGCTCGACCTACGCCGAGCTGATGCCCTACTTCGAGGCCGATGAGCGGACTGAGGCGATCGTGATCTACACCGAGCCCGGTGGGCGCATGGAGGCCCAGTTGGCGCAGTGGGTCAAGGAGAACAACTCGCGCCTGCCGATCATCGCCTTCATGGCCGGCAAGTTCATGGACGACGAGGAGATGCAGGGCATGTCCTTCGGGCACGCCGGCACGATCGTCGAGGGCAAGGAGGACAGCGCAACCGAGAAGATCGCGCGCCTGGAGGCGGCCGGCATCCCCGTCGTGCAGCGGATCGACGAGATCCCCGACCTCGTCAAGGCCAAGATCGCCGAGAGGAGCCCAGCGTGAGGCGGGACGGAATCTTCATCGCCGTCGAGGTCGACGACCGAGCGGCGCCAGACACCGAGCTCGCCCGCAAGCTGACCGAAGCCTGCCCCGTCGACATCTACGCCCAGGGCGCCGACGGCAGCCTCGAGCTCGTCGAGAAGAACCTCGATGAGTGCGTGCTGTGCCGGCTGTGCCTGGACGCCGCCGCGGACTGGGACTCCGAGCAGCCGGTCAAGATCATCAAGCTCTACGACGACAGCGCAGTTCTCGCCTAGTGGGTTGCACAGCACCCGCTGGGATCGCTATCGTCACTGCAGAGCTATGAACGAAAACATCTCATTGATCGCGATGTGTCTCTGTCTGCTCGGCTCGCTGGCGTTTCTCGCTCAGCAGCTCACCTCCTACCACTGAGCTGCACGGCGGCATCCAGCGCGGTTCGGCTAGGCGCGGTGCGTCTTGCGCGTGCGCTCGCGCTCCTGCTGGCGCTCCACCACGTTGACGATCAGGCGAATGAACTGATCGGGCCCTGACGCCTTGGCCTGACCGTAGGTGAAGGCCTCGACCCAGTCGGGCACCTTGGCTTCGCGCGCCATCACGTTGAAGAACTCCCTGCGCATGTCCACCCGCACCCGCGCGTCGGCCGCCGGGCCCTTCGTGACCTTCAGGCCCGGCATCTCCAGGCGGAAGTGCTGGACGTCCCCCCTTCCCTTCAGCTCCACGCCGACCACTAGCTTGATCGGCTCCAACGCGGGCACTTCACCGATGAATCGGCGGGTTGCAAGCTCGATCAGAGCCTTGGCGTCATCGGCCATATAGCTGGTTCTCTCCGTTCGGGGGCCATGCGGCGGCCCGTGAATGTCTGATCAGATCTTATGACGCTGCAGGAGCTTGCGGCCGATGACCATGCGCTGGATCTCCGAGGTGCCCTCGCCGATCAGCAGCAGCGGCGCGTCACGGTAGAGGCGCTCGATCTCATACTCCTTGGAATATCCGTAGCCGCCGTGTATGCGGAACGATTCCTCGACGCAGAAACGACCGGCCTCGGAGGCGAACAGCTTGGCCATCCCCGCCTCCAGGTCAGAGCGCTCGCCCGCATCCTTCAGGCGTGCCGCCCGCAGCGTCAACAGACGTGCTGCGTCGACCTGCGTGGCCATGTCGGCCAGCTTGAACTGAATCGCTTGGTGCTCTGAGATCGGCTTGCCGAACGTCTTGCGCTCCTGCGAGTAGCGCAGGCCCAGCTCCAGCGCGCGCTGGGCGATGCCCACACCGCGGGCGGCCACGTTCACGCGACCGACCTACAGCGCGTCCATCATCTGCGGGAAACCCTTGTTCAGGCCCGCCTCCTCGCCACCGAGGATGTTCTCGGCCGGACAGCGGTAGCCGTCGAACACGAGCTCCGTCGACTCCACGCCCTTGTAGCCCATCTTCTTCAGCTGATCCGGCACCAGCAGGCCCGCGTAGGCGCCGGTGTTCTCTTTGACGCCGCCCTCCTTCTCGGCAATGAAGCAGGTCATGCCCTTGTACGCCTTCTCAGCGTTCGGGTCGGTCTTGACGAGCACGAACACGAGGTCCGAGCGCAGGCCGTTCGTGACCCACATCTTCTGGCCGTTGATCTCATAGGCCCCGTCGTCGGTCTTCTTGGCGGCCGTTTTGATCGCCTGCACGTCTGAGCCCAGCTCGGGCTCCGACAGCGAGAAGGCGGCGCGGATCTCGCCCGTTGCCATCCGCGGCAGGTAGTTCTGCTTCTGCTCCTCGTTGCCGAACTTCATCAGCAGGTAGGAGCCGATGAAGTGGGTGTTGATCACGCCCGAGATCGAGATCCAGCCACGCGAGAGCTCCTCCACGATCATCGCGTAGGTCGTGAGGTCAAGGCCCATCCCCCCGTACTCCTCGGGGATCATCACCCCGAACAGCCCCAGCTCCTTCATCTGCTCCACGATCGGCGTGGGGAACTCGTCCTCGTGGTCGTAGTGCTCGGCGTTGGGAAGGATCTGCTCGTCGACGAACTGGTGGACCATCTCCGTGATGGCCTTCTGCTCATCGGTCTTCTCGGTGTACGGGGACGCAGCTACGGCCATCTGATCAAGGCTCCAAGGTCGGGTTGGGGGACTTCAGGGAGAATAGCTGCGTGAACTTCACTCGTGACGTGCTGGAGCAGGCGCCACCGGGAGACCTCGGCCTGCTGGAGCTCTCACGCGCGGGCTCCAGACGCGAGTGGAGCTTCGGCGAGGTGACCGAGCGCTCGGCCCGACTGGCCGGCGCCCTACAGCAGCGAGGGGTGCGCAGGGGCGATGTGGTGATGACCCTGATCGGCAACCGCCCCGAGTGGGTCATGAGCATGCTCGCGTGCTTTCGCATCGGCGCCGTCGTGCTCCCCTGCACCGAGCAGCTGCGCGCCAAGGACCTGCGACTGCGACTGGCCGTCGCCCGCCCCTCGCTGATCCTCGCCGACGAGCGCAACCGCGTCGAGCTCGAGGCGGCGGCTCCCGCAGTGCCCGTCCTCTACGTACCCGACGAGTCGCTGTTCGCGGCCGCGCCCGCGGCATGCGTGGAGCTGGGCCCAGACGAGCCTTGCCTGATCACGTTCACCAGCGGGACCGCCGGCGAGCCTAAGGCGGTCGTTCACGCCCAGCGCTATCTCGACGGACAGCGGGTGCAGGCCGCACACTGGCTCGGTGCAAGGCCCGGAGATCTGGTGTGGTGCACGGCGGCCAGCGGCTGGTCGAAGTCGGCGCGCAACGTCTTCATCGCTCCGTGGCTGTCGGGCGCGGCCGCGCTCCTGCACGACGCCCGCTTCGATCCGGCCGAGCGCCTGGACCTACTCGAGCGCGAGCGCGTGGACGTGCTGTGCATGGCCCCCACCGAGTACCGCGTGATCGCCAAGCGCGCCAGGCTGCGGGCGCTCCCCCACCTGCGCAGCGCCGTCGCCGCCGGCGAGGCCCTGAACCCGGAGGTCCTGAGGGCATGGGAGCAGGCCACCGGGCTGCAGATCCGCGACGGCTACGGCCAGACGGAGACGGGCCAGGTGACGGCCAACCCTCCCGATGAGCCCGCACGCCCAGGATCGATGGGCAGGGCGCTTCCGGGCATGCGCCTCACGGTCTCAGGCGGCGAGCTGACCGTCGCTCCAGCCAGCGTTCCCACGTTCTTCCTCGGCTACCTCGGCGAGCAGGTGCACCACTCCGATGATGGCGTGTGGAGCATCGAGGACCGTCGTGCCGGCGGCCCCTGGTTGACCGGCGACAGGGTCAGCGAAGACGCCGAAGGCCGGCTGTACTTCGAGGGACGCGGCGACGATGTGATCGTCTCGGCCGGCTACCGCATCGGACCGTTCGAGGTCGAGTCGGCGCTCGTTGCACACCCGGCCGTGGCCGAAGCGGCAGCTGTGGCAGCGCCCGACGAGGAACGCGGCTCGGTGGTGCGAGCGGTGGTGGTGCTGCGCAGCGGTGCCTGGAGCCCATCTCCCGAGCTCGTGCGCGAGCTGCAGGAGCACGTCAAGCGCCAGACCGCGCCGTATAAGTACCCGCGCATCGTGGACTTCGCCGAGGAGCTGCCGAAGACGGCCTCGGGCAAGATCAAGCGCGCCGAGCTGCGGGCGAGCTAGATCCGCCGGGACGCGCACTGACCCGCCCACGGCATCTGGCGCCGCGGGCGGGTCTCAGTGCGGTGGGTCGATCAGGCGGGCTGCGCCACCCGTGTGGGTGCGCCGAGGCTGTCGGCCACCTCCTGCTCCTCCTCTGCGATCGTCTCGGCC
>DATARM010000078.1:0-6830 GCA_036264155.1 Solirubrobacteraceae bacterium
CGTTCGCGAGCCGCCGCGAACTCCTCGTCGGTGAACGTCTGCATCCCGCAGTCGGTGTGATGCAGGAAGACGATCTCCTCGGTGCCAAGGTGATGCTGGGAAACCGACAGCGAGCGGATCACGTCATCGGTGAGCACACCACCGGCGTTGCGGATCACGTGCGCATCCCCCTCAGCCAGTCCGAGCACACGCGCGGGATCGAGCCGCGCGTCCATGCAGGCGACGATCGCCACCCGGAGCGCCGGCGCCGATGGCAGCCCCCCAAGGGCGAAGGCGGCCGCGTAGGCCTCGCTGTTGGCGAGCAGCTGCTCGGTGCCGTCCATGGCTCTCCTCGCGGCGGTCAGACCTGGCTCCGCACGGTTTCCTGTACGGAGTCCTGCGGCACGACTCGCACCTGCAGCTGCTGCTCGGCGCGGATCACGTGGACCACCGCGTTGATCAGCGCGAGGTGAGTGAACGCCTGCGGGAAGTTACCCAGATGGCGGCCGGTCGTCGCGTCGATCTCCTCCGCGTAGAGCGCCAGCGGGCTGGCGAACGAGAGCAGCTTCTCGCACAGGCCCCGAGCCCGGACGATCTCGCCGATCTCGACCAGCGCCGAGACCAGCCAGAACGAGCAGATCGTGAAGGTCCCCTCCTCGCTGCTGAAGCCATCGTCGGTCTCCCCCACGCGGTAGCGCAGCACCAGCCCGTTCTCGGTCAGCTCATCGGCGATCGCCAGCACGGTGGCGCGGATGCGCGGATCGTCGGGCGGCAGGAAACGGACCAGCGGCATCAGCAGCAGCGACGCGTCGAGCGCGTCGGTGCCGTAGTGCTGGACGAACACGCCCCGCTCGTCCACCCCGTGCTCGCAGATGTCAGCGTGGATCTCGTTCGCGGCAGCCTGCCAGCGCTCCGCGGTCGCCTCGTCGTCTCGGAGCTCGGCCAGCCGAGCGCCCCGGTCGGCGGCGACCCAGCACATCACCTTCGAGGAGGTGAAGTGCTGGGGGTCTCCACGCACCTCCCAGATTCCCCGGTCGGGCTCACGCCAGCTGGCCAGCGCGGTCTCGACCTGGCGCTTGATGATCGGCCACAGCCGGTCGGGCAGCTGATCCCGTGAGCGGGTATGGAGATAGATCGAGTCGAGCACCGCCCCCCACACATCGTGCTGGTCCTGGTTGTACGCCCCGTTGCCGATCCGGACCGGCCGGGAGTGGTCGTACCCGGAGAGATGCTCCAGCTCCTGCTCGTCCAAGCGGCTCTCCCCCCCGATCCCGTACATGATCTGAAGCTGCCCCGCTTCAGCCTCGGCCATGTCGGCGATGAAGTAGAAGAAGTCGTTGGCCTCCTCGTCGAAGCCAAGCGTGTAGAGAGCCCACAGCATGAACGTCGAGTCGCGGATCCAGGTGTAGCGATAGTCCCAGTTGCGGTCGCCGCCCGGCGCTTCGGGCAGCGAGGTGGTCGAAGCGGCGATCATCGCTCCGGAGGGCGCGTAGGTGAGCCCCTTCAGCGTGAGCGCGCTGCGCTGGAGATGCGAGCGCCAGGGATGATCGGGAAACGAGCCGTGCTTCAGCCATTCCTGCCAGAAGCGTCCGGTACGCGCCAGCCAGGCCGCGGCTTCCTCATAACTGGTCGGCAGCGCATGAGAGGACCACCCGAGCGCGACGAAGGCGACCTGTCCCTCGTGCAGCGTCGTGCGCGCGCGAGCCCGCGGACCCTCGAACCCCAGCCGGAGGTCGGTGACCAGCCGCAACTGCAGATCCATGCCCTCCGAGCGGGCAATCGCCTCACCGTAGCCCGGGCCCGTGTACTCCCAATCGGCGGCCAGGCCGCCGTAGTCGAAGGCGGGTTCGCACTCGAGCTTGATCTCCGCCGAGCCCTGCACGCACTCGACCATCCGAAGCATCACGTGATCGGCGTCGTGGTCGGTGGGGGAGCGACGGTGACTGTGCGAGCGCTCGGTTTCGTGGTGCCAGGGCCCGATGCTGAGCGCGTCGCGGACGATCACCCACCCCATCCGGGTCTCCCAGCTCGTCTCGAGCACCATCGTCCCCGGGATGTAACGGCGGCCCGCCGGAACGTTGACGTCGGCCGGCGCCAGGCGGAAGCTGCCGGCGTCACGATCGAGGATCGCGCCGAACGCGCTGGGCGAGTCCATCCGGGGCAGGCACATCCACTCGACACTCCCGTTGGAGGCCACGAGTGCGGTGGTCTCGCAGTCAGACAGGAATGCGTAATCGCCGATCGGCGGGAACGCACTGATGCTGATCCCATGATCTGCCGGCCCGTGAAAGCCGTGATCAGTGCCCCCGTTCATGGCAGCGTGCGATTCTGCTCGGAATACCCACACGTGTCAAGGTATGCTCGCCCGGGCCACTGCCTATGAATTCCCGGATTCAGCTCACCTCGATTGACGTGATCGCGTCGGCCCTCGAGCCGGTGATCCCCTCGCTTGACCGGCTGAGCTCGCCCGACGGCGCGGTCACCCTGATGCTGAGTGACATCGCCAATGCCGGCGCGCTGGCCGAGCAACTCGGCCCCGAACGCTGGGAGCACGCGCTCCGGGATCACCAGCTGCTCGTCCAGCAGACGGTGACCCATCACGACGGGCAGGTGGTGAAGGTGGAGCGCGATGGCTTCTTCGCCTCCTTCAACAGCGCCCACTCGGGACTCCACGCCGCGGTTGAGCTCCAGCGGACCTTCGAGGGTGGCACGGCCACCCAGGATCCGGAGCTGGCGACGCGGATCGGCCTGCACTCCGGGTTCGTGCTGGGCAGCCCTGAGCAGCTGATGGGACGGAACGTCGTCCTGACCAGCCGGATCGCCGCTCACGCCGCCGCCGGCGAGATCCTTGTCTCCTCGATGCTCAAGCAGTACACGGAAACCGACCCGAGCTTCGAGTTCGAGCCCCGCGGCGAGTTTCACTTCAAGGGCCTGCTCGGCGAGCACACCGTGTTCGCGGTGCGCTGGCGCTGAGCGGCTCAGCCGCGCAGGGGCTCGCTCTGATCCGCCCCGGCTGAGCCGGAGGCGCTGGCCAGCAACCGCATGTACTCGCCGGCCGTGGCCGGCCGCTTGGCGACATCCTTCTCGAGGGCAACGAGCAGGGTCCGGGCGAACTCCGGTGGGAGGTCACTGCGCATCCGCAGGGGGTCGGGCGGCGGGTCCTGCAGATGCGCCCAGAGAATGCGCATGCCCTGAGCCTCCGCGAACGGGGGCCGGCCGCAGACGCTCTCGAACATCACGCAGCCGAGCGCGTAGATGTCGCTGGCGGCGCTCACCGGCTCGCCCCGGATCTGCTCGGGCGCCATGTAGTCCATTGAGCCGAGCGCCTGACCGGGCAGGGTCAGCAAGCTCCCCTGCGTGTCCTTGGCCAGGCCAAAGTCGGTGATGTAAGCCGTGCCCGTCTCGTCGAGCAGGATGTTCGCCGGCTTTACGTCGCGGTGGACCATGCCGGCTCCCCAGAGGGCCTCCAGCCCGGCGGCCACGTCGGTACCGATCCGCACCGCGGTCGCCACGTCGAGCGCCCCGTCACGCTTGAGCTGGTCATCGAGCGAGAACCCGTCGATGAAGGTCTGCGCCATGTACGGCACGCCGTCCTGCTCGCCGGTGGCGACCACGGAGACGACGTTCGGATGCTTGACGGTCTGCGCTATCCGCGCCTCCCGGCTGAAGCGGCGACGGAAGGTCTCGTCGCGCGCGTAGTCCTCTTTCACGAGCTTCAGCGCCACCCGGCTGCCGCTCGAGTCGGTGGCGCAATAGACCTTCCCCATGCCGCCTACGCCGAGCAACCGGTCGACGCTGTAATCGCCGATGCGGCTTCCGATCAAAGGGTCGTCGTTCACAGCCCGGTTACCTTTCCCCCCCGCCCTTTGCACGCCTGCAAATGAGGCTCGATGGTGCCGATGGCCGGAGCATAGGAGATCTGCAGGTCGAATTGAAGCTTTGCCCATCGTCGCCGGCCTCGCGCAGCGTCCGACTGACTCGCAGCGGCGCCCGCTTGAACCAGTAGACTTAGCAAACTTTGCTGCAGAGGGGCACGATCGTGGCCGGGTACCGCATCGACGGGGTGCTCGGTGAGGGCGCGATGAGCAGGGTCTATCGGGCGACCCAGCTCTCACTCAACCGCGTGGTCGCACTGAAGCTGCTCGCCGAGGAGCTGAGCGAGGACGCCGGCTTCCGGCGCCGCTTCGAGCGCGAGGGGCGGTTGCAGGCTGCGCTTCACCACGAGCACATCGTGACCGTGTACGAAGCGGGACAGACGGACGACGGACTGTTCCTGGCCATGCGCCTGATCGAGGGCCCCACCTTGAAGACGCTGATCCTCGACGGTGAGCTGACGCCGGGCCGCAGCCTCCGGCTGCTCGCGCAGGTGGCCGAAGCGCTGGAGGAGGCCCATCGAGCCGGACTGATCCACCGGGACATCAAGCCCCAGAACATTCTCGTCGGCCGCGAGGATCACGCCTACCTGGCCGATTTCGGTCTGATCAAGTCGCTCGACGACGCCGATCCGCTGACCCGGACCGGGCAGTTCATCGGCACCATCGACTACGTTGCGCCCGAGCAGGTTCAGGGGGATCCGGCCAGCCCGGCGAGCGACTCCTACGCACTCGCCGCCGTGCTGTTCGAGTGCCTGACCGGCCAGGTTCCGTTCGTCCGCCAGAACGAGGCCGCCACGATCCACGCGCACGTGATGGCACCGCCCCCACGAGTGAGCGAGCTGCGCCCGCACCTCCCGGACGAGCTCGATGAGGTGATCGCCGTGGGGATGGCGAAGGTCCCGGAACACCGTCCCTCCTCGCCAACCGAGCTGATGCGGGCCGCCGCCCGGGCGTTCGCAACGCAGCCGGAACAGCTCGATCCCGTGGCGGGGCAGGTGCCCTCGGTCCCCCAGCCGACCGACGGCGCGCACTCGCAACCGACCCGCGTGTCCCGCCGTCCACCAATTCCGCGGTCACCGCGCTCTCCGGCGCCGCCTGGCTAACCGGACGGACGGCCCAAGGCGTATGTCGCACGATCGCTCGCGATTGCCGCCAAGTAGCGTCCCAACTGGTTTTCCAGCCCTCGGTTTGTCGCTACGCTCGCGCCAGTGACCGAGCTCAGAACCGCATCGCAGGTGCTTGGCGTCACGATGAACGACCGCTACAAGGTGGTCGAGCCGATCTCGGCCGGCGCCATGGGGGCGGTGTACCGCGCCGTCGACCTGGAGACGGGCACGGACGTCGCGCTCAAGCAATCCACCAATCCCCATCACGATCAGCGGTTCGAAGTCGAGGCCAGGCTCCTGTCGAGCCTCCAACACCCGCGCGTGGTGCGGATCCTCGATCACTTCGTGGCCTCGAGCGGCCAGTACCTCGTGATGGAGCTGGTCCGGGGAATCGAGCTCGGAGTGCTGCTCAAACAGCGGGGATCGCCCGGCCTTCCCGTCGATCAGTCGATCGCCTACGTCCGCGAGGCCTGCGAGGGGCTTCAGTACGTGCACGACCAGCAGATCGTCCACCGGGACATCAAGCCGCAGAACCTGATCCTGGGCGAGAACGGAGTCGTGCTGGTCGACTTCGGCATCGCCCGGCAGATGGAGGAGTCAGAGCTCGAGGGAACGGTTGGGATCGGAACCCCCCGCTTCATGGCGCCCGAGATCATGGCCGGCGGCAGCGTCTCGCCGCGCACCGATGTGTTCAGCGTGGCCGCCACGCTCTGGACCCTGATCGCCGGGCGCCCTCCCGTGTACGCGGATCCGAACAAGCTCTCGAGTCTCAACCCCGACGTCACGCCTGAGCTGGAGCGCACCATCTCCGCTGGACTCGAGATGATCCCCGAGCGGCGCGTCGCCTCCGTGGCGGCGTTCGCCAAGGCGCTCGGCGCCCCCCTGCGCACCGAGACCGGAGTCTCGCTGGCGGTCTCGATCGACGATCCGGACGCCTCCCGCAGCCTCATGGAGCAGCTGGTTCATACCGCCGCCGGCGTGTTCGGCGCTGCCGCGGCGTCGATCTGCCTGATCGATCAGACCACCGGCGAACTCGTGTACCAGTCCGCCTGGGGGGCGGGCGCGCGTGAGATCGTCGGAGTCAGGCTCCCGGCCGCCACCGGCATCGCGGGCGGCGTCGTGGCCAGCGGAGTGGGCGAGGCCGTGCCGGACTGCCACACCGACTCGCGCTTCGCAGCCCGGATCGCTGCCGGTACCGGCTACGTGCCGTACACCATGATCGTGGTGCCCCTCATGCGCGCCGGCAACTCGATCGGAGCGCTCTCCATCCTCGACCGCCGCGACGGCCGGAGTTACAAACAGGAGGACCTCGAGCCGGCCGCGCTGTTCGCCCAGCTGGCGGTAAAGGCCCTGGACGTGACGCCCAATTCGTTCACCAGCCTCGGCATGACGAGCTGGGGGGAAGCGTAAGCCGGCGCCCCGGAAAGTTGCAAGGCGCTTGACCTTTAGGTTAGAGTCGCCCGGCAAGGAACCGGGTCGTATCAGGGGGCGCTAGATGAAGGGGCTTGTTGGTCGGGTCTGCAGTGCTGCTGTGCTGGTGGGTGCGATCGCGCTGCTCGTCGTCCCCAGCGCGGCTCTCGCCAATGGCGACACGATCACCCCTGCAGCGGGTATGCCGTTCTCCGGCGTGGTCGACAACGGTCCTTCGTGCACCGACGCGACATCGATCACGATCAATTGGGGCGACGGATCAGCGACCTCACTCGGCGCGTATGACGCCAACCACAACGTGACCGGCAGCCACACCTACGGCGCTGCGGGGACATACAGCGGGAAGGTCAACTTCACCAGCCCCAACTGCACGCCGACTGCCGGTAACTCCCAAGACACCTTCACCGCCACCGTCAAGCCCCCACCGTCGTTCAAGCAG
>DATARM010000126.1:0-6916 GCA_036264155.1 Solirubrobacteraceae bacterium
GGAGGGCGATCAACGAGTACACCCACGGCGGCTGGATTCCCCCCCACGATCCATCCGCCTCCTGGCGATCCACGATCCAACGCTCCGCGCGAGCCAGCGCGGCTTCGCGCAGCGGTCGCACAGGGCGCCGCTGGTAGGCGCGCAGCACGGTGTCGAGCGCGACGAGACCGCGCCCTCGCAGCGAGGCGGGCGCCGGCGGGGACCATGGCTCGGAACCGTGGAGCTCCTCCAGGGTGAACGGGAGCGCCCGGCGCGGGCGATAGGCAAGCACCACTGACAGGGCGACGATGGTCTGCCGTGCCCAGCACGCGAAGTCATAGACGTTGAGCGGGAACCAGGGCGGGAGCAGGATCTGCTCAGGGACGAGCGTCGGTACCTGCTCCCAACTCCAGGCATCGAACATCGCCAGCCAGATGTGGGTGAACACCCGGGCCTGTTCGATGCCTCCCCGATTGCGCGCGAACGCGCTCGCCGCCTGCATGTGCTCGGCCTCAGGCTGGTCGCCGGCGAGCCGCAGGGCCACGTAGGCCTCGACCGTCGTCGAGAGATCTCCCTGACCCCCGGCAAAGTTGCTCCACGATCCGTCGGCTTGCTGCTGGGAGCGGATCCAAGCGGCTGAGCGCTCGGTTACCGCGGTCTCGCGGATGCCCAGGAACTCTCGAAGGAGCATGTCCTCGGCATCCATCGTCACGTTGGTCTGGAGCTCGGCCTTCCACCAGCCGCCGGGGTCCCTCAGCGAGAGCAGATGGTCGCGTGCCCTGTGGAGCGCGTCGGACGCTTCCGGGACCCCGCTCGGTTGCGCGTCGCCGCCCACCGTTTGGGTGGCCTGACCTCCGCCATCGCTGTCGGTTTGGGGCGTCAAGCCGATCTCCGGAGTCGGATGCGTCATCGCTCGTTGATCGGGTGGACGAGGATGTGCGTCACATTTAACACCTAAGCAGACTGCACACCTCAGCAGATTGCGCCCTCAACT
Organism: Solirubrobacteraceae bacterium; assembly: GCA_036264155.1. GTDB lineage: Bacteria > Actinomycetota > Thermoleophilia > Solirubrobacterales > Solirubrobacteraceae > Palsa-744. The sequence goes on from DATARM010000126.1 coordinate 974, forward strand.
GGTGGCTCGACCCCCCGGGACGAGCCGTGCTTGTCGGGATTCTGACTATGGTAGGGCACGTGAGCAGTGGCAGGATCTATTCCGTGGGAGGCTCGACTGACATGTGGGAAGGGCCGGAACTAGTCGAGGTGCTGCAGCAGCGCGCCGGAGAGGCCATGGCGCTGAATCAGCGCTACCTCAATCGTCAACTCGGACGCGTGCTGCGCACTCTCGGGTTCGACCGGGACTGGCGGGAGGGGCGCGGACCGTACCTGATCGATCGAGATGGACATGAGTATCTCGATCTCCTGTCGGGCTACGGAATGTTCTCCCTGGGCCGCAATCACCCCTACGTCAAGCGTCAGCTTCAGAGCGTGCTGATGGCCGACACACCGAACCTGCCACAGCTCGGCGTCGCGACACTCCCCGGCGTACTGGCCGAGCAGCTGGTCCAGCGCGCGCCGCGGTCACTCGATGCGGTGGTGCTGACGGGCTCAGGGACCGAATCGGTGGAGGCGGCGCTCAAGCTGGCCCGCGCGGCGACCGGGCGGTCGCGGGTGCTCTACTGCGACCGAGGCTTCCACGGTCTCACCATCGGCGCCCTGTCGGTGAACGGCAACGACGAGTTCCGTGAGCGGTTCGCTCCGTTCCTGCCTGGATGTGACGCGGTGCCGTTTGGCGATCTACATGCGCTCGGGCGGGAGCTCGACCGAGGAGACGTGGCGGCGTTCATCGTCGAACCGGTCCAGGGCAAGGGGGTGTACATCGCTCCAGACGGCTACCTGGCCGAGGCCCAGGCGCTCTGTCACCGAGCCGGTGCGTTGCTGATCGTCGACGAGGTGCAGACGGGCCTCGGTCGGACCGGGAAGTTCCTGGCCTTGGAGCACTGGGGGATCGAGCCGGATCTCGTCACCATCTCGAAGGCGCTCTCGGGCGGCTACGTTCCAGCGGGGGCACTCCTGGCCAGCCGCAGTGTGTTCAACGCGACGTTCGACTCGATGGAGCGGAGCGTCGTGCACGGCTCCACGTTCGGTGGCGGTGACCTGGCGGCGGCCGCAGCGCTCGCCACTCTGACCGTACTCGAGCAGGAGAAGCTCGTCGAGCGTTCGGCTGAGCTTGGCGCGCTGCTGCTGGAGCTCACGCGTCCGCTCGCGGAGCGATTCGAGGTCGTGCGGGAGGTTCGCGGCCTGGGGATGATGTGGGCGATCGAGCTGGGCGCCCCGTCCGGGCGAGCGGCCCGACGTGTCTGGGAGGCGATCGAGCGGCGTCAGCCGGGGCTGTTCGCCCAGATGATCACCGTACCCTTGTTCCGTGATCACCGGATCCTCACCCAGGTGGCGGGACACCATATGAACGTGATCAAAGCGCTGCCGCCGCTGGTCATCTCGGAGGCGGAGCTCCGCCGGTTCGTCTCCGCGCTGCAGGAGGTGCTGGCCGACGCGGAGGAGCACCTCTTCCGCAGCTACGCGAGTCTGGGGTTCGGACTCGGCCGCCGCAGTCTGATCAGCGGTTAGGCGTTCAGCGTCGCACATGACGGGCGCGGGAATCCTGCTCGCGCTTGCCGCCTCGGTGGCGAACGCCTTTGCGGTCGTGCTCCAGGCCGCGGAGGATCGCCAGGCGCCGCTCAGCGAAGGTGCGCATGCCTCGCTGCTGGTGCGCCTGGCTCATCGGCCGCGCTGGCTGGCGGGCACCGCCCTCATGGTGGTGGCCTGGCCGCTGCAGATCCTGGCGCTGACGCTCGCGCCGATCACCGTGGTCCAGCCGATCCTCGCCACCACGCAACTGGTGCTGCTGGCCGTCGCCAAGGTACAGCTGCACGAGCACGTAGGACGGCTCGAGGTGCTGGGCGCACTGGCGATCATCGTCGGCGTCGCGGTGGTCGTCTGGGCGGCGCCACGTCACACGGTCGGTCAGCCAGGTGCAGGCCGGATCGCCCTCCCGCTGGTCGTGGTGGGGCTCGCGGCGCTCTTCGCCTACGGCCTGGGCCGGCTCCGGCCCCGGGCCACGCTGTCGCTCGTCGTCGGAGCGGGCCTGGCCTACGCCTGGGTCGACTTCGCCAACAAGCTTCTGTCCAACGACCTGTCGACCTCGCGCTGGGGACTCGCCGCCCTATGGCTGGCCGCCACGCTGGCGTTCGGCGCACTGGCGTTCCTCGAGGAGACCACGGCCCTGCAGCGACGGCCCGCCGTAACTGTGACGCCGGTCGTGGGAGCCGTACAGGACCCGCTCCCGGTGCTGATGGCGCTGTGGTCAGGGGTGGAGTCCTGGGGGGCCGGCGCCCACCGGATCGCTCCCCTGATCGGCGGCCTGGCGATCGTCACCGCGGGGGCGGCGATTCTCGGTCGCTCCTCGGCCGTCGCCCGGCTGGCCGGCGACGAGACCGTCGCGGCAGCGGGGCGCCGCCGGGTTGCTCCGTGCGCCCCGTCACGCTAGGCGTACGGATGTCCGGCCCCACGGATGCCGAGCGGAGCGAGGCCCAACGCCAGGCCCCGACGTGACTAATGCGCCCGGTGGCCCGGATGGGACTGCGGGGGGGGCTCAAGGCGCCGGCCGTGACGAGTCAGAAGCAGCGAGGCGACCAGCAGGGCCAGGACGATCACCCCACTGAGCGCGGCCGCGAAGGTGACACCGGAGACGACGACGCGGGCCGCGAGCGCGAGCAGCACCGCGCCGAGAAAGGCCGTGCAGACGCGCAGCCGCCTCATCACGCGTTCCCAGGCGGCTCGCTCGCGCTTGGACATCTGAACTCCCTGGACGGAGAAGTTGTGCAGTCGATATTGGAGCAGATCAAGGATATGTGAGATGCTTGATGCCGTCAAGGATCATGCTCACAATCCCCTGATGGTCGACGCCGACGAACCGGGAGAGACCCGGGAGCTGATCGACGGGCTGCTCCGAGCCGCCCGCGAAATCGAGCGCACGGTCGCGCTGATCGCGGCCCGGCACGACCTGACCACACAGCAGCTGATGCTGCTCCGCGCGCTCGAGCAGCCGGTCCCGATGTCGAACCTCGCGGTCGCCAAAGGCTGCGACCCCTCGAACGTCACAGGACTGGTTGACCGCATCGCGAGGCTGGGGCTGGTGGAGCGCCTGACCGACACCCAGGATCGCCGCGTGCGGCTCTTGTCGCTGACCCCCCAGGGGAGGCGGATCCGCGACCGCATCGACCACGAGCTCGCTCACGCGATGTCGGAGTCGTTCGCCGGCTCGAGAGCGGAGCGAGCCGAGCTCAGCCGGTTGCTCCGCGGGATGGCCGGCCGATAGGTTCCTCGGCATCGTGAGACCCCGGGCGTTCGCCGCCTAGCTGGATCTACAACGCCGGTAGTTCAGGCGAGGCGGTTCGGATGGCCAGCCGATCGCCACCACGCCGACCCCAGAATGCAGGGCATGGCTGATGTGCCCTCGGGCAACCCCAAGGCGCTCCTCGATGGAGCGCTAAGGCTCATCGGAGCAGGAGCGCCCGACCGGCACCGCTCGGTCAAGCGCTACGGAGCGCTGGCTGAGACCTATCAGCTCCGCACCGCTGCAGGTGGCTACCACCGGCGCCAAACCGTGGCTCGGCTTGCGCCGTCGTCTGGTGAGGTCATCATCGACGTGGGCTGCGGAACGGGGCTCAACTTCGCCGCGATCGAGGACGCGATCGGCCCGAACGGAAGGCTGGTCGGGATCGAGCTCAACCCGAAAATGCTCGACAAGGCGCGAGCACGGATCAAGCGCCATGGCTGGAGCAACGCCGAGCTGATCGAGGCCGATGTTGCGGAGGCGGACATCCAGGCAACGGCCGACGGCATTCTCCTGTGCGCCGTTCACGACGTGATGCGCCAGCCGGCCGCGCTCGCCAACGTGCTGAACCACCTCCGGGCCCGCGGACGAATCGTCGCCGGTGGGCCCAAGTGGGCCTCGTGGCGGCGCTCCGGCGCCCTCTCGATGAACTTCAGGACGTGGAGGATGAACCGCGACTACGTCACCACGTTCGAGGGTTTCGGCCGCCCCTGGAGCTACCTCGAGGCCGTCGTGGACAACTTCGTCGTCGATGAGACGTTTCACGGCGGCGGCTACATCGCCTCCGGAATCAAGCCACCGCAGCCGTAGGCGACAGGCGCTATGCCGACTCTGGGAACCGACGCGCGTTCAGGTGGTGCCGGTCGACCAGCAGCTCCAGCCGTGACGGCGCGCCAGCGTCGCGCGCGACACGCGTCTGTTTGCCGGCAGTGGCGACGAGCATCGGCGACCCACCGCAGTCGGGGCAACCAGTCCGGTGAGCCCGCACTGCGGTGACCCAGGACGCGGTCGTGGCCCAACCACATGTGGGGCAGCTGTAAAGAGGCATATGGCTGGCTTTCCCAAAACCGGCGCGAAACAAACCGGGATTTGGTCGAGTGCGGTCCAGATCTGAGGGTCACACGTCCTTGTCGTTGGGTCTCGGCGAGTCCACACTTGCCCCATGACCGCGCTGCGTGTGCTCGCCGAGGAGCAGGCGGCGCTCCGGCGGGTGGCGGCGCTGGTGGCGCGCGGGGCGGCACCCCGGGACGTGTTCGCAGCGGTCGTCGAGGAGGTCGGGCGGCTACTTCCGGTCGGTTTCGCGGACATGGGCCGCTACGAACCCGGCGGCACCATCGCCTTTGTTGCCGCCTGGAGCGTCGAGGGCCATCACTCGCCCGTTGGCAGCCGGTGGCGCCTCGAGGGGAAGAACCTCGCCACCATCGTCTTCCAGACGGGCCGTCCCTCCCGCCTGGACAGCTATGCCGATGCCTCCGGAACGCTCGGTGCCGGGAGCCGGGAGAGGGGCTTTCGCTCGGCAGTTGCGACGCCGATCAACGTCGACGGGCGGATGTGGGGCGTCATGATCGCCGGCTCGACTCGCGAGCAGCCGATGCCCCCGGACACCGAGGCTCGCCTCGCTTCGTTCACGGAGCTCTTGGCGACAGCGATCGCCAACGCCGAGAGCCGAGCAGGGCTCGCGCAGCTGGCGACGGAGCAGGCGGCGCTCAGGCGAGTCGCAACCCTGGTGGCCCGGGGGACCTCCCCCGCAGAGGTGTTCGCTGCCGTGATCGAGGAGGTTGGGAAGCTGCTTCCCGTCGAATACGCGGAGATGGACCGCTACGAGCCCGACGGCACGCTGACGGCCCTCGCGGGATGGGGCAAAGTGGCCGAGATCATTCCCACTGGAAGCCGCTACACCGTGGGCGGAAAGAACCTGGCGACCATCGTGGCTCGGACAGGCCGCCCTGCCCGGATCGACGGTCTTGCCGGTATCTCCGGCCCCATCGGCCTCGCCGCGCGAAGACGGGGAGTCCGCTCGGCGGTCGGGACGCCCATCATCGTGGAGAGCCATCTGTGGGGCCTCATCATGGCCGGCTCCATCGAGGAGCCATTGCCGCCTGACAGCGAGGCGCGCCTCGCCGCGTTCACCGAGCTCCTGGCCACCGCCATCGCGAATGCGGAGAGCCGCGCGCATCTCGCTGCCTCGCGGGCGCGCATCTTCGCCGCCGCGGACGATGCGCGGAGGCGGCTCGAACGTGATCTGCACGACGGCACCGAGCAGCAGCTCGAGTCGCTCGCGCTGCGGCTGCGCGCGGTGCAGGCGGCCCTGCCCCCGCAGCTCGGCGAGCTGTCACGTGAGCTCTCGCGAATCGCCGACGGGCTCGCGAGCGTGTTTGACGAGCTGCGGGAGATCACTCATGGAATTCATCCCGCGATCCTGTCCGAGAAGGGTCTGAAGCCGGCACTGAGAGCGCTGGCGCGTCGTTCCGCCGTACCGGTGGAGCTTGATCTCCAGGCCGAGCGGCGCCTGCCTGGGCCGGTCGAGATCGCGGCGTACTACGTGGTCTCAGAGGCATTGACAAATACCGCGAAGCATGCGCACGCCTCCGTCGTGGATGTACACCTGGAGGTGCGCGATGCGATCGTGCGCTTGACGATCCGCGACGACGGGGTGGGCGGGGCCGAGCCGGGCCACGGATC
>DATARM010000156.1:0-12157 GCA_036264155.1 Solirubrobacteraceae bacterium
GGGGTCTGGGCGATCCTCTCCCCTCGCGACGCTTGACATCATGTCCAGGCGACGGTACCACAGCGCCCAGCCTCTCGTCAACCCTGACCGATACAGGGTTTTCGCCGGTTTTCGGCTGGTCGTACAGCCAGGGCATCGGCCGGCTAGCCAGCTTGCCCCAAGCGCGGGTGGGCGCGCCTGAGCTCAGTGCTCGGCGCGAACTACCACGAGGGTCCTGTCGGCCTCGGCCACGATCTCCCAGCCCGGCGACCCCTCGCCGCGGAACAGGCGGTTGACCACCGCGGTGGGACCGGGCAGACCTCGCCCGCCTGGCTCCCCGGCGCGTGCGTCGTGGAAGGCCACGCGTCCGCCCGGGGCAACGAAGCGCTGCCACGAGCTCCAGTCGAGCTCGCAACCCTGCTCGGAGTGATCGCCGTCGATGAACAGCAGGTCGACCTCGGCGCCGGCCCACGACTTGGCGGCCTCATGGGAGAGGGCCACGTGCCAGCTCACCGCCGGGGCGCCGGCGCCGCGGGCGCGAAGCGCGCGCGCGACGGCCCTCCGCGTAGCCCACTCGGTCGCTCCCCAGCCACTGGGCAGCGCATCGGGGTGGGCTCCGAAGGGATCGACCAGGTGCAACTGCGCGCCGGCGTCGAGGGTGCGACACAGCTCGACTGCGGAGGCGCCCTCGTAGACGCCGATCTCGACCACGCAACGGGCGTCGCGGGCGGCGTCGAGCAACGTCTGAAGGTCCTCGCGCGAGTGCATGGCGCGCGGCGGGATCAGCCCTGCACCCACGCCCAGCGCGCGCAGGCGGACGTCGTCTCGCAGCTGCACGGGCGTGAGGCTGCGAAGCGCTTGGGGAAGCATGGCCACGGACGCAGCCTATGCGCAAGCGCTCGCTGTCGCCGGCGGCCCACCGGCGGCTCGCTGACGTGAGTACTCGAGCCACAGCCCATAGGTGGGATACAGGTGCGAGAGGTCGGCGCTCACCAGGCCCACCGGGAAGTCGGGATCCTCGCGGAAGGTGTATTGGAACACGGCTCCCACCCGGGGGTCGCGATACCAACCGAGCAGTTGCTCGGCGAGCGCACGGCAGCCCTCGGCTTGCTCATCTCCGCCAGCGCTCCGTGGCTGGCCGGGATGCGGCGCACCGGCTCCGGCCTCGGTCACCCAGATTCCCGCGTCGCGCGCGCATCCTCCACGCGCATCGAGGGCCGCCTCGAGCGCCCCGACAGCATCGACGGGCTCGTCGCCTTCGCCGTAGCGGGCGTAGGCATGAATCGACCACACGCTGCCCAGGCACAGCACGTCAGCCGGCAGGGCGGCGACGAACGAGGCCACGCTGGTGGTGTGAGGGGAGTCGACTTCGAGATCGCCCAGCTCGCCGAGCAGCAGATGATGGGGGGCGCCCTCTGCAGTCAGCTCCGCGGCCATTGCGCGCGCGAGCTCCGCGTAGAGCGCTGGCGAGAGCGCTGGGGCGTCGCTCACGCAGGCGGCGCGCTGGGGGGAGATGAAGCGGGGATCATTGGGCTCGTTCCAGGGGCTCCACCATTCGAGCGCAACGCCCTCCGCGCGTGCCAGCGTCAGCAGCGAGCGGATCAGGGCGCGATAGTCCTCGAGCGCCTGCGGGCGAAGCGGGCGGGCGAAGGCGGTGCTCCCAGGCAGTTCGCATCCCGACGGCGGCTGCGCAGCCCAGCCGGGCACGCCGAAGATGTCGAGCACGACCTGAAACATTCCGGCGGCGCCGGCAGCTCGCTGCTGGGAGGCGATCGCGGCGAGCTCTGTGCGCAGGCCCGCATATGGGCTACAGGGCCGCACCCCTCGGGCGCAACCGTCGATGTGCGCCGCGAGCTCGGGGGGACGTGCGGGATCGGGTTGCAGTGCCGCCCAATCGACCAGCAAGCGCACATAGGTGGGATGTAGCGCCGTCAGCTCACGACTGGCCGCGGTGAAGGCGCGTGGGGCGTGCACCGGGGCGTCGGGCGCCCACAGCAGGTCGGCGTCGTCCTCGGTCAGGCCGAAAGCGGGTCCGTGTGCAGTGGCAGCCGTCGCGGCTCCCGGCTGGGAGCCGCGCTCCGTCCTGGGGCCCTGGGTACCGCATGCACACAGGCCCAGGAGACCCGACACCAGCAGTGCTGCAACGAGGAGCCTTCGCGCAGTCGGCGCGCCCAGCCCGCCGACGATCAGACCGCGGAGACCTGCTCCTCCTCGGCCACACGGAAGGATGAACCGCAGCCGCAGGCGGCGACAACGTTGGGGTTGTTCACCTTGAAGCCCGCGCCCTGCAGGCTTTCCTCGTAGTCGATGGTGGAGCCACGCACGAACTGCAGGCTCTCCCCGTCCACCAGGAGCTTCAGACCGTGACTCTCGAAGACGACGTCGCTCTCGCGCTGCTCGTCGAAGGCCAACTGGTATTGGAAGCCCGAACAGCCTCCGCCGCGGACGCCCACGCGCAGCCCTGCCACGCTCACGTCGGCCTGCTGGGAAGTTAGGAACTCGTGCACCTTCTCGGCGCCCTTGTCGGTGATCTCGATCATCGGTCTGCTCCTGTGGATGGCTCCAAGACTTTCCAAAGTATAGCGCCGGCTGGGGGCGGCCCGAAACGCGTCCGCGTTCGTCTACGCTAAGGATGAGATGCCCTCCCCCGAGGACATAAAGCAGCGCATCGAGTCCGCCATCCCGGGCGCGCTCGCGGAGGTCGAGGACTACACCGGCACCGGCGATCACTTCAGTGCCACGGTCTCTGCAGCTGCGTTCGAGGGGCTCAGCCGCATCCAGCAGCACCGCCTCGTATACGACGTCTTCGGAGCCGAGATCGGCGGCGCGATCCATGCGCTCGCGCTGAAGACACAGACAGCCACGAAGATCCAGACCCACTGAGTCAGGAGCCTGCCATGTCCGCCAGCCAGTTCGAGCCGATACCGATGATGAGCAGCCAGCCTTCACCGGCGCCGGCGCCCGGCGAGGAGTCCAACCCGATCCGCGAGGCGATCGCCGAGGCCCTCGGCGAGCACAAGGTGATCTTGTTCATGAAGGGAACCCCCGAGGCTCCCGCCTGCGGGTTCTCGGCCAGGACGGTTGCAATCCTGCAGTCCCTCGACGCCCCGTTCGCAGCGGTTGACGTCCTACCGGACCCGCGGATCCGCCAGGAGCTCTCTGCGATCTCCAACTGGCCCACGATCCCGCAGCTGTTCGTCGATGGGGAGCTGGTCGGGGGCTGCGACATCGTGACCGAGATGTACGAGTCGGGAGAGCTCGCCCAGGCATTGCTGTAGCGTCCCGCGCCGCATGACACCCGTCGCGCTCGCAACCGACAGCACCCACTACCTCCCGCGCGCGCTCGCCGACGAGCTCGGCATCCGCCAGGTGAGCCTGTATGTGGGCTGGCAGGGCCAGCCTGAGCGCGAGCTGGAGATGGATGGATTCGACGCCTTCTACGAGCGACTGGGTCGCGACCCCGAGCTGCCGATCACCTCGCAGCCGTCGATTGGGGACTTCCTGGCAGTCTGGGAGCCGCTGCTCGAGCAAGGGTGCGACGTCGTCTCGGTACACCTGGCGGGCGGTATCTCCGGAACCTGCGCGGCGGCCCATCAAGCTCACGGGCTGCTCGCCGAGCGTGGCCTGGGCGAGCGCGTAGAGGTCATCGACGGCGAAACCGCGTGCGGAGGAACGGGCCTGCTGCTGTTGGCGGCGGCGGCTGCTGCTCGGGCGGGAGGTGACAAAGCCGCGGTGGCCGCGCGTGTCCGCGAGGCGCGCAAGGCGCTGCGGATCTGGTTCTGCCTCGACACGCTCGAGTACCTCAGGCGCGGCGGACGTGTCGGCAAGGCCCAGGCCTGGATTGGCGGCACGTTGAAGATCAAGCCGATCCTCTCGCTCGAGTACGAGATCGTGCCGGTGGAGCGGGTTCGCACTGCGGGACGCGCGTTCGAGCGTATGGTCGCCTATGCCCAGGAGCTCCACGACGCCGGCGCCGATGCGTGGGTGGTGCAGCACATCCAGGCGACTGTGCAGTCGCAGCGTCTGATCGACCGCTGCCGTGAGATCTTCGACTCCGAGCCGGTGTTCGCCTCGGAGGTGGGACCGGTCATCGGCACCTACACGGGCCCGGGCCTGATCGGCGTCGGTGCCGTTCCCCGCTCGCTCTTGAGCTGATCAGCGCCTGCGGCGGCGGCGCAGCATGCGCACGCCCAACAGCAGCCCCACCGCGGCTACGCCGGCGATGATCTCGCTTTGGTGGCGCTCGACGTGCGCGCGCCAATCGGTCGCCCGCGTGACCTCACCGCGCAGACGCTCGACCGAGATGGCCAGCTCGTGGCGGTTGCTTTCGATCGAGCTGCGAATCTCCTCGGGTGAGCGCTGTGCCATCAGCTCTGCCCTCCCGTGGGCGTCGCCGGGTGTGGGACGGCGGTGGCCCGAGCGGCGCTCTCTGCGTCGGGGGTCACGCTCACCGCGTCGCGGATCTTGCGCGCCTCCTCGATCGCCATGCTGGGAACCGGAGGCGACCCGCGTTTGACGACTCTGGCCGCCACCAGCCCGGCAAGCACCCCGAGCAGCACGAGGATCACGGCCATCGCGAAGAACCCCCAGAAGTAGGTGTAGTTATTGCCAGGCAGGAAGAAATAAAGCAGCCACGCACAGCCCACCAGGGCGAAGATCAGCGCCATCAGGAAGAACACCCCGGCGGCGATGCCGACGACGGCGCCCTTGATGAGCTTGGTCGCCTTTTCGCTGACCTCGGCCTTCGCCAGCTCGATCTCCTCACGTACGAGCAGGGTCGCGCGCTCGGACACCTCGGCGATGGCAGTGGCGATGTTCTGCGGTGGCCCGTCGCCTCGGCTCTCGCCAGCGGAGGGTGGCGGCGGCGCGGCGCTCACTCGGGCGGCTCCTCGTCGAACAGCTGTCTCCAGAGCACAGCTGCAGCGCGTGTCGCCACGAGGCTCGCGAGCGCGCTGGCGCCAGCCAGCAGGCCGGACCACATCAGTCGCTTGACCATCTCGTTCTGCATCATTCCGGGAGTCTATTCCCCAGTGGGGTCGCGTTTATGCGTGCGCGGGCGGCCGGCCGGGATCGGCTGGTCGCCACGAGGGGCTCAGCCGACGCTCACCTGCCTCGCCGCATCGGTCTCCAGACCGCCGCAGACGGTCTCCACGACGAGCCACTTGGCGCGCTCGAAGTGCTCCTCGCCCTGCGGGAGCAGCTCGAAGATCCAGCCGGTGAGCAGCTGCTCGATCGCTCCGTAGAAGGCCATGGCCGCGAAGCGCGCTTCGATCTCGGCCTTGAACACACCTTCGGCCTGGGCCTTGGCGATCATGCCGCCGATCTGGTCGTAGGCCTCGCGGATGGTCGCGATGTGGGTGTTGCCGAACGAGTTGGCCGCGCGGGTGACCTCCACGATGATCACCTTCATCAGGTCGGGATCGTGGCGGTAGCTGTCGATGATGAACGAGGCGATCGCGCCGAGCTTCTCGCGGACGGGGATCGCTTCGGCGTCAACCTGGCGGATCAGCTCGAGCATCACGCTCCAGCGCTCGAGGAACAGGGTGTCGAGCACCTCGTCCTTGGATCCGAAGTAGTGGTAGACGAGCCCATAGGCGACACCAGCCTCGTCGGCGATGTCCGACACGCGGCAGGCGTGAAAGCCCTGGCGCGCGAACACGCGCACGGCTGCGTCGAGAATCAGGCGGCGCTTGTCCGACGCGGACTTGGCGCGGGATCGCGACGGCGTTCCCCCGGAGGGTCGCTCGGCGCTCATGCTCGCATCCCCTCGGGCCAGTGGTAGGCCTCAGGCCGGCGGTTGGCCAGCGAGGGCAGACGCTCGCGCATCTCGCGCTGGCTGCCCATGTCGAGATCGGCCACGATGTGGCCCTCGCCGTCGCCGGCCTGGGCCAGCACGATCCCCCACGGATCGACGATCATCGAGCGGCCTCCCGAGTGCTGGTGGGCGGGGTGCTCGCCGACCTGGTTGGCGGCGAGCACGAACGCCTGGTTCTCGACTGCACGTGCGCGCAGCAGGATCTCCCAGTGATCGCGTGTGGTCGCCAGCGTGAACGCCGCGGGAACGAGCAGGATGCGCGCCCCGAGCACAGCCAGGATGCGGTAGAGCTCGGGGAAGCGCAGGTCGTAGCAGACCGACATACCCAGCTCCTCCCCCCCGGAGGCGCGCGAAAGGACGATCTCCTTACCGGGCTGCTCGAGCTCGGACTCGCGATAGACGCGCCCGTCTACCTCCACGTCGAACATGTGGATCTTGCGATACACCGCCCGCACCTCCCCCGCTGGGTCGATGTGCACGGAGGTGTTGGCCAGCTTCTGTTGGCCGGGCACCAGCTCCAAGATCGAGCCGGCGATCAGGTCGACCCCCAGCTCGCGGGCCAGCGAGCGCGCCCATTCCACGGACCGTCCCCCCTCGAGTGGCTCAGCCGCCGCGCGCAGATCCTCCTCGGAGCCCATTGCAGTCCACTTCTCTGGGAGTACGATCAGACTCGCGCCGTCAGCGGCAGCGGCTCGAGTGAGACGATCGGCAACAGCCAGGTTTGCGTCCCAGTCGGCGGTGGAGTTGAGCTGAACTGCAGCGGCCCTCAAAGCGCATTCCCTCCCGCAGGGGATCCGGCCGCGATTTTCCCAGCGGCAGGAACCCCAAAGTAGATTGACTGGTCAGTCAATAATGCGAAGCATAACGTCAGTGAACACAGAAGTGGTGAGCGACGAGCAGCGCCTGCTCGGCCTCGAGGGGCGTGCGTGGCTCTTCCGCGGGGCTCGCCCGTTGAAGCGCTGGCGCTATGTGGGCATCTTCTGCGATGAGCTGATGGCGTGCGCTGCGCTGGTGCAGATCGGCCCGGCGAGGCAATCGTTCTGGGCTCTGCACGTGCGGGGCGAGCAGCGCACGCGTGAACGCACTCGCCTGCTGCCACGCCGCAGCGAGCTCGAGCTGAGCCATGCTCGTAGGGGTGCGCCTGCAGACGGTTCGTTGCCCGGGCGCCTGCGGATCAGCGACCACGGCGTGATGCTGGATGTGCTCCTGGAAGAGGACGGCGGCTTCGAGGCGCTGTGTGCCAACGGCCGCTCGCAGGTGTGGACGCGCAAGCAGGCGGGCATCCGTGCACATGGCACCCTGACGCTCGACGGCCGACCTTCGCGACCGATCGAAGCACTGGCGGTGATCGACGACACGGCCGGCTACCACGAGCGCGTGACCGAGTGGCGGTGGAGCGCAGGAGTTGGCAAGGCCCCGAATGGCAGCGCCCTGGCGTGGAACCTGGTCAGCGGCGTCAACGACCCGCCCAGCGGGAGCGAGCGCGCGGTGTGGATCGACGGACGCCCACGCGAGACCGCGCCTGTCGAGTTCGCCGCCGATCTGACGCTGATCCGCTGCGAAGATGGCAGCGAGCTGAGCTTCCGGGCCGAGGCCGAGCGCAGCCGCCACGACAACCTGCTGCTCGTCTCGAGCGACTACAGAGCCCCCTTTGGGACGTTCGCGGGAACGCTACCCGGGGGCGTGGAGCTGGCGCACGGGCTCGGCGTGATGGAGCACCACCGCGCGCGCTGGTAGCGCGCAAGCCCGAGGGCGCCGGCTCAGCTCTCGCCGCGTCCGCGGTGGTTGCGCAGGGCTGCGAGCAGCAGCTTGGAGTGCATCGCCCCGATCAGCTCGCGCAGCGGCTCGGTGCCGGCGGCCACGATCTCCATCGCCCGCTCGACTTCCACCTCGCCGGCGAGGCGCCCCAGCAGCGCGTGCACCTCCTCCTCCACCAGCGGCTCGAGCGCCTTGCGGTAGCGCAGCGTGTCATAGACGGTGAAGCCGAGCGCCTCGTCGTAGCCGCCCGCCCGGAAGTTGGCGATCGCCTCGATGATCTTCACGTCGTCCTTGTCGTAGCCGCGCTGGTTGGGCGTGAGCACACCGATCTCGGCGAGGCGCTCGAGCACGTTGCGTGGGACGCCGTAGCGCTCCTGCACGGACTTCCTGGTCACCCGGCCGCTGACCTCGGCCGCGGTGAGCGCCCGCTCGAGGATGCGGTCCTCGAGCTCGATCAGCGCTTGCACCCGCTCTGGGTCGTCCTCGAGCGCGCCCTTGATCACTCGCAGGGGCATGAAGCGCTCCTCCTGCAGGCGCTTGATCAGCGCGATCCGCTCGACGTAGGCGGGCGGGTAGTAGGCCATGTTGCGAGACGTCCTGACCACGTCCTCGCCGCCTCCAAGCAGGCCCTCGCGCAGGTAGTAGCGGATCGTGCCGGGGCTCACGCCCGAGCGCTCGGCCAGCTCGCTCATCTTCAGCAGCTGGCGCTCACCGGCCTCTGGCTCTGGCGGGCTCGTGGCTCTAGAGCTTGCGGTGGCCACGCGGCTCACGCTCGCAGCGTCGTGTCCTGGCGAGACTCCGCCGGACCGGCAACCGCTCCGCTCGAGAGCAGCTCGGCGACCTCGGCGGCGGAGTAGCCGGCCGCCAGCAGAACCGCCTCGGTGTGCTCGCCGAGCGCAGGACCCGGCAGACGCGCGTGCTCGCCCGGCGTGCGTGTCAGCTTCACGGGTATGCCCAGCTGGCGGACCGTCTGCTCGGCTCCGGGCTGATCGATCTCCACGACCATCCCGCGATCACGCACCAGCTCGGAGTCGAGCGCCTCGTCGAGCTCGAGCACGGGCTCCAGGCAGCAGTCGTGCTGGGAGGCGAAATGCTCCCATTCGGCGCGTGTGCGCGAGCGGAAGATCTCCTGCACCTTGGCGTGGGCGTCAGAGCCTGGACGCTCGAACTGGGCTGCGATCAGCTCGTCGCGACCGACGCCACGACACCACGCCTGCCAGAACTTGGGCTCCAGCGCGCCGAGGCTGACCCAGCCATCGGCGCATTCGTAGGGGCGATAGCAGACGAGCGATCCGGCCAGGGGTAGCTCGCCGCGACGGGGAACGCTGCCGTCGGCGAAGTAGGCGCCGGCGACCATCGCCAGCCACGACAGGGCGCCGTCGGCCATCGATACATCCACCATCTGACCTTCACCCGATCCGGGCGAGTCGACCGATCCGTCCCGCTCGCGCAACGCCGCCAGGATCCCGAAGGCGGCCATCATCGCGCCCCCGCCCAGGTCGGCGATCTGCCCGGCGGCCTGCACCGGCTCACCGCCTCGCTCCCCGGTCAGCCCGAGCAGTCCGATCAGACCGAGGTAGTTCATGTCGTGACCGGAGGCGTCGCGCTTGGGGCCGTCCTGTCCGTAACCGGAGATGGCGCAGTAGACGATGCCGGGGTTCTCGTCGCGCATGCGCTCATAGCCCACGCCCAGGCGGTCGAGCACACCGGGCCTGAAGGACTCGAGCACGACGTCGTACTCGCGCACCAGCCGAAGCAGCGCCTCACGGCCGCCGTCGCTCTTGAGATCGATGCGGATGGAGCGCTTGTTGCGATTGAGCGAGAGGAAGAGCGCCGAGCGAGCACTGTCATGGGTGCCCTCGTAATAGGGAGGCGACCAGCGGATGTAGTCCCCCATCCCCGTGTCCTCCACCTTCAGCACCTCGGCGCCGAAGTCGGCCAGCAGCAGTGAGCAGAAGCCCCCGGGGAGCAGGCGCGAGAGGTCCAGGACGCGAATGCCCTCGAGCGGCAGACTCACACGCCCACCCGCTCACGCGGGGTGATGCCCAGCATCGTCCGGGCCTCGGCGACGGTGGCGGGTCGGCGGCCCATGTCTTCGGTCATCTGCCTGGCCTTGGCGATCAGCTCGCCGTTGGACTTCGCCATCTCGCCGCTTGGCAGGTAGAGGTTGTCCTCCAGGCCCACCCTGATCGAGCCCCCGAGCGTGAGCGCGGCCGAAACGAGCATCCACTGGTCCCGCGAGATCCCGATCACGCCCCAGTGGGAACGGTCGGAGTCCCGCCCGCCCGGGATGTTGTCCACCATTGCCGCCAGGTTGCGGGCCGTGGGCGGAACGCCACCCACGACGCCCATCACACAGTCGACGTGCAGCGGCGTCTTCAGCACGCCCATGTCGATCAGGGGGGCGAGACTGCCCACGTGGCCGATGTCGAAGCACTCGTGCTCAGGTTTGATGTCGAGCTCGTTCATCGCCTCGAGCAGCTGGACGATCTCCTCGAAGGGGTTCTGGAAGACCATCGCGAACACGAACTGCTTGCGTGAGCGCGAGTACTTGGCGTAGTTCATCGAGCCCATGTTCAGGGCGGCCACTTCAGGGCGGCAGGCGCGTAGGTACTCGATCCGCTTCTCCACGGGCACGCCGATGGTTCCGGTGGAGAAGTTGATGATCGCCGCATCCCCCACCTCGCCGCGGATGGCGTCGCTGATCGCCTGGAAGTCCTCGATCTCATAGCTGGGCGTGCCGTCGGGTTTGCGGGCGTGGATGTGGATGTGCACGCCGCCCTCGTCAACGATCCGCCTGGCCTCGGCGGCGTACTCCGCGGGCGTGTAGGGGATCGCCGGGCACTGCTCGCGGTTGGCGATCGCCCCGGAGATCGAGCAGGTGATGACGACGGGATGGTCAAGGCTCATTTCTCACCTCGCGTTGAGTTTCGGAGCGACCGAGGACGCCGCCCAGCGCCGGCACACGTACTCATACGGGAACTACCCCCTGCCGCTTCCACGGCCGCTCGATTTTCTTGTTCGCGGACATCTCGAGCGCCCGGCAGATCGTCTCGCGCGTCTCACGGGGGTCGATGACGTCGTCGATGACGTCGTTGCCGGCGGCTACGTAGACGTCGAAGATCTTGCGGAAGCCCTCGATCAGCTCGGCCTTCTTGGCGGCGGGGTCCTCGGCCGCTTCGACCTGCTTGCGGAAGGCGATCTCGACGACCCCCTCGGCGCCCATCACGCTGATCTCGGCGCTAGGCCACGCAACGATCAAGTCCGGCTCGTAGGCGCGGCCGTTCATCACGTAGTAGCCCGCGCCGTAGGCCTTGCGGGTGATGACGGTGATCTTGGGCACGGTGGCGTTGGCGACGGCGTGGAGCATCTTGGCGCCGTGGCGGATGATGCCTTCGGCCTCGACCTTGGTGCCGACCATGAAGCCGGGAACGTCCTGGATGAACAGGAGCGGGATAGCGAAGGCATTACAGAGGTTGACGAAGCGCGCGGCCTTGTCGGCGGAGTCGTTGTCGAGGATGCCGCCGAGGTGCTTGGGCTGGTTGGCGACGATCCCGGTGGGACGCCCGTCGAAGCGGGCGAAGCAGGTGATGATGGTCTTGGCCCACTGGCCCTTGATGTCGAAGTACTCCCCGTCGTCGACGATCCGGCGGATCACCTCGTACATGTCATAGGGCTTGCGGTTGGATTCGGGCAGAACGTCGAGCAGATCCTCCTCGCGCCGATCGATCGGGTCCTCGACGTTGCGGCGGATGGGGGGCTTCTCTTCGCAGTTCTGGGGCATGTAGGAGAGGTATTGCTTGATCCGCTCGATGCACTCCTCGTCGTTGGCCACTTCCATGTCGCCCACGCCAGACTTGCGGCAGTGCACACGCGAGCCACCCAGTTCCTCCTGGGTCACGTCCTCGCCCACGGCAGCACGCACGAGATGCGGCCCGGCGAGCGCCATCGAGCCACGGCCCTTGACCATGGGTACGAAGTCAGCCAGTCCGGGAATGTAGGCGGTGCCGGCGGCGCAAGGGCCCATCAGGGCGGCGATCTGAGGGATCACACCGCTCATCACCACCTCCTCGCGGAAGAGGTGGCCCGAGCCGGCGAACAGCGCACCGGCGGCCTCCTGCACGCGCGCCCCGGCGGAGTCGAGCAACCACACGAAGGGGATGCGCTTGGTGAGCGCCAGCTCGCGCAGACGCGTGACCTTGATCTCTCCGGTCATGCCCATCGAGCCGGCCATGACGGTGAAGTCGTAGGCGCAGACGGCGGTGAGGCGCCCGTCGACCTTGCCGTAGCCCGTGATCACGCCGTCGGCGGGGGCGTTGACTCCGTCCATGGCGCGCTGGGAGAAGTGGGGCTTGCCGTGGATGCCCAGCTCGACGAAGGTGCCGTCGTCGATCAGCAGCGCGATGCGCTCGCGGGCGGTGAGCTTTTCGCGCTCGTGTTGAGCTGCGATCTTCTCCTCGCCGCCGCCGAGCTTGATGCGGGCGCGTCGCTCGGCCAGGTCCTCGACGAGCGGGCGCAACAGCGAGGTGTTCGCGGCAGTCTCGGGAGCGCTCATCTCAGCGTCCTTTCCACGTCGGGTCGCGTTTCTCGAAGAACGCTGTGACG
>DATARM010000144.1:0-22054 GCA_036264155.1 Solirubrobacteraceae bacterium
AGGCCGTAGGCGCCGCGGCGCCTGCCACCGTCGGAGATCACCACCGCCACGTGACCCAGCGCGTTGCGCAGCAGGTCTGGCAGGTCGTCCAGCGCGTCGCGCACCAGCTCCTCGAAATCCTCGTCGTCGAGAGGATCCAGCTCCATGAAATGGGCTTCGTCAGGGTCGACCGCGAGCCCTTCCCGGGCCAGCGCTTCGGAGTGGCGCACGATCTCTTCGAACTCGGCCTCCGACTCGGGTTCGCGCCAGTCGGCCAGGCGTACGGCCACGAACGCCACGCCGCCCATCAGCACGGCCGCCACGATCACCCCGAGGGCCACGTCCTCCAGCGCCCGTACAGCGCCAATCGAGCTGAAGCCCTGGCTGATGACCAACACCACCAGGCCCGCCGACATCGCTACCAGCCCCGCCAAGCCAATACGGCGGAGTTGGTTAGAGGGGCCGGGAGGCTGGGGAACACGCATCGCCGAGCCGCTTCGTCCTACTTCAGCGTGCGGGCGATCACGAGACGCTGGATCTCGTTGGTGCCCTCGTAGATCTGGGTGATCTTGGCGTCTCGCATCATGCGCTCCACTGGGTACTCCTTGACATAACCGTAGCCGCCCAGGACCTGAATGGCCTCAACTGTGACCGCCATGGCGGTGTCCGAGCAGAACACCTTTGCCATCGAGGAGTACTTCGCACGCTGTGGATGGCGCTGATCTGCCATCGCGCACGCCTTGTAGAGGATCTCTCGCGCAGCTGCCGTCTGTGTTTCCATGTCGGCCAGCTTGAACTGGATCGCCTGGAACTCGTTGATCGCCTTGCCGAACTGCCTGCGCTCACGGGCATAGGCCACCGCGTAGTCAGTGGCGCCCTGGGCGATACCCACAGCCTGCGCCGCCGCGCCCAGGCGCGTGCGCTCCAGCGTGCCAAGAGCCACTGACAGGCCCTTGCCGACCTCGCCGATCACGTTCTCCTGCGGCACCCGCACGTCCTCGAAGATCGGCTGCCCCGTCGGCGAGGCGCGGATCCCGAGCTTGTGCTCGAGCTTGCCCACGCTGAAGCCCGGGCGATCGGCCTCCACCACGAAGGCAGTCAGGCGTCGTGTCTCGCGGTCTGACACCGCGAAGCAGATGTAGAAGTCGGCCACGCCCAGGTTCGTGATCCAGTTCTTCGTGCCGTTGATCACCCACTCATCGCCATCTTCTACGGCCGTCGTGGTCATCCCCGCGGGATCGGAGCCGGCTTCCGGCTCGGATAGGGCGAACGCCGGCGAGAACTCGCCCGTGGCGCACTTCGGTAGGAAGCGCTCCTTCAGCTCGTCGCTGCCGAACAGCTGGATCGGCAGCGTGCCCAGCTCCTGGATCATCAGGATCAGCGCACACGCCGCATCGACCTTGGCGATCTCCTCCACCGCCATGTTCAACATCAGCGTGCCCGTGCCCGTGCCCCCGTACTCAGTGGGAAACGGCAGGCCGAGGATGTCCTGCTCGCCCAGAACTTTGCGGATGTCCCAGGGGTATTCGGCCTTCTCGTCGATCTCAGCCGAGCGCGGGGCGATCTTCTCGCGCGCTATCTGGCCGATCGTGGCGCAGAAGTCCAGGTGCTCCTGGGGAATCGTGTAGACGTCGCTCACTGCCTCCATGGGCTGGATCCTAGTGATGAGTCGATCGCTTCGCGCCTCCGGAGCGTCTGCGCAATCTACGTTCGGGAGTTTGGACTGTCGTGGATCGGGTATGGAGAGGGCATGCCCCTTGGAACTTCAATATTCCTCATAGCCGTTGGCGCCATTTTGCGCTACGCCGTCACCGCCACCGTGTCTGGCATCTCGATCACGACCATCGGCCTGATCCTGATGATCGTCGGGGTGCTCGGCCTGATCCTCTCGATCTTCTACATGCTCAGCTGGGGTCCCCGGCGTCGAGCCGTGGTCGGCGAGCGCGTAGTCGAACGCGAGCCTCCCGTCTACTAGCCGGAAGGGCTTTTCGCGGCTCGCGACGCGCCGCACCATCGCTAGGCTCAGTACATGAGTGCTGAGGTCCCTATGGACTTGGACCCCGAGCGTGTGGCTGCCTGGCGCGAGGAGGACGCGAGCCTGCAGCTGATCGACGTGCGCGAGCCCTACGAGCACGAGGCCGGCCACATCGAGGGCACTCGCCTGATCGGCCTCGTCGAGCTCTCCGATCAGGCCGCGAGCGTGGACCGTGAGCGTCCTGTCGTCTTCTACTGCCGCGTGGGCGGCCGCTCGAGCATGGCTGCCCAGGCATTCCGCGCGGCCGGCTTCGAGGCATACTCCATGACCGGCGGTCTCGCCCGTTGGGCGAGCGAGGGCCGCCCGCTCTCGCCCGAGGGCGGGACCGTGGCAGACCACTGAGGAGGCGTGCTGATGGAGGCTTCGAGCGACTTTCCGGCTGTGACGCAGGGCGAGGGCTATGCCGTTGGGCACCTGGAGGACCTGGGTGATGGACCTGGCTTTCGCAAGGTGCGCAAGGGCCTTGGTGTGAGCGCCTTCGGCGTCAACGCAATCGTGCTGCCGCCGGGCATCGAAACGGGGTTCCACTACCACGACCTGCAGGAGGAGCTCTACTTCGTGCACCGGGGGACGATCGAGATGGAGTTCGGCGACGGCTCAGTGCAGACGCTGCGCGAGGGCGGCATGGCGCGCGTGGATGCTGCCACCGTGCGCAAGATCAGGAACGCCGGCGACATCGATGCCGTGTACCTGTGCGCGGGCGGCAAGGACGGCTACATCGGGCGCGACGGGCGCGTGCGCCCCGGCGAGGAGCAGCGCGTCAAAGCCGTCCACGACCTCTCCGCTGAGCAGCCCAAGTGAGCCACGATGGAGGAGCCCGCCGACAGCGAGGCTGAGGACGGCTCGGCCTCTCCCCAGCAGCGGCTCCTGCCTGTGAAGGGCGGGCCTCACATCCCCCTGGCCGAGATCGTCCTGCGGGCAAGCCGCTCCTCGGGCCCGGGGGGACAGCACGCCAACGTGACTGCCTCGCGCGTGGAAGCTGTCTTCGACGTTCTCGCCTCGCCCTCCCTGAGCGAGACCCAGCGCGCGCGCCTGCTCGATCGCGTCGGCCCGCGGGTGGTGGCCGTGGCCCAGGACGAGCGCTCGCAGAGCCGCAACCGCGAGCTCGCCCTCACGCGTCTCGCCGGACGCCTCGAGCAGGCGCTGGCCGTCCCCCGCCACCGACGCCCAACCCGTCCCACGGGAGCCTCGCGAGCGCGACGCCTGGCCGACAAGCGCCGCGCCGCCCAACGTAAGACGGAGCGACGCCCGCCCTCCCCCGACGGGGACTAGATGTCCTAGTTCAAGTACTCCCTCACGTAGCGCTGGTGCAGACGCCCGAGGGGGGTGTTTTCGGGACGGAAGCCGATTGCGTGCCAGATGCCTCCGGAGATCGGGACCCACACGACGATCATGTACACGCCGATCACCAGCGCGGCCGTGCGCAGTCGGCTCGAGGTCGAAAGCGCGGCCAGGGGCAGCACCCACAGGACATACCAGGGCAGCACCCAGCTGAGCGTGACGAGCAGCGCCACGCTGGCCCAGCCCGAGGCCGTGATCGCGTCCCTGCGCTTCCACGCCAGCCAGCAGCAGAGCGCCACCGAGGCAATCAGAGCGCCGCTCATCAGGTAGCGAAGCGCTTCGCTCTCGCCGCCCGCGCCCAGCGCCAGCCCGATCAGGTTGGGGATGCTCTCGCCTGTTACCAGGCGGCTCTGGGTGCTGAGGTCGGGGATGTGCAGCCCGAACGCCGCCAGGCTCATCGCGCCGACGATTGCGCTCATCAGGATCATCCCAAGCACGACATGGGGAATCCGGCGTGGGGTACGCAGCAGACCGACCAGCACCACCGGCAGCAGGACTGCGCCCGAGGCCTTGAAGCCGGCTGCGAGCACGAAGGCCGCCCCCGCCCCGATGTCCGCCGGGGCGGGGGCGCGCAGCGCCGCCAAGACCTCGCGGATCAACCACTGCAGACGACTCTCCGGGTGGCCTTCCTCGGCGCTTCGGACGTGCCCACGCCGGGCCTGCGCGCTCCTGGCGTCCGCGGCCGGGCGCCCCCACAGCAGCAGGTAGAAGCCGAGCATGATGCACAAGATCATCAGGAAGTCGTTGTGGTCGCCGCCCAGGCCCCACACGAGCACGATCGGATTGAGCCCGAGCAGCGCAATTGCGCTGCGGGGGTTGCGCCCCAGCATCTGCGCGCAGCGCCACACCAGGAAGATCGTCGCCAGGCTCGCCAGCCCGAGCACCGCCTTCAGCGCCCAGAACGAGCCGGCCACGCCCAGGGGCACCGCCACGAACGTGAGCAGCGTGAACATCGGGCCGTAGGGGCTGAGCAGCTCATGCCAGTTGCTGAGGATGAAGCTCGGCTCGCTGTGCGGCTCATAGACAGGGATGGTCGTGTAGGGGTTGAGGTTGTGCAGCACCTCCATCCGCCCGTAGTTGATGTAGTTGAAGACGTCTGTCAGCGCGAGCGGCGGTGAGAGCAGGAAGATCGCGTGCACGGCCAGGATCGCCCCCACCAGCCAGCGCGTGGGCAGGCGCGGCGCCGAGCGCAGCACCACCAAGTAGCCGCCGTACATCACCACCAGCGCACCCGTGAACAGGTCCTTCAGCACCGTGCTGTTTTGGGTCATCCACGGCACCAGGCCGCCAAACGGCCCCGCCATCCACCGCGGATAGAAGCCGTAGTGAGTCGTCGGCGCCAGCAGGCTCGGACGGTTGGCCGCCAGCACCACCACCATCAAGCACAGCAGCACGATCACGCAGAGCGCGGCCCCACCCGCGCGCACCCCACTGAGCGTCTCCGCCCTTTCCCGTCGGCCGCGCAGGCGGCCGATCAGCCCGCTTCTCGCACCGTCCAGCGGCTGATCGAGGGGGATGGTTGTGGCGTCGCTGGAGGACATGCAGGCGCTGCCACATTACCCGCACAAACACCGAGGGCCCGCCGAAGCGGGCCCTCGTGAGCAGATCTGAAGCTAGGCGCTCTAGATCGCCTGGACGTTTACGGCCTTGGGGCCCTTGTCGCCCTGCTCCGGGTCGTAGGAGACCTTGGCCCCCTCCTGCAGAGAGCGGTAGCCCTCGCCGTTGATCCCGGTGTGGTGTACGAAGAGGTCCTTGTCGCCGTCATCGGGGGTGATGAAGCCGAACCCCTTGTCGTCGCTGAACCACTTGACTGTGCCGGTAGGCATTATGTGAACTCCTCCACGGTATGTGCGTGCTGCTACGCGGAGGATGCTTCTCAAAGCTTCGACCTGCGAGCGCTTGCACTACTTTCGCCGGTCTTTGCCGGCCATGCACGCACGACCGTAGCACGTAGCCGCTGTTACGTGTTGTGGAAATGTTGCCAACCTGCCGACCTCACCCGCATCGGTAGGCTGGCTGCGGTGGGTGCCTATCCAGTCGTAGTCCTCGGTCTCGACGGGACTCTGCTGCCCGGCACATCCGTGTCACTGCTGCTCGCGGAATGGCTTGGGCGGACGCGCGATGTTCTGGCGGTCTTGCAGTGATGCGGAAGCTGATCTACTCCATGACTGTGTCGCTGGACGGCTACATCGCCGGACCCGATGGCCGGATCGACTTCACGGCGCCCGACGAGGAGCTATTTCGGTTCCACACCCAGCACGTGCAGGAGATTGGCGTGCATCTCTGCGGACGGCGGCTCTACGAAGCGATGGTCTACTGGGAGACCGCCGAGGAGAGTCCGCTAGTCGCGGATCACATCAAGTTCGCCCAGATCTGGAAGGCCGTGCCGAAGGTCGTGTTCTCCACGACGCTTCAGAGCGTGGTGGGCAACACCAGGCTGGTCAGGGACGGCGTCGGCGAGGAGGTCTCGAGGCTCAAGGATGAGCCCGGGAAGGACATCGCCGTGGGCGGCGCCGGCCTCGCCCGCGCGTGTATGGAGCTGGGGCTGATCGACGAGTGGCAGCTGTTCGTCAGCCCGGTCCTGATCGGCGGTGGCACACCCTACTTCCCGATCCTGGACGAGAAGATCGAGCTGGAGTTGGTCGAGACCAAGACGTTTGGCTCGCGTGTCGTCTACCTTCGCTACATCGCTTGAGACAGGAGCAACGATGACCACCCACGAGAGCGGGCAGACGGTCCCCACGACGAGCAGCCCGCTGCGTCTGGGGCGCCTGCTCCCGCCCGGCGAGCCGGGGACGATCGCGGAGATCGTCGAGGAGCTCGGCCTGTGGCAGCGGCCCGCCGCGGCTGGAAACAGGCCCCACGTGCTGCTCAACATGGTCGCTACCGCCGACGGGCGCGCCACGCTCGCGGGACGTTCGGGACCGCTCAGCACACGCGCCGACCGCGAGCTGTTCCACGGTCTACGGGCTGCCGTCGACGGCGTCCTCGTCGGGGCGGGGACCGTGCGCACCGAGCGCTACGGGCGGCTGATCCCCGATGCCTCTGTGCGACGGCTGCGCGTGGAGCGGGGCCTCACCGAGGAGCCACTGGCCTGCATCGTCTCAGGTCGGCTCGCGCTCGACGAGAAGCTTCCGCTGTTGGCCGAGCCCGAAGCGCGGGTGGCGATCCTCACAGCGTCCGCCGCGAGCCTGCCCGCGAGTGGCGCACAGCTCGACTACATCCGCGCAGGGCACGAAGGTCGCCTCGACCTGGCAGCGGCGCTCGGCGAGCTCGGGGGGCGCCTGGGCGTGAGGAGCCTGCTGTGCGAGGGCGGCCCGCACCTCGCCGGCCAGCTGCTCGCCGCCGGTCTCGTCGACGAGCTGTTCCTGTCGGTCGCGCCCAAGCTCGTGGGCGGCGAGCCGTCAGGAGGCGAGGCGCTACGGATCGTCGCCGGGGCCGAGCTCGGTCCCCCGGCCGAGCTCGAGCTGCTCGGCGTGCTCCAGGCCGGTTCCTACCTGTTCCTGCGCTACGGCGTCGGCTCGCGCGGACGCGTCTCGCGCGAGACGATGCCCAACAGCTCGCTGGCCAGCTGACGCCCCTGGGCGGCCGTCCGCGGCGTCGCCGCGATTCGCACCACGACCTCCTCCCCGTCCAGCTCCTCGAGCGTGATACGCGGAGCATCGCGCAGCGGCGTCTGCAGCGACTTCTCGAGGATCTCCTGCAGGTCACCGGGACTCATACCCGCTCGCAAGCGCGCCCGCAGGTTGACCGCCTCAGGCTCGCGTAGCGGCAGGATCGCCACGTTGAGCACAACGCTGTTGGGCACCATCACCACGTCTTCGCCCGTGGCGAACGTCGTGTAGAGCAGACCCAGCGAGCTCACCGTTCCCTCGACCTGGCCGGCCAGGGGTCCGCCCTGCAGGCGCACGCGATCACCCACACGGAAAGGACGCGCGCTCAACAGCACCGTGCCCGCAATCAGATTGCCCAGCGTCTGCTGCGCAGCCAGACCGAAGATCACCGCTGTGAACGCACCACCGAGCGCCAGTGTCCGTGCTTCGATGCCGGCCACCCGCAGCGCCACCAAGAGCGCCAGCACCACCGTCGCGAGGCGGATCAGGAAGCCGACCGTGCCCGCCGTCGCCGGGTCCAGGCGCCTGAACAGCGCCGGACCAAGGCCGCGACCGACGTCGCGTGCGATCGCCCAGCCCAAGATCATCAGCAGGATCACCGTCACCACCGTCACCGGCGTGTCCAGCGCCTGTTCGAGCACCTTGTGGGCGCGGACATAGGCGCCGCCATGGGCGTGATAACCGGGGACAGTCTTGCCCAGCAGGCCTACGCGGTTGTCGTAGAGCACCACGATGCCGACGAACAGCGGCAGCAGCACCAGCGCCTCGAGCCTCGCCCGCTTGACCACACGCGGGCTGATCTGGCGCAGGAGCCCCACCTCCTTCCAGGCCTGACTGCGCGTCTCGAACATCTTCTGCGGGGTTCTCGGAACGGGCATCGGCGTCAATGATGGTGCAAGACGCCTACGAATCCGGGAGCAGGCGCCCAGCCGACCGAGCGTCGGGCAGGTAACTCTAGACCTGGGTGTAGATGACCATCGCCAGGCCGAACAGCAGGCAGTAGATGGCGAACGGGGTCAGCGTGCGGGTTTTGAAGTATTTGACCAGGAAGCGGACCGTGAACACAGCGGTGACGGCAGCAACTGCGCAGGCCACGAACGCCTGCCCGCGGATGCCGTTGCCGAGATGGCCGAACAGGTCCGGGAGCTTCACGAGCCCGGCAGCGAGGATGATCGGGGTCGCGAGCAGGAAGGCGAAGCGCGCCGCGTCGCTGTGATCCAGACCGCGCGCGAGGCCCGTCCCCATCGTCACCCCGCCGCGACTGATCCCGGCAACCAGAGCGGTCGACTGAGCCACACCTACGACGAGCGCCTCGCGGTACTCGAGCGTTGCGAGCTCGCGGGCCCCGTCGGGCTTTGCGCCCTCCTTGATCGCCAGTTCGCGGACCTCGGCGCGGCGTCGAAAGCGCTCGGCAGCGAACAGGAGTAGCCCGTTGACCATCAGGAAGACCGCGGCTACTTCGGGCTTGGCGGTGAGCGTTCGCAGCTGATGCTCCAGCGCGAGACCGATGATCCCGGCGGGGATGCTCGCGACGACGATCAACCACGCCAGGCGCTCGGTCGGCGTCTCGATGCGGCGCGTCGCGAGCGTGTGGAAGAACGCCGTGATGATCTCGACCCAGTCGCGCCAGTAGTAGGCCAGCAGCCCGAGGGCGCTGCCGACGTGCAGCATCACGACGAACGCCAGCCAGAAGGACTCCGACTGGGACTGGGCCTTGACGAGCTCGTTCCAGCCGAACAGCGTCGGGAACAAGACCGTGTGCCCGAGGCTCGAGATGGGAAAGAGCTCGCTCACACCCTGCAGCAGGCCCAGCACGATCGCCTGGAAGTAGCTGAGAGCGGAGGCGATTGGAAACACGAGAACGCTTGACATGGCCGCGGAGCTTATTGGCTGAACCATCCGCATGGAGCACATACGCTTGCAGCCATGCCCCAGGGGGAGCCCCAGGTCCGCCCGGCCCTTGCAGAGATCGTGCGCGAGTGGGGACGGATCGGCTGCATCGGCTTCGGTGGTCCACCCGTTCACATCGCGCTCCTGCGCGATCTGTGCGTGGCCGAACGTGGATGGCTTAGCGATGCGCAGTTCGAGCGAGCGATCGCGGCCACCAACATGCTTCCGGGGCCGGCCTCCACACAGCTGGCCATCTACTGCGCCTGGCGGCTGCAGGGAGCGCGGGGCGCGCTGCTCGGCGGGCTCGCCTTCATCCTGCCCGGTCTCATCGCGATTCTCGGGCTGTCCGTGCTCTTCCTCTCCGGCTCGCCGCCCACGTGGCTTCGCGCCGCGGGCATGGGCGCGGGGGCTGCCGTTCCCGCCGTCGCCCTCCGAGCCGGAGGCCCGATCGCAGCTCCCATCTGGGCGCGCGCCGCCGGTTCCAGGAGGGTGCGCGTGCTCGCCTACGGGCTCGCAGGTTCGATCGCCGCCGCCGTGACCGGACAGTGGCTCGTGCTCGT
This sequence comes from Solirubrobacteraceae bacterium, assembly GCA_036264155.1. Classification (GTDB taxonomy): domain Bacteria; phylum Actinomycetota; class Thermoleophilia; order Solirubrobacterales; family Solirubrobacteraceae; genus Palsa-744. The sequence goes on from DATARM010000144.1 coordinate 9,420, forward strand.
GCTGCTGGGGTGCGGTCTGATCGAGCTCTACGGCCGGCGCGTGGCCCCGTCGCTCACCGGGACGCACCCATTGGTGGCACTCGCTGGCGCCGCCGCGCCAGGAGGGACGCTGGCGCTCGCCTGGACGTCGCTCAAGGTCGGCGCGCTCGCCTTCGGGGGAGGCTTCGTGATCATCCCGCTGATGCAGAGCGACGCAGTGGGCACCTATCACTGGATGACCCACACGCAGTTCCTGGACGCGGTCGCGCTCGGGCAGGTGACCCCCGGACCGATCGTCCAAACGGTCGCTGCGGTGGGCTATGCCGCAGGCGGTCTGGCGGGTGGCCTGCTGGCCACCACAGTCGCGTTCGCGCCGTCCTTCTCCTTCGTGCTGGTGGGCGCCGAGCGCTTCGAGCGACTGCTCGTCGACCCCCGCGTACGGGCCTTCCTCGACGGCGCCGCGCCGTGTGCCGCCGGAGCCATTCTGGGCGCAGCCGTCCCGCTGACGCTGGCCTTCCGCGAGACGTGGCAGCTTGTCCTGCTCGCCGCCTGCGCGCTGGTGTTGCTGGTGCTGCGACGCGGCGTGGTGGCAACGCTGCTGGCGGCCGGCTGCGTCGGCGTTGGCGTCGGGCTGCTCGGCGCGCCGGTTCCGCACTGAGAACCTCCCCCGTCCAGCCGGTCGGCGGGATGTTCACAGACGCTTCACACCATCGTTGCGGGCTGGTCACAAAAGACGGCCCTTTGCAGGCGAATCTGCCTGATATGAACGATATGAAAAAAACAACGGCACAGACGGTGCTGAATACACGAGTGGATATGCACTGCCACTCAACAGCTTCACAGGAGTCACGCCTCGGAGTTCAGCGGGCGGTCGGGCTGCCTGAGTGCGCCACTCCCCCCGAGGAGGTCTACGCACTGGCCAAGCGCCGCGGCATGGATTTCGTGACGATCACCGACCACGACACGATCGCCGGCGTGCTCGAGATCTCAGACCGCCCAGACGTGTTCGTCTCAGAGGAGCTCACAGCGGGCTTTCGCGGCGAGGCGCAGGCCGTGCACGTGCTCTGTTACGGCATCACCCCCGAGGACCACGAGTGGCTGCAGGCTCACAGCGGCGACGTCGAGGTGTGCGCCGCCTACATGCACGAGCGCGACATCGCCTGCGCGCTCGCCCACCCCTACTACACCGTTGCCGCCCCTCTGACCGCGCGTCACCGGCGGCGCCTAGCGGAGCTGTTCGGAATCTGGGAGATCCGCAACGGCGCCCGCGCCCCGGAGCTCAACAGCCCCGCGGCCACCTATGTCGTCACACGGGACGCCATCGGGATCGGTGGATCGGACGACCACGCGGGCGTCGACATCGGGCGCACCTTCACGGAAGCGCCCTCCGCCGCGAGCCCTGAGGAGTTCCTGGCACACATGCGCGCAGGCGACGTCCTCGCCCGCGGCGCCCAGGGCAGCGCCGCCAAGTGGGCCCACGCCGCGATCGCGCTCGCCGTGCGCTCACTGGGGCTGAATGCACCCGACGACCCGAGCGCCCGCCCCGACCCGTTGCGAGTGCTGGCGATGATGCGTCGCCTACTGGTGCAGGCCGACGCCCGCCAGGGCGTCGGCGGCGGAGAGCTCACGCCCGAAGACGCGCGCTGCCTGCTGCGCGCGTGGCTCGGGGCGGTTGGTCTGGATCACCTCGACGAGGGCGCCCTGCTCGCGATGATGCAGGACGAGAGCTTCAGCCACTCCGGTCTCTACCGGCGTGCCTGCCGAGTGCACGAGCGCAAGCTGCGGGGAGCCGTCGAGGTGGCGCTCGGCGCGGCCGCCGGGGGCGAGAACATGCTGCTCGCCGCCGAGGGCCTGTTCGAAGCGAGCATCGCCGCGATCCCCTACGCGCCGGCTACAGCCTTCCTCGCCCACGAGCAGGCCAAGCTCGCAGCCATCCCCTATTCCACCATCCGCGCCGGGCTGGCGCCGCGAACCGGCGAGCGCCACGGCCAGGACGGCGAGACGCCGCGGGTGGCGATCATGGTCGACGGCATCGGCTCGACCCACGGGGTGACGCGCACGATCGCCGAGATCCGCCAGCGCGGCGTCCCGGGCTTCGAGATCGAGGTGATCGGCACCGACCCCGAGGTGGATCGGAGGCTCTCAGCCGTGGCCGAGGTCGATGTGCCCTTCTACCCCGATCTGCGCATCGGCGTTCCCAGCCTGCCTGCGGCCGTGCAAACGCTCGCCGACGGACGCTTCGACGCCGTGCAGGTCTGCTCGCCCGGACCTGTGGGGGCCGCCGGGGCCCTGTTGGCGCGCGCCCTTGGACTGCCGCTCGTGGGCAGCTACCACACGGAGCTGACCGCCTATGCGTCCCTACGATCGGGCGATGAGCGCGTTGCGTCGGCGATGGCAGCCGCCGTGAGCGCCTTCTACTGCGCCTGCGATCTCGTCCTCTCCCCCAGCCCCGCGGCCGACGGTGCGCTCGCGCGGATCGGCGTCGCGGACGGCCACATCGTGCGCTGGGATCGCGGCGTAGACACGACCCGCTTCGACCCGGCGCTACGCCGCGAGCCGCGTGTGCCCGGCGCGATCACCGTGCTCTACGCCGGGCGGATCACGCGCGAGAAGGGAGTCGAGCTGCTCGCCGAGAGCTTCCAGCGCGCCCACGCGCGTGCCCGTGGCGAGCTGGGGCAGCGGCTGCACCTGATCGTCGCCGGCGGTGGTCCCGAGAAGCAGCTGCTGCGTGAGCGCCTGGGCGGGGATGTCAGCTTCCTCGGCTGGCTCGAGGGTGAGGCGCTCGCGCGCGCCTATGCCGATGCCGACATCTTCCTGTTCCCCAGCGCCACTGACACCTTCGGCCAGGTCGTCCTCGAGGCGCAGGCCAGCGGCCTGCCCGTCGTGGCGGTCGCCGAGGGTGGCCCGCTGTCGCTGATCGAGGATCGGGTGAGCGGCCTGCTGTGCCCGGCCGAGCCCGACGCGCTCGCGGCCGCAGTGGTCGAGCTGGCCGGCCAGCCGCTGCTGCGCAGGCGCCTGGCCAACGCGGGCCTCGCGGCCGTTGGCGAGCGCACCTGGGAGCGAGCGCTCGAGCGCCTCGCTGACAGCTACGCACGAGTCCTCGGGGTCGGGGACGTGGGAGCCGTCCGTGCAGCCTAGGCGCCGGCCCACCATCGCAGTGGCGCTCCACGACGTGGAGCCGGCCACGTTCGAGCGTTGCGCGCTGATCCGCGACTGGCTCGACGATCACGGCATCGCGCGCGTGACGCTGCTCGTGATCCCCGCACGCGATCTGCATCCCCTCGGCGAGCGCTCGCCGGACATGACCGCTTGGCTGCACCAGCGCCGTCAGGCCGGCGACTCGATCGCACAGCACGGCTTCCAGCATCAGCATCTGCGCGGAGGCTCCCTACGCGACCGGCGGGCGGCCGAGTTCGTCGGTCTCGATCGGGCGGAGACGAGCAGAGCCGTCGAGGCAGGCTGGCGTGTGCTCAAGCTGGCGGGCATCGAGCCGGAAGGCTTCGTGGCGCCCGCCTACGCCTACACACCCGAGCTGCGCCGCGTGCTGCCGCGACGCTTCCGCTGGTGGGCCGATCTGCTGCGTTTGCATCCCGTCCAGCGCAACCCGGACACGGGCGCCCGCCGGCGTCTCGTGCCGGCCTGGAGCATGGGCACCGAGCGTCCGTTGCAGCGACTCCTCTCGCCCGCGCTGATCAGGGTCGGCAGCCTGCTCTGCGGAGAGACACTGCGCGTGGACGTGCACCCCGCCGCTCTCGAGCATCCCCGGCAGATGCTCGCGCTCGAGTGGGTGCTCTCGCGCGGCGCACCGCGACGCGAGGCCGTCACCTACGAGCAGGCCCTCGCCTTCAGCGCCTGACAAACCGGACGATCGTCCGTACACGTTGCAAGACGTAATGCACGTCTAAGGGAGCGCCGATCTCCTGGTCACGCCGCCCGCTCGAGGCGCCGACCAGGCAAATGCTCCCCCGCTCTCCCCTACTCTCGCCTCGCCGCCGCAGCTCGCGTTCGTCGCTCGCCCTGACCACGCTGCTCGCTGCTGTGCCGGTGGCGCTCGCGCTCGCCGCAAGCACCGCATCAGCACTGCACTCGCGCACCGCTGCACGCGGTCATCGCAATACCGTCCATTGCCTCGCCGGCAGTCACGCTCGCTCTGTTGCCCGTCGCGGCGCCACAGCGTGCGCGAAGCGAGCCCCCGCCAAGCGCACCGCCGTGAGTTCAGTGCCCGCCCCCTCCTCCCCAGCGCTCAGCAGCGCTTCTCCCAACGCCGTTCCGAGTGCCAAGCCACATGTCAACCCCCCCGGCAAAGCGCACAGCGAACCCCCCACGGCCGGCTCCTCGGCACCCGCCGAAGTCAAGGGCGGCGAAGGCGAAGCAGGAGAATCGCTGGCCGAAGCCGCCGGCGGCAACCTCCCGCTCGACAGCGGCGAAACGGTCAGCGACCCGATCGACCCGCGCTTCCTCACCGACGTTCCCTTCGGGAAGACCTCCTTCTGGCTGCAGCCCTGGCGCGCCTACATGGACACGCTGCCGGCCTCCCGCCTGCAGCAAGCGCTGGGCATCAACTTCACCACCAACCCCGCCCAGGCCGACGCCACGGCACAGCTGCTGCACGACAGCGGCTTCGAGCTGGCGCGCGTGGGGATCAACTGGGGCGCGCTCTCCTACTCCGAACCGAGCACCTTCAGGGCGAGCAACCTCGCTCACATCACCACCATCCTCACGGCGCTGCGCGAACACGGGCTGCGCCCGCTGATCGTCCTCGACGCCAACAGCGGCGCCCCCGCGCCGTATGTGAACGTGAAACTCGAAACCGTCACCGCGGCGTCCGCGGGCGCACAGAGCGTCACCCTGACGCCCGCCAGCGCCGCTCTGGTGGTAGCCGGCAAGACAGGGTTCAACAACCTCACCTTTGGCGGCAGCCCCGACGAGCTGATCACCTCGGTGAACGCGCACGACGTGGCCACGCTGTCGCGGCCGCTACCGAACCCGCTTCCCGCCGGCTCGCACGGGGGCACCACGCTCCGCTACGCGCCCTTCCAGGCGCCAACGCTCCCCAACGGAGCCGCCAACCCCGCCTACCAGGCCACCCTCGGCGGCTGGCTCACCTACGTACGCGCCGTGACCACGCTGGCCGGCTCGATCGTCGGTCCCGGCGGCTATGACATCGAGGTCTGGAACGAGCTGACGTTCGGCTCCCAATTCCTCAACGCCGAACACTACTACTCGCAATCTCCCGTCGGTGAAGAAGCGGGCCCCGAAGCCGAAGCCGAATCGGAAATCGAAGCCAACACCGAAACCGACGTAGGAGCAGAAGCCGAAAGCGAAAGCGGCAGCGAGCCCGAAGCCAGTGAAGGCGTGCAGGTCCAGAGCGCCGCAGCGCCCGCAACGGCTGACGGTAAGAGCGCGAAAAAGCTCGTGAGCAAGCAGATACGCAAAGCCCTGCTGGCCGAAACCGTCGCCTTCATCCGCAACCCCGCCAACGGGATCTCCCCATCGGTCGCCATCACCGACGGCTTCGCCAGCCAGACTCCGTTTCCCTCCGGCGCCGACGCACCGCTCGGGCTCACTGCCCTCAGCAAGCATCCCTACACCGGCCCCAAGAGCTTCCCCGCGGCCTACCACGTCAACCACGACCATCCGCTGGGCGCCCAGGGATTCCGCGACACCTCCGCCAACAAGAGCTTCACACCGCTGTTCGTCCCCACCTTCCAGGCGATGTTCCCCGAGTACTGGCTGAGCGCCATCTCCACCGAGACGCTCGTGCGCGACCTCGCGCCCTTCACCACCGATGTCTACGGCTTCCCCCACGGTCGCGAAGTCGCTCCCGCCGGCGGCCAGCCGATCCAGAAGTGGATCACCGAGTTCAACCTCTCCAGCCGGCACGGAACCGTGGTCGGGCCCGACGAGGCCACGCCGCAGAGCGGTCCGGCCGCCCAGCTCACCCCCGCCGACCGTGCTCACTTCCAGGCCAAGGTCGCCCTGCGCAGCCTCGTCTCGAGCGTCAACAAGGGCTTCTCGCGCGAGTACTTCTTCACGGCCTCCCCCGGGAGCAAAAGCCTGATCAGCCCCAGCTTCTTCAGCGAAGTGGAAGCCGACCACGGCGCCTACCCCGGCGATCAGGCAGGCGGCGAGACGATGAGCGCCCTGCACAGCCTGCTCGGCCAGTTCCAGGGTCCCGGACCAGGTACGGCCGCGCGTCAGCTGACGCTGCGCTCGATCGTCCAGGAAGGTAACCACGCCCAGTTCGCCGGCGACGGCGCGGCCGCGCACCCAAGCCTGTATGACCGCGACGTGCTCGCCGTGCTGCCCTTCCAGTCCTCACCCACGCGCTTCGTGATCCCCGTCTACGTCATGACCCGAGACCTGCTCACGCTGTATGAACCGGAAGCGCCGCTCGGCGATGTCCACCGCTTCGACCTGCCCAACGAGAACTTCGAGATCACGCTCGGCAACCTCCCCGAAACGGCTGCGGCTCCGACCGTCAGCGCTTATGACCCTCTGCTCGGTCAGTCCACGCCTGCACGCCTCCTCTCGCGCGAAGGCTCGAGTGCCACGTTTGAGCTCGCGGCCACCGACTACCCGCGCGTGCTCACGCTCGAATACCCCAACAACTGACTGACGGCCGCTAGCCGAGCTTGCCCGCGCTGAACATCGCGGCTTCGAATGGCTTGACCGTGGGAAGCGCCGAGTAGCCAAGGTGCTCGAGGCCGAACAGGTCCTCGATCGTTAGCAGCAGCGAGAAGTGGTCATAAGGTTCCTGGCTCGTCGTTGCGCCCTTCAGATACGGCGAGAGCAGCAGCGCGCCCACCGTCCCTCCGCCGCGCGCAGACAAACCCGCAGTTGCCTCCGAGGGGGGAACGTTGGGGAAGCGCGGCTGGCCACAGCAGGAGCTCGAGTCGGCATATTCGCCGCTCGAGGGAGCCTCGTCGACGGTGATCACGAGCAGGCCGTCTTGCTTGTAGGCCTTCGAGGCGAGGATCTCGGGCACGACCTTCTGCAGGAATCCGTCGGCGGGCGCGAGCCCGGCGGGGGCGCCAGGCGTGCACGGCGTGGGATTGCCGTCGTGACAGCGATCAGGAGCGATGTAGGTGAAGTTGGGTGTGCGCGTCGGCGAGGCAAGATCGCTCTTCAGCTGGCCAAGGCCCGTGTCCTCGCTCGAGCAGCTCGTCCCGCCGACGATCGACTGGAAGTACACGAACGGGTTGCGGAACGTCGCATACGGCCCCGTGCTCGCGGTCTGATCGGCGCTCGGGTCACTTGCTGCGGTGGTGGGATGGCTGCAGGCGGGTAGCGCGCCTTCGCCGAGCCCCTCGATGTAGGCCCGCGAGGTGAGGTGCTTTTCGGCGAGCTCGCCGGGGAGCGTGCGGGTGCTCGTTGGGTATACGCAGCCGGTGCCCAGCACCTGTTCGTCGGCTGCGCTGCCCGTAGTCATGAGCGGGGCGTAGGTGGGGCAGTTGGCAGCCGTTTCAGCCGTGGGTCCCTGGCCGCTGATCAACGCGATCTCGTTGGCCAGCTCCTCATGGGCGACCGCGTCGTAGCGCACGAGCAGCGTGCCCTTCTTCTCGAGCGTGCCCGACAGGTAGTGCGCGGGGGAGATCGGTCCGAACACGGAGGCATAGGGCTCGTCCGAGAGCATCACCACGAAGACGTGCTTGATCGGCGGGAGCTTCGTGGCGGGCGCGCTCGGCGAGCCGCCTTCGCCTTCCTTGCCGGCTTCTTCGTGTTTGCCCGTGCTCGGCGTCGTGGTGGCCGTGCCCGTGCTCGGCGTCGTGGTGGCCGGCGCCTTGGCGGGCGCCGTTGGTGGCGTGGTCACCGGTTCCGGTGTCGCTGCGGGTTCACTTTCCGGCGCCTGGGCTGTGCTGGAAGCTCCTCCCCCCGTGCCAGGGGCGCTGGCCGTCACAGCCGGAGCGGCGGGCAGGACGACCTTCACCCGGTGCGCCGAGGCCGCGAGGGTGTCCTGGACGGCTGAGGTCGCAGCGCCGCCCATCAGCACACCGAAGCCGAGGAACACCAGCACGAGCAGAGCCGCGATCCTCGGCGGCGGCAGGCGCAGACCCGGCGAGCTCGTGGAGACGACGGGTCCGGGACTTGTCGGCGCCGGCGGGGCCACAGCGGCCTCGGGCTCGGCGCTCTGCGCCGCCACCCGCCGCTGAAGCTCCTCCAGGAGTGGACTCGGAACCCCGGCGCGGGCGCCACACATCAGGCAGTAGTGCTGGCCCGCGGCGAGCGGCGAGCCGCACTCGGCACACAGCACTGGGCGCTCGGGGCTCACTCGTCCGCGTTTGCGGAGTGCTCGCCCTGGGCCTGTGGCGCGAGCAGCGCATCCATCGTGGCGGTCGCGTCAGCTCGATCGACGCTCGCGCTGGGCAGACGCTGCATCAGGCCGGTGCCGCACTGCCAGCAGAAGACAGCGCCGCGACTGTGTGGCGCACGGCACTGGGGACAGGCTCCGGCTGTCGCGTCAGCCGCCATGCGCAGCAGGCGCTCTACCTCGGCGAGCTCCGCGTCGCGTTCCTGCAGGACCGCCGCACGACGCACGAGCACGTCCAGGCGGAAGTGGTCGCGGATCGCCATCTCATAGGCCAGTCCGCCGAGGTCCCAGTGGAGCTCAGTGACCTCGCGAGCCAGACGGTCGCGTCGGCGGCCCAGCTGCGAGTCTCGCTCGGCACGGACCGGCGGCGCCTCCTGCACCGGTGCGGCCGGACTCGAGCTCCGCGCCGGGACGGGCGGCTGGTGGTCTCTGCTCGAGATGTCCTCACCCAGGATCCCCATCGTGCTATCCGGTCGAGACCACGTCGGGAAGGTTCTTGGACTTTTCCTCGTAGCTCTTGCCTTTGGCGCCTTTGAGGCTTTCGAGAACCGCCGGCGGCGCCGGTTTGCTCTCGCTCGAGCCCACCCCACCTTTCGAAGAGCTGGAGGATGAGGCGGCTTCCGAGGTGCCGGATGCTCCGTTTGAGACCTTGATCACCTTCGCTGCAGGAAAGCTCCTGCGCAATGTGGCAAGCGCTTTTTCCGCTTCGCTGCGCTTGTGATCCACCCCGGCGTAGATCACGTAGCTGCCCGCGCTGAGACTCGAGAATTCTTCTGACTTCAGCGCACCCACCCCCTTTGCGCCCTTGGCACTCGCGCCCGACTTGGCCGCTTCGAGGGCGCTGGCCGCGGTACCCGACTGCGGCAGGGTCTGGAGCTGCACCGTGTAACCACTCGTGCCCGCGGGCCAATCGCTGGTAAAGGAGGCTTCGCTCGCGGCCCCGGTGGCAGCTGCACCGGAGCTCGGCGCCGAGGCGACGCTGATCACCTGAGCCGGCGCAGAGCTCATCCTGGCAGAGCCTGAGCGTCCGATCAGCACGCCCACGCCCATCGCCAGCAGCAGAACCCCAACGCCGGCGATTACTGTCAGCGTGCAGCTGCGCGGAGTCACAGGAGGGCCTGGAGGAGGCGGCGGTAGGGGGGCCGACGTCGTGAGCGTTCCCTCGTGGGGCGGCCCCGCGAGCAGGAACTCACTCGGCGCCATCCGGCGCTCGCCGCACTCGAGGCAGTAGCGCTGATCTGCCGCCAGCGGCGCATGGCAGCCGGCGCAGCGACGCTCCGCGTCTGAAGCCTGCGGCGAGGAGTCGACGATCGATTCAGTTGACAGGTCTACCTACCTTCGGGTCAGCGCCCCGACGGCGTCGGAGCACAGTCAGACGCGCGGCGCCGGGCGCCGCCTGAGCCCGCATATCGTCCAGGCTCATGGCCGCGGCGGCGTGATGATTCTGTGAAAGCTACGCCGCTACGTTGCGCTCGCGCGAGCGCCCGATCCTGGGGCCTGACTGTGGATAGGCCGTTCGTGGCCGCGCCGCGCCACCCAGCTGCAGCGAGCTCTCTGTGCTCGCGTCCTCGCTACGACGCCGAGCTTCTTCCCGATCAGCGAGACCTGCCGTGGTACACAAGCCGGCCACTAGCACGAGTGTCAGCAACCATGCTGCGGTGATCAGCAGGAGAGTCATGCCAGCTCCGGTGGTGGTAGTAGGCGACGTATTGTTCACTAAATATATCAGAGTTATGCCCGCGAGATCGTCGGTCCGGTTGTGAGGTCTGGCCCGATGTCAACCCCTTCGGCTACGCTTCAGCGACCGAATCGTTATAACGGCGAGCGTGTTTCTAGGACGACAGCGGCCGCGCGCCCGGTGCGTGTCTGCGCCAATCGATCAGGACAGGGGAGCTACCACGCCCATGATGAGATCTACGCTCGGCCGAGGACTCGCCGCGATGGCGGCTGCCATCGTCCTCCCACTCGCCTCAGCGGGTGCTCATCCAGACGCGAGCGGCAAGCCTCTGGCCGTGACCGGCGCGGTCAGCCACGTGCGCGGCATCTCGGCCGAGCTCGAGGGAACGGTCACACCGGGGACTCAGACCACGAGCTACTACTTCCAGTATGGGGCCACGGCCGCCTTCGGCTCGCAGACGACACCGGGCAGCCTGCCGCCGGGTTCAGCGCGAGTGAAGGTCGGCCAGACCGTCACCGGCCTGCTTCCCGGCTATCACTACCGGCTCATCGCAACCAGCGCCGCCGGCTCATCGACAGGCAAGGAACGCATCTACACGGTGAAGACGCTCAAGGTCGCCTTCACTCTGGTGAAGCCCTCGGCGCCGACCGTTTACGGCAGTCCCCTCACTATCACAGGGAGCCTGGCCGGGGCGGCCAACGCGCATCGGGAGATCGTGCTGCAGGAGAGCCCCTACCCGTTCCTGGACCCGTTTGCCACGCTCGGCACGCCCATCTTCACCAACGCCGCCGGGGGGTTCGTCTTCCCCGTCGCGAGCCTCACAGCGAGCACCCAGTTCCGTGTGAGCACAGTCGATCCGCGTCCGATCAACAGCCCCACTGTGACCGAGCAGGTGGCGTTCAAGGTGACGCTGAAAGTTCGCACCTCGGCCCACAAGGGCCTCGTGCGCCTGTACGGCACGATCTCACCGGCCGTGCCCGGCGCACGCGTCTACTTCCAGCTGCGCAAGGCCGTGCGACCGGGCGGCAAATCCGAAAGCACGACCCGCTTCGCCACCCAGTTCACCACGGTGGTGAAACGCGCCACCAAAACCAGCTCGCGCTTCAGCGCGATCGTCGAAGTGGCCCACGGCGGGCGCTACCGCGCCTATGTCCAGGTCAAGAAGAAGGGCCCGCTGGTCGACGGCGCGAGCACCACGGTCGTGCTCGCCGCAGCGCCGACCGCCAAGAAGCACTGACGTCAGGCCGCAAGCAGCCCGCGAGCCACGAGCAGCCCGATCACGCGTTCGACCTCCTGCTCGACCGTTTCTTCGTGGCTCGAAAGCACCAGGTCGGCATCCGCCGGCGCCTCGTAGGGCGCGCCGACCCCGGTAAGACCCGCGAGCTCACCGGAGCGGGCGCGCGCATACAGGCCCTTGGGGTCGCGCCGCTCGCACAGCTCGAGCGAGGTGTTGACGAAGATCTCCAGGAAGCCGAGCTCGCTCTTGGCGTGTAGATCGGCCGCCGCCTGGCGGTCGGCGGCATAGGGCGAGACGAGGCTGACCAGGGCAATCGTGCCGGACTCGGCCAGCAGGCCGGCGACGTGTGCGGTGCGACGCACGTTCTCGCGCCGCGCACTTTCGTCGAAGCCAAGATCACCGTTGAGGCCGTGACGAAGGTTGTCGCCGTCGAGCAGGAACGCGGGCTGGCCCGCAGCGATCAGGCGCTCCTCGACAGCTGCCGCCACGGTCGACTTGCCGGCTCCCGGCAATCCGGTGAACCACAGCGTGGCACCCGCATGTCCGAGGGTGCTCCAGCGCCGCTCGCGCGTCATGCGTGTGCCCTGCCAGCGCACGTTGGGGCTGCGCTCGGTCCTCTCCAGCGGCGCGATCGCATCCTCCACCTCGGTGTCGAGGACCACGCCGGCGGCGACCGTTTCATTGGTCGCCTCGTCGATCACGATCAAGCTGCCGGTCACACGATTGCGGCGATAGGAGTCGAACACGAGCGGGGTGCTGAGGCGCATGTGCACTCGCGCCAGATCGTTGAGCTCGAGCGAGGTGACATCGTTGTCGCGGCGCAATGTCTCCACGTCGATCCGGTAGCGGACATCGACGCCGCCGACCATCGCCGTGCGCGTGGTGTGCTTGACCAGATAGCGCCGCCGCGGGTCGAGCGGGTGCTCTGACATCCAGCAGACCAGGCACTCGAAGCTCGTCGAAACCGTCGGCTGGTTCTGCGGGCGAACGATCGTGGAGCCCCGCCCCACGTCGATGTCATCGGTCAGCCGCAGCGCCACGGACATCGGCGGGAAGGCCTCCGCGATCGGCCCGTCGAAGGTGTCGATACCCGCGATCGTCGAGCGCTGGCCACCGGGGAGCACCACGACCTCATCGCCCGGGCGCATCACCCCGCCCGCCACCTGACCGGCATAGGCGCGGTAGTCGGCGAGACTACTCGCCGGCGGGCGAATCACCCACTGCACGGGGAAGCGAACGTCGATCAGGTTGCGATCGGAGGCTATCTGCACGTGCTCGAGGTGGTAGAGCAAGGGCGGGCCTTCATACCAGGGCATCGACTGCGAACGGTCGACCACGTTGTCGCCCAGCAGCGCTGAGATCGGGATGAACGTCACGTCGGGCATCTCCAGGCGCGCGGCAAACGTGTCGAACTCCTCGACGATCGCGTC
>DATARM010000151.1:0-2895 GCA_036264155.1 Solirubrobacteraceae bacterium
CAACGACGCGGCCCTCTCCTGGGAGCCGGAGACCTCCGACGCCCTCGGCTTCGGCTTCCGCTGCGGCTTCCTCGGCCTGCTGCACATGGACATCGTCAAAGAGCGCTTGGAACGCGAGTACGATCTCGAGCTGCTCGCCACCATGCCCTCGGTCGAGTTCGACGTCACGCTCTCGGGCGGCGAGGAGATGGAGGTCCACAACCCCTCCGACATGCCCGATCCGGGAACGATCGAGGAGATCCGCGAGCCGTTCATCCGCGCCTCCGTGATCGCGCCCAAAGAGTACGTGGGGGCCGTGATGGAGCTCTGCCAGGAGCGCCGCGGCGAGCACATCGGCATGCACTACCTCTCCCCCGAGCGCGTGCAGATGACCTACGACCTGCCGCTCGCCGAAATCGTGCTCGACTTCTTCGACCAGCTCAAGTCGCGCACGCGCGGCTACGCCTCGCTCGACTACGAGCTCAACGGCATGAAGCCCTCCGACCTGGTCAAGCTCGACGTGCTGCTCGCGGGCGACACCGTGGATGCGCTCTCGATGGTCGTGCACCGCGACAAGGCCTATGAGATGGGGCGCACGCTCACTGAGAAGCTGCGCAAGCGCATCCCCCGCCAGCAGTACGACGTGCCGATCCAGGCCGCGATCGGTGCCCACGTGATCGCCCGCGAGACGGTGAAAGCCTTCCGCAAGGACGTGATCGCCGGCTGTTATGGCGGCGACATCACGCGCAAGAAAAAGCTCCTCGCCAAACAGAAAGAGGGCAAGAAGCGGATGAAGCAGGTCGGGCGGGTGGAGGTTCCCCAGGAGGCCTTCCTCGCCGTGCTCGAGCTCGGCGACGACTGACCCATGGGTCGGCCGGACCCGTTCAGGGTGCTGTTCGTCTGCCTGGGCAACATCTGCCGCTCACCCACTGCCGAGGGCGTGATGCGCTCGCTCGTCGATCGGGCCGCCTTGCAGGATGAGGTAATGCTCGACTCCGCTGGCACCGGCGCCTGGCATGTGAGCAGCCCGCCTGACGCGCGGGCAACCGCCGCCGCCCGCGGCCGCGGGACCGTGCTCGAGGGCAGCGCGCGCCAGGTCACCGGCGACGACTTCGAGGACTTCGATCTCCTGCTGGCGATGGACCGAGCCAACCTGCGTGAGCTGCGCCAGCTGGCCGCCGACTCTGAGCAGCGGGCCAAGGTGCGAATGCTGCGGGAGTTCGACCCCGCGAGCACAGGCGATCTCGACGTCCCGGACCCCTACTACGGCGGTGATGGGGGCTTCGAGGAGGTCTACGACCTGGTGCACACCGCCTGTACCGGCCTGCTCGAGAGGATCCAGGCGGGCGAGCTGGGCTGAGGAACGTCCCGCCACGGCGCCCGCGTCGGATCAGGTGGTGTGCGCGACGACACCGCCTCGGCACGTCACCGGCTGTATCTGCTGGCGCGTGTGATCGTCGCGCGCCACTACGGCCGCGAGCTCACCCTCGCCGAGGTGGCACGGGCCCTGTCGAGCTCGCCGCGAGCGCTGCAGCGCGCCTATGCCCAGTTCGGCCACACGAGCTTCCGCGAGGATCTGCTCGCGCGGAGGATGAGCGTGGCGGCAGGCCTCCTGATCGAGCAGCGGGCAATCGCTGTGGCCGACGTGGGCCGGCTCGTGGGCTACAGGCACGGCTCACACTTCGCCGCGGCCTTCCAGCGGCGCTTCGGCCTGTCTCCTGCCCGCTTCCGCGAGGCCGCCACCGCAGTCTCCGCGATTGCGCCTCAGGCTCGCGCCGAGGGTGGAGGCCCGGCTGCGGCGATGGCCTTATCGCCGGTGGGCTCGCCGCCGGCCAGCTCGTCGCCTGCCGGCTCCAGGGGCTCGGCGCCGGGCAGTCGCAGTCGCATCAGCGTTCCGCCTCCGGGGGCGGGCTCGGAGGTGACGCTGCCGCCCTGTTGCAGGGCGACCTGGCGCACGATCGCCAGCCCCAGCCCCGAGCCGGGCCGTCCGCGAGCCTCGGCCCCGCGGTAGAAGCGGTCGAAGATGTAGGGCAGGTCTTCGGCGGAGATCCCGGGCCCGTGATCGCGCACCGTCAGCTCGGTGCCCCGGAGGGCGATCTCGACGGGTTCGCGCGGAGGGCTGTACTTGACGGCGTTGTCGAGCAGGTTGCTGACGGCGCGCTCGAGGCGGGCGGGCACGCCGCTTACGATCGTGGGCTCGAGCTCGACCGTGAGGGGGGTGTCCGGGGCATGCCTGTGGGTGCGCTGGAGCACCTCCTCGACGAGCAGATCGAGACGTAGCTCCTCGCTGTCCTCGCGCGGTTCCTCGCCGCGGGCGAGGTCGATCAGGTCGTTGATCACGAGCGTCAGCTCCTCGATCTGCTCGACCACGTCGGACAGCAGGCCGCGCTGCTCCTCGGCGTTCATGTCGGCGCCCTGCTGCTGCAGGATCTCGATGTTGGTGCGCAGGCTGGTCACGGGCGTACGCAGCTCGTGCGAGGCGTCGGCCACGAGCTGGCGTTGGGCGTGCACGGATGCGTCGAGTGCGCTGACGGAGCGCTCGAGCGCGTCGAGCATCTCGTTGAAGCTGCCGGCCAGACGCCCGATCTCATCTTCGCCCACGGGCTCGATGCGGCGGCTGAGGTCGCGGGTGACGGCGACGTGCTCGGTGGCCTCGGTTAGGCGCTTGAGCGGTTGCACGACGGCGCCGGCCACGAGCCGCCCGAGCAGCGCCGCGAGCGCGATGCCGCCGATGTCGAGCAGCACGAGGATCAGGCGCAGGCGGCTGAGCAGGCTGTCGACTTCTGTGAGCGGCAGGGCGAGCTGCACCGCGCGCCCGCTGCCAAAGGACTCGGCGAACACGCGCAGGTGGATGCCTTCGACGCGGGCGTCGCTGTAGAACGGGGTGCCCGCCGCGTTGGCCAGTGCGCGTGTGGC
>DATARM010000182.1:0-9015 GCA_036264155.1 Solirubrobacteraceae bacterium
GACGCTATGCGCCCACCCGGATGGTTGCCGGATGCGTGACCGAGGAAGGACGGTTCGCACGGCATGCACGATTTCAACCCGGTGAGGTCATCCGAACTTGGCACGGCGTATGCTCCCCGCGCATGAGCGATCGTCGCCAAGAGACCTTCGATCAGGATTCGCAGGAACTATCCGCCCGGGAGGGCCGGCCGTCGAGCGCACCCGAGATCTCTCTGGTGCCGGAGCCGATGGGAGAGGCGGAAGTGCAGGCGCAACTGGACGACATCGACGTGGACGCTCCACGGGTGGGCATCGTGATGGGCTCCAAGAGCGACATGGAGACGATGGAAAAGGCCGCCAAAGAGCTCGAAGAGCGCGGCATCCTGCACGAGATGCGGGTCATGTCGGCTCACCGTGAGCCGGACGTGGTGGCCGAATACGCCAAGAACGCGCACATGCGCGGACTGCGCGTGATCATCGCGGGCGCCGGCATCTCCGCGGCGCTCCCGGGGGCGGTGGCGGCTCACACGGATCTGCCCGTGATCGGCGTTCCCCTGTCGGGACGCCTCACCGCCGCCGGTGGCCTCGATGCGATCCTCTCGATCGTGCAGATGCCGCCGGGCGTGCCCGTGGCGTGCGTGGGCCTCGACAACCCGCGCAACGCGGCCATCCTCGCCGCGCAGATCCTCGGCAGCTGAGCCGCGCAGGCTCGCTCACCGCGCGCGCCGCGGCGGCCAGCGATAATCAAGGGCAGTGATCGCCCGTTACACCCGTCCCGAGCTCGGCCGCCTGTGGAGCGACGAGGCGCGTATGGAGACCTGGCGCCAGGTCGAGGTGGCGGCGTGCGAGGAGCTGCCCGCGCTGCTCGGCGCCGAGGGTCCGAGCGAGAGCGAGCTGCAGGCGGTCCGGGCGGCCGCCTTCACGGTCGAGGAGGTCAACGACCGCGAGCGTGTGACCGACCACGACGTGGCTGCGTTCGTCGACGTGCTGGCCGCCTCGGCCGGCGACGCGGGGCGCTGGATCCACTTCGGCCTCACCTCCTCGGACGTGCTCGACACGGCCCTCGCGCTGCAACTTCGCGCGGCCGGGGAGCCGATCGTGGCCGGAGCACGCGAGCTGCTGGCCACGCTCGTGGCCCGTGCGCGCGAGCACGTGGGCACGCTCAGCGTGGGACGCACTCACGGGGTGCACGCCGAGCCGACGAGCTTCGGTGTGAAGCTGGCCGGCTTCGCCTTCGAGGCGCACAGGAACCTCGAGCGCCTGGAGCAGGCCTTCGAGCAGGTCGCCGTGGGCGCCCTCTCGGGTGCCGTGGGCACGTATGCGGCCACCAGCCCCGAGTTCGAGGCGCGTGTCCTCGCTCGCCTGGGACTGCGCCGCGAGGACGTCTCGACGCAGGTCGTGCCTCGCGATCGCCACGCCCAGCTGCTCTCGGCGATCGCCCTGGCCGGAGCTGGGCTGGAGCGCTTTGCGACCGAGGTGCGCCACCTGCAGCGCACCGAGGTGCGCGAGGTGCAGGAGGCCTTCCGCGCCGGCCAGAAGGGCTCCTCGGCGATGCCTCACAAGCGCAACCCGATCAAGAGCGAGCAGATCACGGGCCTCGCCCGTGTGTTGCGCGGCAACGCCCAGGCCGCGCTCGAGAACGTGGCGCTGTGGCACGAGCGCGACATCTCGCACTCCTCGGTCGAGCGGGTGATCCTGCCCGACTCCACGATCCTGCTCGACTACCTCCAGCACCGCACCATCGCGCTCGCGCGTGACATGACGGTGGACGCAGAGCGGATGCGCGCCAACCTCGAGCTGACCCACGGCGCGATGTTCTCTCAAGCGCTGCTGCTCGCGCTCGTCGAGGCCGGCTCTTCGCGCGACGACGCCTACCGGGTCGTCCAGGAGCTCGCCCAGCGGGCTTGGGATCAAGGCATCCCCCTACGCGAGCTGCTCGCCGCCGATGAGCGCGCCGCGGGCCTCGATCTGGATGGGATCTTCGACTACTCCCACTACGTGCGCCACGCCGATGAGATCGTCGGGCGCCTGGAGGAGATCGTCTGAGCGGGGCCCGTTCGCGGCCTGTTTCGCCCGCTGGGGCCGTCCTCGCTGCGGGCACGGGATACGCCCGCTCCCGCTGGTAGCATCGCGCCGCGTGAGCCCTCTCTCCGACCTGCCCCTAATCACCAGCGGGAAGGTCCGTGAGATGTACGACCTCAGCGGCTCCAGCGAGGTCACCGAGCCGGCCCTCCTGATGGTCGCAAGCGACCGGATCTCGACCTACGACGCGGTCCACCCGACGCCGATCCCCGACAAGGGCAAGGTGCTCACGGGACTGTCGGTGTTCTGGTTCGCAAAGACGGCCCACATCGTGGCCAACCACATGATCTCGGCGACCGACGGGGTGCCCGAGGAGGCGCGCGGCCGAGCGCTGGCAGTACGTCGCCTGCAGATGCTGCCCGTTGAGTGCGTGGTCCGCGGCTACATCACGGGCTCGGGCTGGAAGGACTACGAGGCGAGCGGCTCGGTATCGGGGATCTCGCTGCCAGAGGGGCTGCGCGAGTCCGAGCAGCTGCCGGAGCCGATCTTCACGCCGAGCACCAAGGCCGAGGTGGGTCACGACGAGGCGATCGACCTCGACCGCGCCGCCGAGCTGGTGGGCGACGCCGAGTTGATGCAACGCGTCAGAGACGTCTCGGTCGCGCTCTACACCTTCGCCTCCGAGCACGCCCGCGCCAACGGCGTGATCCTCGCCGACACCAAGTTCGAGTTCGGCCTCGATCAGGACGGCGAGCTGGTCCTCGGCGACGAGGTGCTCACGCCCGACTCCTCGCGCTACTGGCCCGCGGAGGGCTATGAGCCCGGGCACGGGCAGCCGAGCTTCGACAAGCAGTACGTGCGCGACTGGGCCTCCGCCAGCGGCTGGGACAAGAAGCCGCCGGCGCCCGAGATCCCCGAGGACGTCGTGACCGGCACACGGGCGCGCTACGTGGAGGCCTACGAGCTGATCACCGGCGAGCCCTTCGAGCGCTGGCTGCAGCGCAGCGGAGCCGGATGAGGGCACGTGTGCTGATTCGCCCCAAGGCGGGGATCCTCGATCCCCAGGGGGCGGCTGTGGAGCGCGCGCTACCGGCTCTCGGCTTCGCCGGCGTGGGCAACGTGCACGTCGGGCGTCTGGTCGAGCTCGACGTGGAGAACGAGGCGCAGCTGCAGCCGATGTGCGAGCGCCTCTTGGCCAACCCGCTGGTCGAGGACTACGAGGTCCAGCTCCTCGACGGCGGCAGCTGAGTGCGTTGAAGTTCGGCGTCCTTCGCTTCCCCGGCTCGTGCGACGAGGTGGACGCGCTGGAGGCAGCCAGGCGAGTGGGTGACGCCGAGCTGATCTGGCACGGCAGCCGTGATCTGAAGGGCTCCGACGCGATCGTGGTCCCGGGCGGCTTCTCCTACGGCGACTACCTGCGTGCGGGCGCCATCGCACGCTTCTCCCCGGCGATGGAGTCCGTTATCGACTTCGCTGCCGACGGCGGCCTCGTGTTGGGGATCTGCAACGGCTTCCAGGTTCTGTGCGAGGCGCGCCTGCTGCCGGGAGCGCTGCTGGCGAACGAGAACCTGCACTTCACCTTCCGCCAGGTGGAGCTGGAGGTGTTGAACAGCGGCGGTGCGTTCACGCGCGCGTGCGCGCTCGATCAGTGCCTGAGCATCCCCGCCAAGCACTCTTGGGGGCGCTATCACGCCGACCCCGACACGCTCGCCGCGATGGACTCGAGCGGGCAGCTGATCCTGCGCTATGCACCCGGGCAGAACTTCAACGGCTCGCTGCACGACATCGCCGGCGTGTGCAACGAGCGGGGCAACGTGTTCGGGCTGATGCCCCACCCGGAGCATGCAGTGGACGAGCTGATCGGCGGCTCGGCCGACGGCCTGAAGATCTTCGAGTCGATGCGCATGACCGTCGAGGGCGTACATGCCTGAGAGCGCCATGCTGCCCACCCTCGACGACGCGCTCGCGCTGGGGCTCACGCAGGCGGAGTACGAGCTGGTGTGCGAGAAGCAGAGCCGCCCGCCCAACCAGGTGGAGCTGGCGATGTACTCGCTGCTGTGGAGCGAGCACTGCGCCTACAAGCACTCCAAGAAGCTCCTGCGCACGCTGCCCACCGAAGGCGAGCACGTGGTGATGGGCCCTGGCGAGAACGCCGGCGCGGTCGACGTGGGCGGCGGTCTCGTGTGCGCCTTCAAGGTGGAGTCCCACAACCACCCTTCGGCCGTCGAGCCCTTCCAGGGCGCGGCCACGGGAGTGGGGGGCATCCTGCGCGACATCTTCGCGATCGGCGCGCGGCCGATCGCGGTGCTCGACTCGCTGCGCTTCGGCGAGCCGACCAGTGGCCGCTCGCGCTACCTGCTCGACGGCGCGGTGTCGGGCATAGGCCACTACGGCAACTCGATCGGCGTGCCCACAGTCGGCGGCGAGGTGTACTTCGAGGCGCCCTACGAGCAGAACTGCCTCGTCAACGCGATGGCGCTCGGGCTCGCCGGCCGCGAGCGGCTGGTGCGAAGCGCAGCGGCCGGCCCCGGCAACGTGGTCGTCCTGTTCGGCGCCTCCACCGGACGCGACGGGATCGGCGGTGCGTCCGTCCTGGCCTCGGCCGAGCTGGGCGACGACGGCGAGGGCAAGCGCCCGACCGTCCAGGTGGGCGATCCGTTCGAGGAGAAGAAGCTGATGGAGTGCTCGCTGGAGCTGCTCGAGCGCGGACTGATCGTCTCCCTGCAGGACCTTGGCGCCGCCGGCCTTACCTCCTCTGCTTCCGAGATGGCCTCCAAGGGCGAGGTGGGGATCGACATCGACGTGGCCAGCGTGCCTCTGCGCGAGGCGGACATGGAGCCGTTCGAGGTGATGGTCAGCGAGTCCCAGGAGCGGATGCTGTGCGTGGTCGAGCCCGCCAACGTGGCGGCGGTGATGGAGCTGTGCGAGAAGTGGGAGGTGGGCGGCGCGGCGATCGGCACGGTGACCGACACGGGACGGATGCGGGTGCTGCACGACGGCGAGCTCGTCGGCGACATGCCGGTACGAGCGCTGGTGGACGACTGCCCGCTGTATGACCTCGATCCGCACAAGCCCTCACATCAGATCTATCCCCCGCCGGTGGCAACGCTCGCCGGCGAGCCCACCCCGGCGCAGGCGCTGTTGGCGCTGCTGTCCAGTCCCAACCTCGCCTCGCGCCGGCCGCTGTTCGAGCGCTACGACGCGATCGTGCAGTCGCGCACCGTGCGCCGACCCGAGCAAGCCGACGCGGCCGTGCTCGCGCTGCCGGCGAGCGAGGGGGAGCCGGACGTGCGCGCGGCGCTCGCGGTGAGCATCGACTGCAATGGCCGGCGGGTGGCGGCGGACCCCTACACGGGCACCGTCGAGGCGGTGCTGGAGTGTGCCTCCAACCTCGCCTGTGTGGGCGCCGAGCCGCTGGGCACGACCAACAACCTCAACTTCGGCAATCCCGAGAAGCCCCACATCGCCTGGCAGCTCAGTGAGGCGGTCCGCGGCCTCGGCGACGCATGTAGGGCGCTGAGCGCACCGATCGTTGGCGGCAACGTCTCCCTATACAACGAGGGCGCCACCGGGCCGATCTATCCCACGCCTGTGATCGGCATGGTCGGCCGGCTGCCGGATGCGCGCCGGGCGGCGCAGATGGGCTTCGCTCGTGCCGGCGACGCGATCGCGCTGGTGGGGGCGTTCTGGCCGTCGCTGGCCGCGAGCGAGCTGGCCAAGCTGCGTGGCGAGGCCCTGCCCGATGGACTGGGGAGGATCGACGTGGAGGCTGTGCGGGCGACGCAGGCAGCGGTCATGGATGCGGTACGCACTGGCGAGCTCTCGAGCGCACATGACATCGCCGAGGGGGGCCTGGCGGTGGCGCTGGCCGAGTGCTGCCTGGCGGGTGGCCTCGGCGCCGAGGTGAGCGTCTCAACCTCGCCCGAGACGGCACTCACTGTGCTGTTCGGCGAGGCCAGCGGCGGCTTCTTGCTCAGCGGCGAGCGAGGCAGGTTGCTCGAGCTCGCCGAGCGCGTGCCGCTGGAGCTGATCGGAACCGTGGGCTCGGATGCCCTGACGATCTCGCTCACCGACGCGGGAGAGGCGTTGAGCGTGGATCTGAACGACATGGGAGCCGCGCACGCGGCGCTCGGCAAGCTGTTCTGAGAAGGAGGTCGGGATGAGTGACGCGCCGGTCAAGACCAGAGCCCATCTCGGGGTGGTGCTGCACCCGAGCCCGCGGATGCTCAAAGAGGCGATGGCGGACGTCGATGGCTTCAACGCCAAGTTCGCCGTGCTCGTCACGCGCCTGGTGGGGACGATGTGGTGTGCGTACCTGTTCACGCTGATCGCTCTGCTCGGGCTCAAACCGGCGCTCGATCCAGGTGGCGAGGGGCTCGTTGCTTGGGTCGCGCAGACGTTCATCCAGCTCGTGCTGCTGTCGATCATCATGGTCGGGCAGAACGTGCAGTCGATCGCCTCGGACAAGCGCGCCGAGAACACCTACGACGACGCCGTCAAGATCCTCGACCGCCTCGACCTGAGCACCCAGGGCGGCATCGCCGACCTCAAGGCCGCAATGGATGAACGCCTGAACGCGATCGAGGCCCGACTCGAGGCGGGCTCGGCAGATGTGAAGAACCCGAAATGAACCGTGCTAGCTTGGGTGGAGTGATGCGTGACGGACCGCGCGACGAGTGCGGAGTTTTCGGGCTGTACGCACCTGGACACGAGGTGTCACGCCTGTCCTACTTCGCCCTCTACGCCCTGCAGCACCGCGGCCAGGAGTCAGCGGGCATCGCCGCGGCCGATCGCGGCGGGCCCATCATCACGCGCCGCGAGCTAGGTCTCGTCAATCAGGTCTTCACCGAGAACGACCTGCGCACGCTCGCCGGCGAGCTGGCGATCGGGCATGTGCGCTACTCGACCACTGGCTCCAACGCATGGGAGAACTCCCAGCCGGTCCAGCGCTCGGAGGGGACCAACGGCTCGCGCCGCGAGGTGGCCCTCGCGCACAACGGCAACCTGATCAACGCCCTGGAGCTGCACGAGGAACTGCTCGAGCGCGGGGTGAGATTCAGCTCGACCTCCGACTCGGAGATCATCGCCGCGATGATCGCCACCCACCCAGCCGAGCACGTGGAGGACGCCATCGCGGACGTCCTCCCGCGGCTGCGGGGCGCGTTCTCGATCGTGACGATGACCAAGGATCGCGTGGTCGCCTTCCGCGATCCGCACGGGCTGCGCCCGCTGGCGATCGGCGTGATCGAGCCCGACCCCGGCGATCAGGGCTCGCCCGAGGCGCAGCGGCGCTACTGCGTGGCCAGTGAGTCGTGCGCCTTCGACATCATCGGCGCCAAGTACCTGCGCGACGTGGAGCCCGGGGAGATGGTCACGCTCGGCCCCGACGGCCTCGAGAGCCGCATGGTGGTTGGCGGTGGGAGGCGCGCCTTCTGCGTGTTCGAGTACATCTACTTCGCCCGTCCCGACTCGCGCATGAACGATCAGGTGCTGCAGGTCGCTCGCGGGCGCATGGGCGAGATCCTCTGGCGCGAGGCGCCCGTGGACGCCGATCTGGTGATCGCGGTCCCCGACTCAGGCAATCCCGCGGCCCGCGGTCTCGCCCGGGCGGCGGGGCTCCCCCAGGACGACGGCTTCGTCAAGAACCGCTATGTGGCGCGCACGTTCATCCAGCCCGGCCAGGAGCTGCGCAAGCACGGCCTGCGACTGAAGTTCAACCCGCTCCGCGAGGTCATCGCCGGTAAGCGGCTGGTGGTGGTGGACGACTCGATCGTGCGCGGCAACACCACCCGCCAGATCGTGCAGATGCTGCGCGACGCGGGTGCCAGCGAGATCCACATGCGGATCTCGGCGCCGCCGATCAAGCATCCTTGCCACTACGGCATCGACATGTCAACGCGCGAGGAGATGATCGCCCACGGGCGCTCGACCGAGGAGGTGGCCGCAGAGCTCGGCTGCGACTCGCTACACTACCTCTCGCTCGACGGCGTGTATGAGGCCGTGCGTGGGAGTCGCGCGACGCACTGCGATGCGTGCTTCACGGGCGAGTACCCGCTGGCGGGCACCGATGGCGCCGCCGGCAAGTACTCGCTGGAGGCTGAGGGCTCCTCCGAGCAGACGCCGCCGCTTCCGCTGATCTCGGCCTGAGTCCAGCGCCTAGCCGAGGTGATCCTCGCGGGCGCCCGAGGCATCGTTGTAGCGGTTGTTGTAGGGGGTGCGGCTGATCAGCCGGCTCTTCCTGTCCGGCTGCATCGAGGCGCCGAGTGCCATGACGATTGCTAGTGCGATGATGATTGAGAGAAGCATGTGGTGGTCCCTGTGAGTCGTTTGGCTTTGACCGTCGTCCTGATGGATCGACTGGCGACTCTCCACCCTCACCGGTAGTTTCGCGCGTCGGGCCTGCGGGCTCTGTGACGTTACTCACAGCTATCGTGCGCCCGGCGTGGCCGCGAAACTACCCATCGCCGTGCTGGTCTCGGGCACGGGCACCAACCTGCAGGCGCTGCTCGACGCCGTCCACGGCAGCGAGGCCGAGATCGTGGCCGTGGCCTCGAGCGTGCCCGACGTCAAAGCCCTAGTCCGTGCGCAGGCGGCCGGGGTGCCCACGGCAGTCTTCCCTCGCGGCGAGTACTCCAACCGCGTTGCACGCGATGAGGCGCTGGCCGACTGGGTGGCAGGCGCCGGCGCGCAGCTGGTGGTCCTCGCCGGCTACATGGAGCTCCTCGGCGAGACCTTCCTCGATCGCTTTCCCGGCGCGGTCATCAACGTTCACCCCTCGCTGCTGCCCGCCTTCCCCGGCCTGGGGGCGATCGAGCAGGCGCTGGAGTACGGGGTGAAGGTCTTCGGGGTGACCGTCCACTTCGTCGACGCCGGCGTGGACTCCGGCCCGGTGATCCTGCAGGGAGCCGTCGAGCTCGCCGACGCGCGTGAGCCCGCCGAGGTGCTGGCGGCGCTGCGCCCGCTCGAGCACGCGCTGCTGCCGCGGGCTGTGCGCCTTCTGGCTCGAGGAGCGAT
>DATARM010000166.1:0-4232 GCA_036264155.1 Solirubrobacteraceae bacterium
CCAGGCCTTTGTCGGTGTTGTTGGGTCGTTGTTCACATGCAGGTTGAACGTACCCGTGGTTAATTGTAACGGTTCTCCCGTGCACAGTATGAACGTCGTCGTGTTTTTTTTGCATTCAGCCGCATTCGCCGACACAGACCCGACAGCACCCACGACGAGCACCCCGAGCACCAGCACCGACAACCTTACCCTCTTCATGATAAACGCCTCCAATAAGCTCGACACACAAACGATATATGGGAGAGCCCCGCTCCAGCGGGACCACTTCAACACCCATCCTCCAGGAGCGCACGCCCACGTCAAGAGCACCCAACCCCAACCACGACCACCCCACCCCCGCACCAGCGGAGAAACCAGCCAGCGACCAATCCTCTAAATAACGAAGCCCAAAACAAGAAAGAAACACCACGCCCAATCACACCTGAGCAGGGCCGCCCCACACAACGAATGACCCCAACCAACCCCACCCGGCTTCCCCCCGTATCCTGAAGCTCTGATCAGGCTCGTGAGTTACAAGTTATGAGAGCCTGTCGGGGAGTCGGGATAAATGCCCAGGAACCAGCGCGAATCACACGGTGACCAGCTGAGAGATCCGCACCGACCCGCTCGAGCTGCTCGCGTTGAAGGAGAACACCTCATACGTTCTCCCGCGGTACCGGACAGACCCGCTACTGGGCAGCTTGGCGGGCCCCCGCGGCGTGGAGCCCGCGAGCTGCTTGGAGCCCGAGCGGATGTAGAGCAGCCCGTGGGTGAGCGTGCTCACGAACTTGACATACGTGGAGAAGCTCGACGGCGTGAGCGTGAAGCGCTGGGCGATCATCAGCGCTGCGCGTCCCAGCTCGCCGCTCTTGATCGCCCCGCACGTCTCGGCGGAGAGCGACTTCGGCACGGGTACGAGTAGCGACACCCGCAGCGGTCCGCCGGGGAACGAGCGCGCCCCGAAGGAGAAGGCCTGGTAGGACACATGCCTGTAGATGACCGGACCGTTGGCCGGGATGCTCGCGGGACCAGGCATGGGCGTCCCTTCGATCGGCAGCTGCTGTGAGCCGACGCGCAATAGGATCGGCACACCGAGGAAGCGCGTCACGAGCTTGACATAGCCGAGATCGTCCTGGACGGAGAGGACGTAGTGGGCGATCGTGCGCCCGTTCATGCGCAGCGAGCCGCCGACGGGGGCGATGATGTAGGGGCCGCCGACGTCGGCGAGCACGCTCGAGCCATTGGTCACTCGCAGGCGCACGATGTGCGTGTGCGAGTAGACGAGGCTCGTCACAGCCGCTTGGATGGCGGCGCTGTCGCCCGAGCTCACAGCTTCCAGCAGCGGCCCGTAGCTTTCGACCTGATGCTGATCGCTGCGTGTCTCAGAGCCCGACAGCTCACCGCCATAGATGCGCGTGGCGACTTCGCCGGCCGAGTTGGCAAGCACATGACCCGCAAGCAGCCCGCAGGCAGGGCGCGCTACCGGACTCGCGGTCTTGTCACTCGAGCTCGCCCCATCGGCCCCGGCGGCCAGCACGCCCACCGCTGCCAGCAGCGCGATGAGCGTGAGCTGGACTCGAGTGACCCGGTGCCGCATGCCCCTACCCCCTGTTGCCCCTGGCGATCTTGCGCAGATCGATCGTCTCGTCATACAGCTTGGCGTCGACGCCCTCCTCGAGCGCCACCTCGCGCAGCGGGCGTCCAGAAGCGGTGGCCTTCTTCACGATCACCGTCGCCTTGTCGTATCCGATCGCACCGTTCAGCGCGGTGGCCACGGCCAGGGTCGCCCCGGCCGATGCCTCGGTCCCGGCCTTGTTGACCTGGATCCCGTCCACGCATTTCTCGGCGAACGCACGCGAGGCGCTCGTCAACAGGTTCAGCGACTGCAGCAGGTTGCGCGCGATCAGGGGGATGCGCACGTTGAGCTCGAACTGCCCCTGCAGCCCGCCGACGGTGATGGCGGTGTCGTTGCCGATCACCTGTGCGGAGACCTGCAGCACGACCTCGGGGAGCACGGGGTTGACCTTGCCGGGCATGATCGAGGAGCCCTTCTGCAGCTCGGGCAGGAAGATCTCGCCGATGCCGGCGCGCGGCCCCGAGCCCATCAGCGCGAGATCTCCGGCGATCTTCGTCAGCGACACGGCCACGACCTTCAAAGCACCCGAGAGCTCGACGAGTGCGTCGCGGTTGGCCTGCGCCTCGAACGGGTCCACCGGCGCGGCGATCTGCTTGAGGCCCGACTCCTTCTTCAGGCGAGCGCGCACCTTCTCGGCGAAGCGCGCGTGGGTGTTCAGGCCTGTCCCGGTGGCGGTGCCTCCGAGCGGTATCTGCCCCACGTGCACGAGCGCCGCCTGCACGCGCTCCTGCCCGAGCGCCATCTGGGCGGCGTAGCCGGCGAACTCCTGTCCGAGGGTGACAGGCACGGCGTCCATCAGGTGGGTGCGTCCGGCCTTGACCACGTTCTGGAAGCTTTTGGCCTTCTTTGCGAACGAGCGCTCGAGCTGTTTGAGCGCCGGAAGCAGCTCGTTCTGGGCGACGTCGAGGGCGGCGAGATGTACGGCTGAGGGGAACACGTCGTTGGAGGACTGGCCGAAGTTGACGTGGTCGTTGGGGTGGACAGGGTGGGCTGGATCCTTATCCGTTGCCAGAGCACCGATGACCTCGTTGGCGTTCATGTTGGTGGAGGTGCCCGAGCCGGTCTGGAAGACATCGATCGGAAACTGGTTGTCGTGCTTGCCGGCAGCGATCTCGCGGGCGGCTTTCTCGATGCGGGTGGCGCTGCGCTTTGAGATCAGGCCCAACTCGCCGTTGACCGCGGCGGCTGCCCCCTTCAGGCGCGCCAGCCAGTGGATCACCGAGATCGGCACGGTCTCACCGGAGATGGGGAAGTTCTCCACGGCCTTGGCGGTCTCCCCGCCCCACAGCTGCTTGTCCGGCATCGACTCTCCTTTGCTCAGGCTCATTTCGTGTTCGACCGCGGACACTATCCGCAGAAGGCGGCCAGCTCCCGTGCGAGCCCGACGGGATCGTCGTAGGCCATCAGGAAGCCCGTGCTCTCCAGTACGCGCAGCTGCCCGTGTGGCAGATGGCGCAGGGCCTCTTCGGCCCCCGCCAGCGGGTGCAGGCGATCCTGGTCGGCCCACAGCAGCAGCACGGGCATCTCCAGCCGGGGGTAGAGCTCCAGCAGCTGCGTCTGCGCCCCACGCGGCCAGCTGCGCGCGCACCTCGCCCACGAACGCGCGAGGCTCGAGTTGCCGGGAACGTCGGCGAAGGCGTGGCGGAGGAGATCAGCGGCAGCAGGATTTCCACGAGCGGAGAGGCGCATGCCCCGCTCGGGCGTGAACACGGCGCGCACACCGTAGGAGAGCAGGCCGTCCAGTCCCGGCACGGCGGCAGCCATCGTCGTCAGGCGCCAGGCCGCCCTAAACGGCTCACCTACGGGTCGAGCGTGCAGGCGGTTGGGCATCAGCACGAGACGAGAGGGGCGAACCTGCCCGCGTTCGACCGCGTGCAGGAGGATCTCGGCGCCAGCGTCGTGGCCGGCCAGCATCGGCCGCGGCCCGAGGACCTCGGCCGCGAAGCCGCCGATGACCTCGGCGAACCAGTCGAGCGTGTAGGGGTGGCGGGGACGATGCTCTGAGTCGCCGTGGAGGGGGAGGTCGGGCAGGACCACGCGGAAGCGGTCGGCGAGCTGCTCGACGGCGGGCTCGAGCTCCTTGTGCGAGAGCAGCCCCGAGTGCAGCAGTGCCAGCGGCGGCCCGGCGCCGAGCTCGCGGTAGGCGACACGGGCGCCGTCCCTGTGGTGATAGAGACGCAGGCGCACGCTCTCATCGTAAGAGGCGGGCGTGTCCGCGCACCTACAATGAGCCGGCCCCGTGAGCTCACCTGAACCAGATCGACTGCTTCCCCGCCACGAGGTCGACCCCCGCCAGGACCTGCCGACACTCGAGCTAGAGATCCTGGCCCGCTGGCGCGAGCGCGACGTGTTCGCCGAGTCGCTGCGCAATCGCAAGGGTGCGAAGCAGTGGGTCTTCTACGAGGGGCCGCCGACGGCCAACGGACCGCCGGGCTCTCACCATGTGCTCTCGCGCGTGTTCAAGGACGTCTACCCGCGCTTTCAGACGATGCGCGGGCACCGGGTGGAGCGCAAGGGCGGCTGGGACTGCCACGGCCTGCCGGTGGAGATCGCGGTGGAAGCCAAGCTCGGGATCACGCACAAGTCTGAAATCGAGGAGAAGGTGGGGATCGAGGCC
>DATARM010000040.1:0-20569 GCA_036264155.1 Solirubrobacteraceae bacterium
CGCCGAGCCGCTGCGCTTGGCCCTCCAGCAGATCACCTGGGGGCGCCCCAGCCCACTGCGCGCGCCCGAGCAGCGCTCGGTGGCGCTCGGGATCACGGCCTCGGCTGGAGGGCATGAGCTCTCTGCGCGCCTGGCCAAGGTCGAGACTGCGATCTTCCGCAACAAGACCATCCTGTTCGACTACTACACGATGGAGCGCGACGAGGTGGGGGCGCGCAAGGTCGACCCCTACCACCTGCTCTTCCAGGGCGGGCAGTTCTACCTGCTGGGCTACTCGCACGAGCGCAAGGCCGTGCGTGTCTTTCGCCTGACGCGCATCCGCGGCAAGGTCTCCTACGCGACCAAGGCCGAGCACGACTTCCGCCGACCCGCCGACTTCGACCCCCGCGCCTACGCCAACCGCGCCGACTGGCAGCTGGGCGAGGAGCGCGGCGTGGCCGAGATCCAGATCTGCGAGCGGATCGCCTGGCAGATCGAACGCCACTTCGGCCGCTACGGCGAGATCCGCGAGGAGGACGGCGAGAGGGTCTTCCTCACCGGCTACTCCAACCCGCGCAGCCTCGTCTCGTGGGTGATGGGGCTTGGCGCCAACGCGCGTCTGCTCGGCCCCGAGGATCTCCTCGAGGATTACGATCGCCGCCTGGAGCTGCTCGTCGAGCGCCACGGCGAGCAGGCGCCGAGCGAGCCACGCAAGCGCGGGCGCACTGCGGCCGGCGGCGCCTCCCAGCCAGGCCGAATCACCAGCGCCTCCCGCTCCCGACCCGGACGTAAGAGCGAAGGCGAAAGCGATAGCTCTGCGCGTCCCGACACAGCGATTCGCCCCGAGCGCTTCGCGCGCCTGGTGACGCTTGCGAGCATCCTGATCAAGGCCGGCCGCGAGGGCGAGCGTGTCTCGATGAGCGAGGTGTGCGAGCGCCTGCAGCTCTCAGACGAGGAGCTGCGCGAGGACGTCAACGTGCTCAACGTGGTCAACTTCGGCGGCGGCTCCTACGTGCTCTACGCCGAGATCAAGGAGGAGACAGGCGAGATCGAGGTCGACCCCGAGCCCTACAGCGACAACTTCGACCGTCCTGCGCGCCTGTTGCCCGTGGAGGCCAAGGCGCTGGTGGCCGCGATCGACCTGATCGGTGAGCACATCCCCGAGGGCTCGCTCACCTCGGCGCGCAAGAAGATCGTTGCCGCGCTGGGCGAGGACCCGATGGAGCAGGGGCTGCAGGTGGCGCCGACCGGCGGCGATGACTCCGACGTGGCCCGCTTGGTCTCCAAGGCGATCGTCTCACGCCACCTAATCGAGCTCGAGTACTACAAGCAGAACGAGGACGAGCTCACGCGCCGCCGAGTCGAGCCCTACGCGCTCACCAACGGCCGCGAGGGCTGGTACGTGGCCTCATTCGACCCCGAGCGCGACGGCGTGCGCCACTTCCGCCTCGATCGCATCAAGAGCGTGAACGTGACCGAGGAGAAGTTCCTGCACCGCCCCGAGGTCGATCCCGCCGGGGAGGTCGACGGCTGGCTGCGCACCGGCGAGGTCCCCGCGTCGCGAAGCGCCCGTGTGTGGGTCTCGCCCGAGCGCGCACGCTGGTCGCGCGAGGCTCGCCGCGTGGTCGAGGAGTGGAGCGACGGCTCGGTGATCGTGGAGCTGAGCTTCGCCGGCGTGGACTGGCTCGTGCGTGAGATACTCAAGGAATCCGGCGACGCCGCCGTGCTCGAGCCCCAGGACGCGCGCGAGGCGGTGCGCGAGGCGGCCGTCCGGCTGCGTGAGGCCGAGGCGATCCCGGCCGGCGCCCGCTGAGTGCAATAGGAACCCGTCCGTTCCTCAGGACTTGACCGCTCCGCGTCCCATCGGGCGCGTAAGTCACACTAGGCGCTGATCTCATGGCCCCAGCACCCCGAAAAGTCTCTGACAGGACGGAGAAGGCGGCCTTCACCGTTGACACGCAGCTCTTCCGCGAGCTCGGCGAGCTGCTCGTCGGGCGCGACGCGACGGCGCTGCTCGAGCTCGTCAAGAACGCCTACGACGCCGACGCTACCGTCGTGATCGTCCACGGCCAGAAGATCGACTCGGAGCGGCTCGGGTCGATCGTCGTCTCAGACGATGGCACGGGTATGACGCTGGCCCAGTTCCGCGAGGGCTTCCTACGTCTGGCGGGGCGAACCAAGGCCGTGGGCGAGCGGCGCTCCTCGCGCTACGGGCGCCGCTACACGGGCGAGAAGGGCGTCGGTCGGCTCGCCACGCACAAGCTCGCACGCGTGGTCGAGGTCGACTCGGTGCCGTGGTCGACCGCCGCCAAGCGTCCCCGCGCCGTGCGCGCGCGGATCGACTGGCGCGAGGTCGAGCGTCGTCGCACCATCGACGAGGCCGGCCAGGCAATCGAGCTTGAGAGCTATGCGCCTGCGCGGACGCGGACCTCGGGAACCGAGATCTGCCTATCCGGCCTGCGCCATGCCTGGACGGAGGGCGACCGTGCCGCGTTCGTGGCGGGCGCTGAGTCCTTCGCTCCCCCCGAGGCGCTCGTGGGTGCACTTCGCCCCCGCGTTGGATCGGGGGAGCTGCTGCTCGGCCAGCCCAAGATCCGCGATGGACGAGCGCGCACCGATCCGGGGTTCAGGATCCACCTCACGGGCGACTTTGCCTTCAGCAGCGAGCACTGGGATGAGCTGATCGAGTCGGTCGAGTGGGTGCTCGAGATCGACGCCAACGAGAAAGGCGTCAGCCTTTGCGTGGCTCCCACCGAGCGCGAGCTGGATGCGACCGACGGCCATGCCAAGCGCCGGCGCTTCGACGTGAGCCATCCCAATCCAGTCTCGGGACCGTTCTTCCAGGCGCGCATATTCGCGCGTGCCCGTCATGGCACCAAACTCTTTCGCGGCTGGTCGAAGGAAGTCGCCGGCATCCGCGTCTACTCGGAGGGCTTTCGCGTGCTTCCCTACGGCGCGCCGGACAACGACTGGCTCGAGGTCAACCGCGACTACGCCGCTCGCAGCAGGCAGCTGCGCCTGATCGAGGAGAACAAGCAGCTGGCCGAGGAGGTCAACTGGACCGAGGACGACGACTTCGCCCTGACGATCCTGCCGTCGGACTCCTACGTCGGCGCGGTCCTGCTCACGCGCGAGCGCAGCGGCGATCTCGAAATGCTCGTAAATCGCGAAGGCTTCGTCCCAAACCGGGCCTTCGAGAACCTCAAAGACCTCACCCGCCTAGGAATCGATCTGCTTACGCGAGCGCGTGCCGCCGGACGTCAGGCCAAGCGGGAGGCCGCAAGGGCAGCGCGGGCGGCCAGGGCGCAGAGCGATCCGCGCGACTCCTCCACCGGCTCCGGTGACGATGCGCTCGAGCCGCCGCCCCCGAGCAGCTGGGTCGAGGAGGTGGGCTCGCGCATCGAGTCGAGCCGGGCGGAGATGGCGGGCCTGCGCGCCAGCATGGCGGCAGGCAAGACCAAGGCCTCCGAGCAGACGCTCGCGCGGCTGGAGGAGGAGAACGAGCGCCTCGCGATCGCGGTCAACGCGCTCTTGGCCGAGCAGCGACTGACGCCGATCCTCGCCTCGGTGGGCATCCAGATGGCCGAGTTCGTCCACGAGATCAACGGCCTGCTCGCGCTGGTGGGCGCGACCGACGCGATCCTCGAGCGCCTGCGCGGCGATCCGGACAGCTTCGGCACGACCGACGGGCGCCGTGCGATGGGCGAAGCCCACCAGACACTGCGTGACCTGCGCGCGCGCCTGGAGCGCCAGGCGAGCTACCTGATCGACCTGACCGCGCCGGCAGCCGTTCGACGGCGCTCGCGCCAGCGGCTGGCAGCGCGGCTGGACAGCGCCTCCCAGCTCGTGCGGCCCGCCCTGGAGCGGCGCGGGATCACGCTCGTCAACCGCATCTCGCCCGAGCTGCGCACACCGCCGATGTTCCCCGCAGAGCTCACCGCTGTGCTGCTCAACCTCCTCACCAACGCCGTCAAGGCAGCCGGCGAGGGCGGCCGCATCCTGGCTAGCGCTAAACAGGTTGGCGAGAGCGGAGGGGTGAGGCTGCGGCTCGAGAACACCGGCGAGCGGGTCGACCTGGAGGCGGCGGCCGAGCGCTGGTTTCGCCCGTTCGAGACGACCACGACCGAGGTCGACCCCCTGCTGGGCCAGGGCATGGGCTTCGGACTGCCGATCACGCGCGGAATCCTCGACGAGTACGGTGCGCACATCGGCTTCGTCGCGCCGCGCAAGGGCTATGCGACGGCGATCCAGCTGGAGTTCTTAGCATGAGCCCGTCCACCAGGCCTGTGGTGCTCGTCATCGATGACCAGCGCTCTGACGGCATGGCGCTCAAGCGCCTGGTGGGTCCAAATGCCGAGGTGGTCGTGCGGACTCCCGACGAGTTCACCGAGTCCGACCTTCGCGGTGCCGACCTCGTCCTCGTCGACTACGAACTCGACGACTGGAGCGGCGCCCGCGCCTCGCTTGCGGCGCCGCCCAACGGCCTGGCGCTCAGCGCGGTAGTGCGCGAGCAGATCAACAACTCGGTGGGGAAGGTGACCGGCGTGGCCCTCTACTCGGGCCGCGTGCGCAGCATCTCGGGGACGCTGCCGGAGGAGCTGCGAGGATTTGCTGTCGCGCGCCTGTGCAACCTCGAGTGGGTGTTCGAGAAGAACAGCGAGCAGGCCCCCGCCGGCGTCGTCTCGCTGGCGCGTGCGATCAGGCAGCTGCCGCCTCAGTGGCCAGAGGAGGCAGCCGAGGCGACCAGGAGCCTACACGCGCTGCTCGGCCTCGCCCCGAACGCGCCGTTCTTCGCGACGGCCGCAGATGACATCAGCGCCTGCCATCCGCCGATCCACGAGCTCTCCACAGCCACCCATGCCCTCGCGGTGATCCGCTGGATGGCGCACCGGATCCTCCCATACCCTGCCTTCCTGACCGACCTGATCGGGATGGCCGCCCGGCTGCGGATCGAGGTGGCAGAGCTGGAGCGGTTGCTCCGCGGCAAGTCGAAGCTCGCCAGGGAGCTGGACTCGGTCCGCTACAAGGGGATCCTCTGCGATCTCTACGGCCCGCACTGGTGGCGCAGCGGTCTCGACGACCTTGTCTTCCAGTGGACCGACGGAACCGGTGGGGTCGATGCCCTGCACAGGGCCGTGAACAGGCTCGCCGCGAGGAAGGTCAAGTTCCTCGCCCACGAAGTCGTCCCTGCGATCGATGAGAGCTACCGCGCCAATGAGCTGGTGGAGGTCAACGACGCTCTGCGTGTGCAGCTCGACGACTGGCCTCCGTATGCCGACGACGCTTGGGCCGAGCGCGAGCTGGTGCTGGACTCGGAGCGGCTCAGAGGCCTGGTGGTGGCGAGCGACGCCGAGCTGCTGGGCGACGATGACTGATGCAGAGCCGCTGCGCCTGAGCTTCGCCGACCTGCACAAGGAGATCGAGGTCGTGCCAACGCTCGCTCGGCGCTTTCTCACGCCTTCCGCCGCCAGTCGCCTCGACCGCGCCAAGCACGACCTGGGCGCGTTACTGGCCCGCGCCAACACGCCGTTCGTGTGGGAGATCCCCCGCGAGGAGGCGGTTCAGACCAGGCCGAGCGACGCCCACTACGAGCGCCGACGCGAACGATCGACCCAGAAGGGTCCGCCCGTGTTCGGCGCGCTCAGCTTCAGCTGGCATCTGCGCACCGGCTCAAGGCCCGTCAAGGACGTCTACCTCGTCGGCAACGCCTCGACGCAGCTGCGCATCAAGGACGCAAGTGGCGAGGAGCTCTGCATGTGGCGCATGGAGATCGGCGCGGCCGACTCGCCGGGGTGCTGCTTTCACACGCAGGTGCGGGGCGAGGAGCTCGAGGGCCCGTTCCCCAAGTGGCTGCCCGTGCCGCGGCTGCCGAGCTACCCGCCCACGCCGATGGCGTGCCTGGAGTTCCTGATCAGCGAGCTCTTCCAGAAGCCGTGGCAGGAGCGGGTCGAGCGCGATAGCGATGAGATCCGCATGTGGCGCGGCATCCAGAGGCGGCGGCTCTCCTCCTTCCTGTTATGGCAGCTCGAGACGATCGAGCAGAGCACAGGCTCGCCGCTGGTGGACCTCAAGAGGTTCCCCGGGGGCGAGGTGCTGATGCGCGGTCGGGGCTAACGCCGGCGCAGCGCTTCGAGTCTTGCGGTTGCTTCGCGCAGCGTCGCGACCTCGGCCTCCGAGAGGCCCATGCCCTCGACCAGCAGGCGCTGGTCGGCGAGGCTCTGGGCGGCCTCGGCGCCTCGGCCGATGCGTGCCCGCTCGATCTCCTCCAGCAGGCCCGGGCTCTCAAGCGCCGGGAGCTGCAGCCTGCTGGCGCCGCTTGGCTCGAGCTTCAAAACCCCCCCGCCGTAGCTACGGCCGTGCAGCTCGGCCGAGAGCCTGTACAGCGTGGTCCACGAGGCCGCCGCGATCGACTGCGCCGAGAGCCCCGTCTCGGGGTGCAGCCACACGCGGTGAATCGTGTTGGTGCAGGTCGCCGCCGCGTCGTTGACCACGAGCCAGTGCGGGCGCGAGCCCATATAGGGAAGAAACAGGTCGGGCACGAGCGTGTCGACGATCGAGTACCAGGCCTCTCGCTTTGCGCAGTGGCTGCGCTTGTGGAGCTCCAGCTTCTTACCGCGGCTAAGCTCGGCGAGCGCCTCCGCCGACAGCTGATCGGTCCTGGGCGGGAAGAGAATCAGCCGCGAGGGCTCATCGGCGTGCGTGCTCTGCGCCGAGCGGGTCCAGCTAGTCGCGGCCAGCCACGCGCCGCGGGAGACGATCGGCACCGAGTTGACGCCCTCGCCGAGGGCCTCCACCTCGGGCCAGGATCTGACGAAGAATGCGTTGGCGCCGGTGACCACGCCGATCAGCGTCTTTGCGATCGTGCCGAGCGGCACCACATGCTCATCGGCGCAGGCCTTCTCCCAGACGGTCGCCTCGGCGCTGCGCAGACGCCACGGCAGTCGCGGATCGTGGTGTGTGCGTGTTGCGCTCGCGCCGCCCACGCGCCCCGGCGAGCCGTTTCGCAGCGCGCGGGCGAGACCGTCGAGGCCGGCAATGCGGCGATAGACGACGCGTCCGCCGCTGGGCTTGGCGCGGTCGATCAACAGCAGCACCGTGCGCTCCTGGACGCCCGGGAACAGGCGCTCGCTGATACGGATCAGCTGGACCTCGCCCTCCTCGGCGGCCAGCGCGTCGAGCAGCGGACGCGCGTAGTCGGCGTGGAGCACCGAACCAGGCAGCACCAGCGCCAGCCTGCCGCCGGGGTTGAGGAATCTGACCAGGTGCGCGCAGAAGTAGGCCCATGCGTCGCTGCGCCCGTTGAGGTCGATGCCGAGCCGCTGGCCGCCCAGGCGCCCGCGGCTGGCCATCTCCTCGCTCAGCAGGTGGTGGCGGATATAGGGGGGGTTCCCGAGAATCGCGTCGAAGCCGCCCCCTAGCTGCTCGGTATCGAGGGACAGGAGGTCGTCCTCGTGCAGCTGCTCCGCGATCAGCTCGAGGCCTCGCTCGCGAACGCGCCGTGGTCCGTCGGGGTCGACCTCGACGCCGTGAAGGCGCTCCTTCGCGTTCTCCGCGCCCGTCTCTCGCAGGATCCTATCGGCCGCCTCGAGGAAGACGCCATCGCCGAAGGCCGGCTCGAGGATCCGCTGCGGGTCGCCCGCGAGCGTCCAGCGCGCCAGCAGTTGGGCCAGCCGCGGAGGGGTGTAGTAGACGCCGTTTGCCTTGCGGTTGGGCTCGCGCTCCGCATCTCCGATCGGGGCCTGCTCCTGGGGAACGCTGGGGGGCACCAGGAGCAGTTGCGAGCCGTGCACGTGCAGGAAATCTAGTGGGCGTCGAGGACGACTCCGCGCTCGAGCCTGGAGCCGGTGCCGAATCCGGTGGGGCGCCGGCGGATAGGATCCCTGGGTGTCCCCCATCTGCTCACGAGCCGGGCGATGAGTCGCCGCGAGCAGATCAAGATGAGCGTGGAGGAGGCTGCCGCGTTTCTCGCCGGGGAGCGCACCGTCACGTGCGCGACCGGCGGTCCTCGAGGCTGGCCGCACCTGATGCCGCTGTGGTACGTGCTCAGGGATCCCCCCGCCGGGGATCGCGGCCCGCGGCTGTGGGCGTGGACCTACGGCGTCTCGCAGAAGGTGCGAAACCTCGAGCGCGACCCCCGCGCGACGCTGCAGGTGGAGGCGGGCGAGCTCTACCAGGAGCTGCGCGGTGTGATGCTCGAGTGCGATGTCACGGTCCATCGGGATCTGGAGGCGGTCAAAGCCCTGGGGCACGAGATCTTCGCTCGCTATGCCTCTCCCCGCGGGGCTCCACCGGCCGAGAACCTGCCGGCGGAGGTCGGCGAGATGGTCGACAGGCAGGCCGCCAAGCGGGTCGCCCTCGAGTTCGTCGAGCGGCGCCGTGTGAGCTGGGATCATCGCAAGCTCGGCGGTACGTACTGAGCGTATCTGTAGGCTGAGACCCCGATGGAGCCGCTCAAGGGACTGATCCTCTCCGGAGGCAAGGGCACGCGCCTGCGCCCGATCACGCACACGAGCGCCAAGCAACTCGTCCCCGTGGCCAATAAGCCGGTGCTGTTCTACGGCATCGAGGCGATGGCCGAGGCGGGGATCGAGGAGGTCGGCATCATCATCGCGCCCGAGACCGGTCTCGAGATCGAAGCGGCGGCGGGGGACGGCTCGCGCTTCGGCGTGCGGATCACCTACATCGTCCAGGACGAGCCAGCGGGGCTCGCTCACGCCGTGCTGACGGCCGAGCCGTTCCTGGAGGAGAGCCCGTTCGTGATGTACCTGGGCGACAACCTCCTCCAGGGCGGGATCGCTGACCTGGTGGCCGCCTTCGCCGAGCACGAGCCAGACGCGCTGATCCTGCTGACTCCCGTGCCCGACCCCGAGAACTACGGCGTGGCCGAGCTGGCCGATGCGGGCGAGGGCGAGGTGGGACGCGTGGTGCGGCTCGTGGAGAAGCCTGCGCAGCCGGCGACCGACCTGGCGCTCGTGGGCGTGTACATGTTCACCGCGGGTATCCACGACGCTGCGCGCGCGATCGAACCCTCGGCGCGGGGGGAGCTTGAGATCACCGATGCGATCCAGTACCTGGTGGACTCGGGGCTGCGCGTGGAGCCGCACGTGGTGCGCGGCTGGTGGAAGGACACAGGGCGCCTTGAGGACATGCTCGAGGCCAACCGCCTGATCCTCGACAACCTGCGCGAGCGTGTGGATGGCGAGCTGATCGACTCCCAGGTCGACGGCCGCGTGGTGATCGAGCCGGGGGCGCGTCTGGAGCGCACGACGGTGCGCGGTCCCGCGATCGTGGGCGCAGGCGCCCGCTTGAGCAACTGCTACATAGGCCCCTACACCGCGATCGGCGAGGGCTGCTCGATATCGGGAGCCGAGGTCGAGCACTCGATCCTGCTCGCCGGCTGTACCGTCAGCGACCTCGACGGCCGAATGGAGTCCTCGCTGCTTGGGCGCAACGTGACGATCCGCCGGGGCGACCGTCAGCCACGGGCCTACCGCTTCATGGTGGGCGATAACTCGGATATCTCGATCCTGTGAGGATCCTCGTCGTAGGCGCCGCGGGGATGCTTGGTCTCGACGTGTTGCGCGCGGGGGAGCGCGCGGGGCACGAGCTGATCGCGATGGATCTGCCGGAGATCGACATCACGGCGCCTGCGTCCGTCGAGGCCGCGCTGCAGCGCGCCAACCCGGAGGCGGTCCTCAACTGCGCTGCCATGACCGACGTGGACGGCCAGGAGAGCAATCGCGAGGGCGCCTTTGCTGTCAACGCCGACGGCGCCGGCAACCTCGCCCGCGGTGCAGCCGCTGTGGGCATACCGCTGGTGCACGTGTCGACCGACTACGTGTTCAGCGGCGAGGCGCCCCACGACGCTTCTGGTGCTCCTCGTGCGTATGTGGAGTCCGACGCCACGGGGCCGCGCTCGGTCTATGGCGAGAGCAAGCTCGCGGGCGAGCACCAGGTGCTCGAGGCATCGTCCCGGCACACTGTGGCACGTACCGCATGGCTGTTCGGCATCGGCGGTCGCAACTTCGTCGAGACGATGCTTAGGATCGCCGGGGAGCGCGAGGCCGTGCAGGTCGTGACCGACCAGGTCGGCTGCCCCACCTGGAGCGGGCATCTCGCCCCCGCGCTCGTGGGCCTGCTCGAGCGCGAAGTCGCCGGCCTCGTGCACCTGGCGGGCGCGGGACACGTCTCATGGAACGGCTTCGCCACCGAGATCTTCCACCAAGCCGAGGTGGAATGCGCTGTGGAGGACACGAGCAGTGAGGAGATGGCGCTCCCGGCGCCACGGCCGGCATGGTCGGTGCTCGAATCGGAACTCAACGACGTGCTGCCGCTGCCCCCTTGGCAGGACGGTCTGGCGGGTTACCTGGCGACTCGCGCCGGGCTGTCACGCGCCTGAGACCGCCGGTCCGAGACGTCGAGCGCCTCAGCTGCGCGACAGGCCCTCCGCACGGAGTCCACGGCAGCGTGTGTAGTCCGAGCACGCGCTTAGCGTGGGAACTCAACGATCCCGGGTCCGCCCGAACTGCCGACGCATTCGCTGGCCTCCAGCTCGGCGAGCCTCGCTGGGACTTGCGCGGGTCGCACCGGCGGCGACGGTCGTTCGCCCCAGGACGGACGCACCTTCAGCCAGCGTACGCAGCTCGGTCGGCACCTGAGAGCTCAAATGATCCTCGGTATTGACAGTCGCCGTCGAGCTCGGGTACCCCGAGCTTCCTCAGATAGGCCCGAAGGCTGGATCTGGAACTCTGTCTCCGACTACGGAGAAACGTTTTCCCCTTTACGGATTATCGTGAAATGCAGGGAAAACACCTCATCCCGCCGTCCGCAAGAAAGTACGCCTGACGTTTGAGGACGCGCATGGGTTGACGTCATTGACCACAAGCACCATAGTGGCCCCCATCGTCGGCCTGCTGCTCGAAGTCGGGCTGCGGAGAGGCGATACCGCAGTGGTCATCCGTCGCCCACGATGCTCTCGAAGCGCACGGAGAGACCGATAAACAACCACGCCCACGAAAGTGGGCAAGGAGGAATCTCAGTGTCTAAGGTGAGACTGATTCTGCTGGGCTTGTTGGCCGTTCTCGCGGTCAGCGCCGTCGCGTCAGCGTCGGCATCGGCAGCAGAATGTAAAAAAGAAGCAAACAAAAAATTCGTCCTGTGTCTCGGTGAACCGTTAGTGTTAACCGAAGGCAGCTTCCCGATCAACATCGAAAACGACACCACGCACAACTACGTTCTCGAAAGTGCCGGCATCAAGATTACCTGCACTGTGGTCGGCAACGGCACGAACGGTGAAGTTGTCTCCTCCGCAGGCTCGACCACTGTCAAAAAACTGGTTCTGGAATTCAAAACCTGCACCGTCGCCAACCCGGCACACTGCACAGTCACAGAACCAATCAGCACAGAAAAACTGAAGGGCACTATCCTCAAAAAAGAAGAAATTGAATTCACGCCTGAAACTGGAAACACGTTTGCGACGATCAAATTCAACAGCAGCGGCGGCACCTGCATCGTCGCTGGGAGCCTCAAAGTCACGGGCTCGCCAGAAGGCAAAGGCCAGGTCTGCACCTCGCCGACCGAAGTAACCCGCGAAAACCAGTTATTCGAATGTCTCGCGACGGGCAGCCACCTGAAGCTTGGTGAAGAATCGGCCAAATTCAGCGGCGACTTCCTCGTGAAACTCTTAAAAGAAGGCAAAGCCCAGAAATGGGCAGTTATCGAAGGCGTCTGATGTAGCTAGAGCCGCCAGTTGATCTGGAAACCGGCTCGATAGCCGTAGGGCGGGCCGCGATCTCGTATCGCGGCCCGCCTCTTTATTCGACGACGCGACCATGATCGCTCGAGAGCCGTCCACCTCCGACGGAGCCGTCCCATAGCCGTCCACAGCTCCGCGAACCGAACGGTAAGAGCTCCAGGTCTGCTGGCTATTGGTCGAGTGGCCCGAAGGCAAGGACGAGCCCGTCAAGTACTGGCTCTCCAACCTCCCCGTCGACACGAACATCAAGGACCTCGTCAGGTTGGGGAAGCTGCGCTGGCGGATCGAGCACGACTATCGCGAGCTCAAGGACGCCCTCGGCCTCGACCATTTCGAGGGACGCTCCTACCGCGGCTTTCACCATCACGTCACGCTCGTCTCAGTCGCGCACGCCTTCCTCACACTCGAGAAGCGAAGGAGAAAAGACCGCCCTCGACTCAGGGCGGCAGCCTGCCCCTCTTCCAGGTTGTCCGGGAGCTACTAGCGCTCCTGGCCTGCCCGCAAGGCACCTGCCCCATCTGCCGCAGAGAGCTGCCGTCCGACCACCACCCACCACCAACCCAACGGAGCACTACTAGTCGGCTCCAAAGCTGAAGAATACGAGGTGATCGAAGGGACTTAAGGCTGGACAGCGGCAGATGAACGGCAGTTGAGCG
The DNA here is from genome assembly GCA_036264155.1 of Solirubrobacteraceae bacterium. Taxonomy (GTDB): domain Bacteria; phylum Actinomycetota; class Thermoleophilia; order Solirubrobacterales; family Solirubrobacteraceae; genus Palsa-744. The sequence goes on from DATARM010000040.1 coordinate 12,391, forward strand.
TTCATCGGCAGACGGCGGCGGGTGAGTCCGACGAGAGACTCCCGCCGCACTTAAGTAGATTTGCTGGCCTGGGATAGTCAGAAACATGCCTAGCGCCGCCATGTCCATTGTTTTATCCTGGTGTCCAGCGTCAATTTGGAGAGGGCGCTGTTTCTATTTATGAGCGAGAGAGGGACGACGCGGTGAGTGTGGGTGGCTGCGGTGAGTGTGGGGGTGCTGCGGTGAGTGTGGGTGCCGGGTTCATAAGGCTATGGAGGCCGAGTGGTCTCCGGTCGGCGTGCATCCGTGTGGCCGTGATGGGGCTATCCATCTGGTCTCTGGGCGGGGCGGGTGTCGCCCACGCGGCTGCGTGCCCCAACGAAGCAAGTCGTGCCGGAGCCTCGGCCGGCCTGCCCGAATGCCGTGCATACGAGCAGGTGACCCCGGTGTCGAAGAGCGGAGCCAGGCTCACCTTCAGCTTCTCGGAGGACGGGGGGGAACGGGTGGGGGCCGCCTCAATCGGAGTTCTCGCGGGAGCCACGAGCAATCCCGACTGCCCGACGACCGCTTTCGATCTCGCGCGCGGCTCCGGCGGGTGGAGCATCTCGGCCATCGACGATGCGCCGCTCGACGAATTCGCTTACGCGACAGCCAAATGCGCAAAGCTGCTGCTCGCCGGAAACGGGGACCGGCTCATGCTGCTGCGGCCCGCTTCCGGCTCGGCTTACGAGCGCGACCTCTATCTACAGCGGGCGGACGGTCAGTTCGAAGAGATCGGACCGATGCTGCCGCCGACCATACCCTCGAGCCCGTCCGGACCCGGCCAACAGGCCGGGGACACGACCTACGTCGACGCCACACCCGATCTCCAACACGTGTTCTTCACGTTGCAGCCCTTTACCGAAGCTGAAAGATGGCCGGGAGACGCGACGATCTTGGCTCCCAACAACCAGTTCTTCAATCAGTCGCTCTACGAGTACACGGGCACAGGGAACACCACGCCAGTCTTGGTTGGAGTTGACAACGCGGGGTCGCTCATCAGCGACTGCGGAACGTCGCCAGGCGGTAGTCAGCAGGGCGGAAACCGACTAAACGCCATCACAGAGGACAAGTCGGGGCTCTCCCGGGTGTTCTTCACGGCCGTCGGCGAAGGCGACCCAGCCACCCCGGAATGCACGGGAGCAAGTAGGCTGCCAGCCGTAGACGAGATCTTCGCGCGAGTCGCTGGGTCGCACACGCTCGCGTTGTCCGAGCCGAACGGCCTAACGCCTGTACAGCCCGATCCTGGCTGCACGACCTCCGAATGCCAGGCCGATATCTCGAGCACAGCGAACTTCCGTGACGCGAACTACGAAGGAGCATCGGCCAATGGCGAAAGGGTCTTCTTCAGCAGCCCTCAGCAACTCCTCGACGGAGCATCGCAGGACCCTAATCCCGAAGACTCAGCCGTGCCACGCAACGGTGAAAAAGGCTGCACCGTGACGAGCGGAGAAGGCGGCTGCAACCTGTACGAATACGACCTCGCTGAAAACCCCGAAACTGAAGAACCGTTCGGCCTCAGGCTTCTCTCCGGCGGCGACTCGTCCGGACAAGGTCCCGAGGTCCAGGGTGTGGCGGCGGTCTCCGAAGACGGATCCCACGTCTTCTTCGTGGCCAAGGGCGTGCTGAGCAAAGCCCCTAACCGCGAAGGTGCAACGGCCATGGCGAGCGCCGAGAACCTATATGCGCAGGACACGCTCACCCACGAAGTCGCGTTCATTGCGACGCTCTCCTCGTCAAACGACTCCTCGCAGTGGTCCTACAACGCCGAAAGCCCCATGAACGCCACCGGCGACGGGCGCTACCTGGTGTTCACCAGCACAAACAAGCTGACAAGCGACGACACCACTGAAATGGCGCAGGTGTTCCGCTACGACACCACGACCAAGACGCTGGTCCGCATATCGGTCGGTGACGAAGGCTACAACGATGATGGGAACACTCCGGCCGCCCCGGCTCAGATCGAACGCTATGGATCGGAATCGGTCGAGGGCATCGGAGCTGCCGGCGCCAATCTGCACCCGGCCATCTCGGAAGACGGGTCGACAGTCGTCTTCAAGAGCAGTGACGCGCTCACCTCGAAAGCCTTCGACAATCGCTGTTTCTTCGAAGAAGAACACGAATGCTACGAATATGCACAGAACATCTACGAGTATCACAACGGCCGCGTGTATCTGATCTCAGGAGGTGGCAGCGCGCCGATGGGACTCTTTGAAGGCGCCGCGAGCGTAAGCCCGTCGGGCAACGACATCTTCTTCGAATCGCTTCAGTCGCTCGTACCCCAGGATGTCGACACCCTCGCCGACATCTACGACGCCCGAGCCGATGGTGGTTTCGTGCCGCCGAGTTCCCCTTCGCCCTGCAGTGGTGAAGGCTGCCAGAGCTCATCCGGCTCCCCCGCGGGTGTGGGTGCGCCGTCCAGCACCGCGTTTGCCGGCCCGGCGAACCAGCCCGTGGTCGAAACGGTGCCGACGGGCAAGCCGCCGAAGAAGCCCACCCGTGCCCAGAAGCTTGCGGCCGCCCTGAAGGTATGTCACAAGAAGGCAAACAAGTCCAAGCGTCACGCCTGCGAAGTTCGAGCAAGGCATCTGTACGGCCCCCTGAAGCACAAGGCGGCGACCAAGCGATGAGATCCCGCGCCCTTCCTCATCTCGCCGGATCCCTGGCGGCTCTAGGGGTGCTACTCGCGCTCGTGGTGGGCGGCGCAGCTTCGGCCTACGGCGCCGCCGAACAGCCCAACTGGGCCCTCCGGGTCGACACGTTCCCGACGAACATCTCCTCGAGCGGTGGCTCGATCACGGTCCTGGCGACAGACGACGGCGCCGAGGCGACGAACGGTAGCCCGGTGACCATTACCGACGTCCTTCCCCCAGGCCTTGAAGTGAGCGAAATCGAAGCCAACAAGCAACCTGTGGAAGAAGGGCTGAGCTGCGAACACACGGCCCGGACAGTCAGGTGCGTTTATCATGGCGAAGAATTCGGTCCCGGAGAATACGAATCGCTTCCACTGCCAGGCGATAACAAAGCCGGTCTCGGGGTCAGGATCACGGTGGTGCCCGAAGCGGGTGTCACGGGTACCCTGGCAGAACCGGATGTTGCGACAGTATCGGGCGGCGGACCCGCCCCGGTCTCGGCCCAGCGCAGGCTGACGGTGAGCGATGCCGAATCGCCCTTCGGCCTCGCGAGCCCATTCAGCTCGATCACGCTCGATGCGGCCGGACAGCTCGATGTCCAAGCCGGCGATCATCCGAACGTCGACACCACGAGCTTCGTCATGAACACGAACCTCATCGAAGGGTTGAGCCCAGGCGAAGAACTGAGATCTCGGACCAGCCCGGCGGCGGATGTGAAGAACGTCGCGGTGCAGTTGCCGCCCGGATTCGTCGGCAACCCGCAGGTAACCCCGACGTGCCCGCAGTACCTCCTCTCTCCGCCCGGTGACGGCGGCGGCTGTCCGGCGGCGAGCATCATCGGGACCGTCGCGGTGTCGAAAGTCTCACCCACGAACACATGGGGGTTCTCGGGTGCGCAGAAAGGCTCGGCGACCGTGAAGCCGCTCTACAACACCGTGCCGGAGGCGGGTCACCCGGCGCAATTCGAGTTCATCGTCGAGAATCAGGTCGCGGCGCTCTACGCCAACCTCGTCCACACGCCGGCCGGCTACACCGTAGAAGTGGTCTCCTCCGAAGTCCCAAGGCTCATCCACCTCGCCGGCGTGAAAGTGACGTTCTTCGGCAATCCGGCTGCTGTTGACGGGGTGTCTTCGTCGGGAACGCCGTTCTTCTCGGATCCCGCCGACTGCACCGGAGGGCCGCTGGTCACCTCGATGCGGATGGACTCGTGGCAGGATCCGGGCACGTGGATCTCCTCCAGTTCTGTCTCCCCCGCGCCAACGGGCTGTACCAAGCTCTCGTTCGCTCCGGAATTCGAAGGGACCACCACGAGCAGGCAGTCCGGGGCGCCATCCGGGTTCGTTGCCGTGCTCAAGATCCCCCAGCGCGAGGAATCCTCGAGCTATGCCACGCCGCCGTTGCGGGGGGCGAGTGTGGCGTTGCCGGCCGGCTTGACGCTCAGCCCGGCGTCGGCGGGTGGGCTCGCGTCGTGCAGCGACGGCCAGTTCGACGAAGCCGGCACGGAGGTTGCGTCCTGCCCCGAAGCCTCGCTGGTGGGCACTGTGGAAGTGCACACACCGATCCTCGCCAATCGCATCTCAGGCCAGGTGTTCGTGGGTGCCCCCGAATGCGATCCGTGTAACGAAGCGGACGCGCGCGAAGGACGGATGGTGCGCCTGTTCGTGCAGCTGCACTCGGCCGAATACGGGGTGACGATCAAGCTCGAGGGTCGCGTGTCGGTTGATCCCGCCTCCGGGCGCCTGACGGCGACGTTCAAAGATCTGCCGCAGCAGCCATTTGACGAACTGGTGTTTAAGTTCAAGGAAGGCCAGCGCGCGCCCCTGGTGACGCCTGAATCGTGCGGGTCTTACACCTCGTCGGTCGATCTGGCTCCGTGGAGCGCGCCGTATACCGCGGACGCCCTGCTCTCGCCGTCGTTCTCGATCGGCGAAGGGTGCGGGGCGCGTGGGTTTGCCCCCGGCTTCACCGCCGGCACGACGAGCAACCAGGCCGATGGCTTCAGTCCGTTCGTGGCGTCTTTCACGCGATCTGACTCCGATCAGGGGCTCTCGGGCCTGCAGGTGACAACGCCGCCTGGGCTGCTCGCACTGCTCTCGAGCGTGCCGCAGTGCGGTGAAGCTCAGGCGAACGCGGGGTCGTGCTCCTCGGCTTCGCAGATCGGGCATACTTCGGTAGTGGCGGGCCCGGGGTCACAGCCGCTGACCGTGCCCGAGGAAGGCCAGCCGCAGGCCCCCGTGTATCTGACGGGCCCGTACAAGGGCGCTCCGTTCGGACTCAGTGTGGTCGTGCCGGCTGTGGCCGGGCCATTCAATCTCGGGACGGTCGTGGTGCGGGCCGCGATCAGCGTGAACCCATCGACCGGGCAGGCGACGATCACCAGCGACCCGTTGCCGCGGATCCTCGACGGGGTTCCGCTTCAGATCCGGACCGTCAACGTGACGGTCGACCGACAGGGACAGGGATTCATCTTCAACCCGACGAGCTGCAACCCGTCGGTTGTCTCGGCGACGCTGTCCAGCGTGCAGGGCACAGGCGTCGGCCTGGCGTCCCCCTACCAGGCAGCGGGCTGTGCCGGCCTTCCGTTCAAACCGAAGTTCTCGGCGACCGTCGCGGCGCACTCGAGCAAACTCTCGGGTGCAAGCCTGGACGTGCGTGTCTCGGCGAAAGGTGGCCCGCAGTCGGGCGAGGGCGAAGCGAACATCCGGGGTGTGAAGGTCGATCTGCCCATCCAGCTGCCCTCGCGCACATCCACGTTGAACAAGGCGTGCCTGGCGGCTGTGTTCGCGGCCAATCCCGCTCTGTGTCCGAAAGAATCCGACGTGGGCACAGCGACGGCCTCGACCCCCGTGCTCGCGAGCCCGCTGAGCGGTCCGGCGTATCTCGTCTCGCACGGAGGCGCCAAATTCCCCGATCTGGAGATCGTGCTCCAGGGCGAAGGCGTGGTCCTCGTGCTGGACGGGCACACCGACATCAAAAAGGGGATCACCTCGAGCAACTTCGACACCGTTCCCGACGCACCCGTGAGCTCGTTCGAGTTGAAGCTTCCGACGGGCAGGTACTCGATCCTGACCTCCTATCTCCCGACGAAGGCGAACTTCGACTTCTGCGGCCAGAGCCTCAAGATGCCAACTGAGATCACGGCCCAGAACGGGCACATCGTGAAAGAGACCACGACGATCGGCGTGTCTGGATGTCCGAAGGCGAAACCGGTCAAGAAGACCTCCAAGAAAGCGAAGAAGAAATGATCGCTCGGTTCGCTCGGCTGGGCGCTGTGGGGATGGTGTGCGCGCTGGCGTGCCTTGGGGCTTCCGCGTCGCAGGCCCTGGCGGCACTCGAAACGCCGGTCCTGAAGGCGGCCACCTCGGTAACGGGAACCTCGGCGCTGCTGGAAGGCGAACTGAACCCGGGGGCCGCAGGTAGCGAAGGGGAATACCAGTTCCTCTACAAGGTCTCCACGGAAGCTTGCCGCCCTGAAACCGAATACAACCCAAAACCGCCGGGCCTGGCCGCGGGCTTGGCCAAAGAAGCCGTACACGTCGAAGCTACGAACCTCGAACCGGGCGCAACCTACTCCTTCTGTCTGATCGAGTTCTTTGGAAGCGAAGAAGTTGAAAGCGCCCCGCTGACGTTCACTACGCTCGCGAAAGCCAAGCCGCTGATCCTCTCCACGGGCGCCAACGAAGCCACACCGTTCTCGGCGACGCTCTCCTCGCAGATCAACCCGGAGAAGGAAGCGACGAGCTACTCGTTTGAGATCGCCACCAATGAAGCCCTGACGGAAAACGCCAAAACGATCGCCGGCAGCGAAGACCTGCCGGCGGAATTCGGCGGCCGTGAAGCGAGCGTGCCCACGGGTCGCGTCCTGAAACCGGAAACGACCTACTACTTCAAGGTGACTGCGAAAAACGGGACGGGCACATCGGAAGGGACGGTGACGCAGTTCACCACAAGCGCGGCTAAAGCTCCTGCGATCGATAGCGAGACGATCACAGCGCTGAACTCAGGTGAACCCAAATTCGAAGCCAAGATCAACCCGAACTTCCAGGAAACGAAATATCAGTTCGAATACTCCACCAGCGAAGAAGCGCTGCTCGAAGGCAACGGCTCCGTCGCCGCGGGCGCGTCGGCGCTGCCGGCCGTCTCTGGGGAACTGCTCGCCGGCCCGACCGGTGTGCACGGCCTCTCGCCGGGCCCCACCTACTACTATCGCGTGATCGCTAGCAACTCGACGGGCACGAGCGACGGCCCCGTGCAGAAATTCACGGCGCTTGCCGTCCCGGCTGTGAGCACCGTCGAAGTCAGCGAAGTGACGCGCTCCAGTGCACTGGTATCGGGGACCGTCACCGCGCAAGGGCTGGCAACCACCTATCACTTCGCCTACGTACCCTCCTCCGGCTACGAAGAAGGGGCGGAAGACCCCTACGCACACGGTCGGGCGACCTATGAGACGAAACTCCTGGAAACCGGCTACGGCGCCCAGCGGGTGAACGTCAGTCTCGAAGAACTGAAACCAGGGACGACCTACCACTTCGCACTAGTCGCGACCAACGAACTCGGCCAGACGACCTCCGAAGACGGAGTGTTCACGACGGCCGTGGCCACGCTCCCCTCAGTGTCCACCGGCTCCCCCCAGGGCGTGGGGGAAGTCTCGGCGACGATCACGGGCACTCTCGACACAAATGGCTTGCAGAGCACGACGCAGTTCGAATTCGGTACGACCCCAGGGGCCGGAGCGCTGATGGCAGCGACCGCGGCGTCCAGCTCGGGAATGGTGCTCTCTCTCACGGCCTCCGTGCAGAACCTCCAGCCGGGGACGACCTACTACTATCGGGCGGTAGCGAGGAACCGGTACGGCACGAGCTACGGCAGCGAGCAGGCCTTCACGACCTCCGCGCTCACCAGCCCAATCGCGATCCCGGGTGCTCCGGCGGCGGTCCCCTATCCCTCGATTGCGGAACTCAACGCCAAAGAAGCCAGCGAAACACCCAAGCCCTCCAAGCCGCTGACCCGCGCTCAGAAGCTGCAAAAAGCCCTCAAGCTCTGCCGCAAAGACCCCAAGAAGCGGCGCCAGACATGCGAACGCAAAGCCCGCAAGCAGTACGGGCCCGCGAAGGCCAAGAAGAAAAAGGGCTAGCCGCAGCCTCCTGCCGGCCCAGCAGCACGCGCGAAGTGACCCGCCCATCAGCGGCACTGCGCGAACGAACTCATTAGTCCGAAGATTGGGAAACACGCGTTGACCATCAGTCGTGGTGGGGATAGCGTCACTTGATTGGACCACCAATGGGGAAGACGAGAGAAAGCAGAGGATGATGACAAGACGTGGAGTAGTGCTGGCGGTGTTGGTAGCCGCGCTGGCTAGCTTGGGGACCGCCTCATCGGCGTTCGCCAAGGAACCGCAGAAAGGCTTCAAAGTCTTCAATCAGTGCCCGCGGTTCACTAAAGAAGTGAGCCTTTGCCTGTATGACCAGACGACAGGCGGGGAAGTGGTTTTGAACAAACAGAAAGTGCCTGTCACGAAAACGATCACG
>DATARM010000082.1:0-3857 GCA_036264155.1 Solirubrobacteraceae bacterium
CATCCGAGGCCAGTCTGAGGCGGTTGCAGGAGCGGGTGGTCCCCGCATTGGAGTCGCTGCTCAGCGCCGCGTTGGAGCGCGAGTCGCTGCTCGGCGGTGTTGTCGAGACCGCGGCCCTGCGCAGGGCCGACACCGTGAAGACGGCTCTCCTGCGCGCCGTCTCGCACGACCTGCGCTCGCCGCTGACGGCGATCTCGGCAGCGGGCGAGGCCGTCGGCTCGCCTTCGATCTCGCCGGCCGAGCGTCAGGAGATGGCGATCGTCATCCAGGAGGAGACGCAGCGCCTCTCGCGCCTGGTGGACAACCTCCTCGACCTCTCCCGCTTGGAAGCGGGTGCGGCCGAGCCGCGCCGCCACCCGACCTCGATCGAGGAGCTGATCGGCGTGGCTCTCGGCGAGCTCGGCAGCGGACCAGAGGACTGGGCGCTGTCGATCGACCGCGAGCTTCCGCTCGTGAACGTCGATGCGGTGCAGATGGAGCGCGCCTTCGTGAACGTCCTGGAGAACGCCCGGCGCCACTCGAGCGGCCATCCCGTATCGGTCAGGGCGCGGGCAGTGCGCAGCCTGGCCGGCGGCCCCCGGCCGACTGGTAGCGGCCTCGAGCGTGGCGGCGCAGAGCGCCCGACTCCAGCCGGCGACCGCGTGATCGTGCGTATCGTCGATCGCGGACCCGGGATACCGCCGGCGCAACTCGAGCGTGTGTTCGAGCCGTTCTACCGCGCGGGAACCCCCGGGGGGGAACACCGGGGCTCGGGCCTTGGGCTTGCGATCGCACGGGGCTTCGCCGAGGCCAATGACGGTTCCCTGTACGTCGAGTCGCTGCCTGGCCAGGGTGCGACGTTCGTGTTCGAGTTCCCGCTCGAGGCAGCCGGGGCGGAGTCCGACGAGGATGAGTCGACAGGCCCCCCAGGGGTGTCGCGTGCCGTCCGCGGGTCCGTCAGGTGAGCGCAGCACCCCCGCCCGAGCCTACGCAGCCGCCTCCCCGCGTGCTGGTCGTCGACGACGAGCCCCAGATCGTGCGTGCCCTGAAAGTGGTGCTGCGCGAGGCCGGCTTCCACGCGGTGCCCGCCGAAACCGCAAACGAGGCGCTCGATCTCGCCGCCGTGCGTCCACCGGAGGCCGCCATCATCGACCTCGTGCTTCCCGACCTCGACGGGATCGAGCTGACGCGCAGGCTGCGCGAGTGGAGCGAGATGCCGATCCTTGTCCTCTCCGCGGTGGGGGAGGAGGAGCAGAAGGTCAGGGCCCTCGAGGCCGGCGCTGACGACTACATCACCAAGCCGTTCGGCACGCGTGAGCTCGTCGCCAGGCTGCACGCGGCGCTGCGCCGCTCCGCACGCGCGGAGGAGGAGCCGAGCATCGTCGTGGAGGGCCTTGAGGTCGACCTCGCCTCGCGCATGGTGCGCCGCGCCGGCGAGCCAGTGCACCTGACCCCGATCGAGTTCGACCTGCTGCGGGTGCTGGTCCGCAACCGCGGTCGCCTGATGACCCACCGCAAGCTCCTGACCGAGGTGTGGGGGCCAGAGTACGTCGAGGACATACAACCCCTGCGCACGCACATCGCCCGCCTGCGAGCCAAGATCGAGCCCGAGGGCACCGCGGGACCGCGCTACATCGTCACCGACCCGGGCGTCGGCTACCGCTTCGCCGGCTGAGCCGTCCTCGTCACAGAATCGTTATGCAGGGTGCGCTGAACGTTATGTGACCGTGACACAGCAGCGTCAATAGTGACTGCCATGGACGCCTTGGCAATCGCTCTCGGAATCGTCGCCTTCCTCCTGATGCTGTGGATGATCGAGGGGGTCGACCGGATATGACACCCTCGCTGCCGCTGGCGGCCTTCATCGCGCACATACCCGGAGGGCACTCGTGAGCGCAGGCGACTTCTTTGGCCTGGTCGTCTCGGTGCTGGTGATCGCCTACCTCTTCTACGCGCTGATCCGGGGGGAGAGGCTCTGAGATGACATTCTCCGGTTGGCTCACGATCGTCCTGTTCGCGGTGATCCTGACAGCCCTCGCCCTGCCTCTAGGCAGCTACATGGCGAAGGTCTACAACGGCGAGCGCGTGTTCCTCTCGCCGATCTTCGGCGGCCCGGAGCGCTTCCTCTATCGCCTCCTTAGGGTCGACCCCAAGCGCGGGCAGGACTGGAAGTCCTACGCCAAAAGCCTGCTGATCTTCTCGCTCGCGGGATGGCTCCTGCTGTACCTGATCCTGCGCACGCAGAACGCCTTCTACGTTCCCCACGCGCTCAACCCGTTGGGTTACAAATCGGCGCCGTGGAACGTGACCTTCAACACGGTCTCCTCGTTCATGACGAACACCAACTGGCAGTACTACAGCGGTGAGACCACGATGAGCTACCTGAGCCAGATGATCGGGCTCACGGTGCAGAACTGGCTCTCGGCCGGCGTAGGGATCGTCGTGGCGGTGGCGCTGATCCGCGGGATCGTCAGCCGCAGCGGCAAGAGCCTCGGCAACTTCTGGCAGGACCTCGTGCGCACCGTCCTCTACGTGCTGGCGCCGATCTCTGTGATCGGAGCGATTGTGCTCGTCTCCCAGGGTGTGATCCAGAACTTCACCACCTACCTGAGCGCGCACACGATCACGGGTCTCTCGCAGTCGATCGCTATGGGTCCGGTCGCTTCTCAGGAGGCGATCAAGATGCTCGGCACCAACGGCGGCGGTTTCTTCAACGTCAACTCGGCCCACCCGTTCGAGAACCCGACTGCCTTCACCAACTTCTTCGAGATGCTGCTCGTGCTGATCATCCCGGCGGCGCTCGTCTTCACCTACGGGCGAATGACGGGCAACCGCCGCCAGGGCTATGCGATCTACGGCGTGATGATGTTCATGTTCCTCGGCGCCGTGATCGTCGCTTACGTCGCCGAGGCCCACGGCTCGCCCGCCCAGCACGCGGCCGGGCTGCACACGCAGGCGATCTCGGGCTCGACCGGCGGCAACATGGAAGGTAAGGAGCAGCGCTTCGGGATCGCCGGATCGGCCCTGTTCGATGTGGTCACCACCGTCACCTCGTGCGGAGCTGTCAACAGCGCTCTCGAGTCCTTCACTGGGATCGGCGGAGCGGTGCCGTTCGCCAACCTGTCGGCCTCAGAGACGATCTTCGGAGGCGTGGGAACAGGCCTCTACTCGATGCTCCTCTACGTCCTGCTCGCGGTCTTCATCGGTGGGCTGATGGTCGGACGCACGCCCGAGTGGCTCGGCAAGAAGCTCGAGGCGCGCGAGATCAAGCTCGCCGGTCTGGGGATTCTGATAACGCCGCTGGCAGCCCTCTTCTGCACGGCCATGGCGACTGCCAGCTCGGCCGGTCGTGCCTCGATCTCGACGCTTGGCAAGGGCCCGCAGGGCTTCTCTGAGACCTTCTACGCCTACCTCTCCCAGGCCAACAACAACGGCTCGGCCTTTGCCGGATACACGGGCTTCATCCAGCCCAATGCCGGCAACGCAGGCTCGCACGGTGTGACCTTCGCGGATCTCCTGGGCGGCTTCGACATGCTGTTCGCACGCTATGCGCCGATCATCTTCGCCCTCGCCGTCGCGGGCGCCCTCGCCGGCAAGCGGGTAACGCCGGCGGGGCTCGGCACGATGCGCACGGACAACCCCACCTTCGCCGTGCTGCTGATCGGTGTGGTGACCCTCGTGGGTGCGCTGACCTTCTTCCCCGCCCTGCTGCTCGGACCGGTCGTGCAGGGCCTCACAGGACATCTCTACTGACATGAAGAGAGACATCGTCACATCGGTGAGCGGGATCGTCGTGTTCACGGTCCTGCTTGGGCTCGTCTACCCGCTGTTCATCCTGGGCGTAGGTCAGGTGGCGTTCCCGGGCAACGCCAACGGGC
>DATARM010000105.1:0-18323 GCA_036264155.1 Solirubrobacteraceae bacterium
TCCAGGCCAAGCTGCCGGCGAAGATCTTCCAGATGTACGTGCCGGGCGCGACGCTCGCGGACGCGCTGCCGCACCTGCGCGAGACCTACTGCGGCACGATCGCCTACGAGGTCGAGCACATCGCCTCGCACCGCCAGCGGGTGTGGCTGCGCGAGCACATCGAGTCGGGTGCCTTCCGCCAGCCGTTGACCAGCGACGAGCGCCGCAGGCTGCTCAGACGCCTGGTGAAGGTGGACGCGCTGGAGCGCTTCATGCACAAGGCCTACCTGGGCCAGCACCAGTTCTCGATCGAGGGCCTGGACATGACGGTGCCGATGCTCGACGAGCTGATCCAGCTCTCAGCGGCCCACGGCGGCCAGGAGGTCGTGATCGGCATGGCTCACCGCGGACGCCTGAACGTTCTGGCCCACAACCTCGGCCGCCCCTACGACACGATCTTCGCCGAGTTCGAGGGCGCCTCGACGCTTGAGGCCGTGACGACGATCCCGCAGGGCGGCACGGGCGATGTGAAGTACCACCACGGCAGCCAGGGCACCTATGCGCTGCCCGACGGCGGGGCGATCCGGGTGAACCTCGAGTCCAACCCCAGCCACCTCGAGTACGTATCGCCGGTGGTCGAGGGCGCAACGCGCGCGGCCCAGACCTCGCGCAAGGGACCGCATGCCCACCAGGACACCAACGCGGCGGTCCCGATCGTGATCCACGGCGACGCCTCCTTCCCCGGCCAGGGCGTGGTGTCGGAGACGCTGAACCTGCAGGCGCTCGACGGCTACAAGGTCGGCGGCACGGTGCACCTGATCATGAACAACCAGGTGGGCTTCACAACCGACCCCGACGACGCACGCTCGACGCGTTGGGCCTCGGACCTCGCCAAGGGCTTCGACGTCCCGATCATCCACGTCAACGCAGACGATGTGCCGGCCTGCATCAGCGCGGTGCGCCTCGCGTTCGCCTTCCGCCAGGAGTTCGGCCACGACGTGCTGATCGACCTGATCGGCTACCGCCGCTTCGGGCACAACGAGTCTGACGAGCCCGCCTACACCCAGCCTGAGATGTACGCGAAGATCAAGGCCAAGAAGCGCGTGGCCGAACTGTGGTCTGACCGTCTGGTGGCCGAGGGCGTGGTCTCCCCTGAGGAGGTAGAGCGCCAGGCGCAGGAGGTGTGGGATGGCCTCACGCTGCTACACCAGCGCCTGAAGGCGAAGATCGCCTCGGCGGCCGAGCACGGCGGCGAGCAGAGCACGGGCGAGTACCAGCTCGACCGCTCCCCCAGCCCTGACGTGGAGACGGCGGTGCCGGAGGCGCGCCTGCGCGAGCTCGGCAACCAGCTGCTGCGCGTACCCGACGGCTTCACGGTCCATCCTAAGCTCGTCAAACAGCTCGACCGCCGCCGCGAGGCGCTCCAGGAGGAGCAGGCCTCCTCGCAGACGATCGACTGGGCCCACGGCGAGGCGCTTGCGTTCGCGTCGCTGCTGACCGAGGGAACGCCGCTGCGGCTGACCGGCCAGGACACCGAGCGTGGGACCTTCAGCCAGCGCCACATGGTGCTGCACGACGCCAAGACCGGTCAGACGGTCTGCCCGATCCAGAGCCTGCCCGATGCACTGGCGCCGCTCGAGCTGCACAACAGCCCGCTCTCAGAGCTCGCATGCATGGGCTTCGAGTATGGCTACAGCCAGGAGGCGCCCGAGACGCTGGTGCTGTGGGAGGCGCAGTTCGGAGACTTCGTCAACTCGGCGCAGGTGATCGTCGATCAGTTCATCACCTCCGGGCTTGCCAAGTGGGGACAGACCTCGCGGTTGACGCTGCTGCTGCCGCACGGCTATGAGGGCTCGGGCCCGGAGCACTCATCGGCGCGCCTGGAGCGCTTCCTGGTGGCGGCCGGCGAGGGCAACATCCGCGTGGCCAGCCCCACCACCCCGGCGCAGTACTTCCACCTGTTGCGCCGCCAGGCGCGGATCGCCAAGCAGCGCCCGTTGGTGGTCATGACGCCCAAGTCGCTGCTGCGTCTGCCGCAGGCAGCGAGCACGCTGAAGGACATGGCCGAGGGCACGCAGTTCGAACCGGTCCTGGCTGAGCCGGGCGTCCAGGACGAGCAGGTAACGCGGCTGGTGCTATGCACGGGCAAGATCTACTACGACCTCGTGGGGCACCCCGAACGCCCGTCGCACACGGGCCTCGTGGTGGCGCGTGTAGAGCTTCTGTACCCCTTCCCGGAACGCCAGATCCTGGCGCTGATGGCGCGCTACCCGAACTTGAGCGAGGTGCTGTGGGTCCAGGAGGAGCCGCGCAACATGGGTGCTCGCGCGCACATGTTCCCCCGACTGATGCAGATCATGCCCGAGGAGATCCACTTCGGTTACGTCGGGCGTCCCGAGCGCGCCAGCCCGGGCGAGGGCTATCCAGCGGCGCACATCGACGAACAGAACCGCATCGTGACCACCTCCATCGACCTGCGCCAACCGATCTCTCAGTACCCGCGCAAGACGCCGGGCGAGCGCTGATGGCCGCGCTCTGGCGACGCTTTCGGATGATCATGGCGCAGCGCAAGCGTCGCCGCCGCGGCCTTTAGATCTAGACGCCTTTCCAGATGGGCTCGCGCTTCTCCTTGAACGCCGAGGACCCCTCCTTGGCGTCCTCGGAGACGAACACGGGACCGGTGATGGCGGCCTGTTTCTCCCACATCTCAGCTGTTGACCAGTCGTACTGCTCCTGAAGGACCTGCTTGCTCGCGATCAGCGCCAGCGGCGCGTTCTTGGCTATCGCGCCGGCCAGCTCGAGCGCCGTCTCGACGGCCGCCCCCGGCTCGGTCAGACGGTTGACCAGGCCGTGCTCGGCAAAGCGCTCGGCGAGCAGCGGATCGCCGGTTAGGGCCAGCTCCATGACCACGTGATAGGGCATCCGCCTCGGCATACGCAGCAGAGCGCCACCGGCGGCGACGAGCGAGCGCTTGACCTCGGGAATGCCCATGCGGGCGCCCTTGGCGGCGACGATCAGATCGCAGGCAAGTGCGATCTCCATCCCGCCGGCCAGCGCAAAGCCCTCGATCGCAGCGATCAGCGGCTTGCGCGATGCGCGCTGGGTGATGCCGGCAAAGCCACGGTCACCGAACCACGCTGACTCGCCTCTGACGAAGGCGCCGAGGTCCATACCGGCCGAGAAGAAACCGCCTGTACCGCTCAGCACGCCGACAGATAGGGCCTCGTCGCGGTCGAGCTCGTCCAGAGCCCCCCCAAGGCCCTCGGCGAGGGCGGCGTTGACAGCGTTGCGGACCTCAGGGCGGTTGAGCGTGATCAACAAGACGCTGCCACGTCGCTCGGTTAGTACTGGCTGCTCGCCAGCGGCTTGCTCGTCACTCATCGCAAACTCTCCTCGCAGCTCGGGAACCGAAGCAGCGTAGCTACCTTAAGCGGCGAACAGGCGCAGCTCCGGCTGGCGCTCGCCACGCAGGATCTCAGGGTCGACCTCGACGCACTCGATCCCACGCGAGATCGCCAGCACACGCGCTTGGGGCTTGATCACCTGTGCGGCCAGCACTCCTCGGCAGGAGCCGAGCGCGGGGTCGATGCGGATGCGCTCGAGATAGCGGGTGAGCTGCTCGACGGCGTCGATCGTGGCGATCCGCTTGATCTCCACGGCGATCCACTCGTCCTCGCCGTCCTTGCACATCAAGTCGACGGGGCCGATGTCGGTGGGCCACTCGCGCCGGATCAGCCGCAGGCCCTCCCCGCACCAGTGCGGCGCGGCCGCCAGGAGCTCCTGCAGTTCGCGCTCCACGCCCTCCTTCTCCAGAGCCAGGAGCGTGTCGAGCTCGTGCTCGACGTCGGAGAGAACCTCCGAGATGGTTATGTCGAGCTGCTCCTCCTGGCGCTGCTTACGCACGATCAAGCGCTTCAAAGCCCCGCTCTCGTCGCTCTCCTGCTCCACGACCGTCGGCGGGATCATCCAGTTAAGCGGCTTCACCGGCCCGCCGCCATCGGCCCAGACCATGAAGGTGCCGTCCGCCTTGATCATCAGCAGGCGCACGGCCTCGGGCAGGACGGTGCTCAAACGGCCGGTGTAGGAGACCTCGCAGCGGGCCACGATCAGGCGCATGGTCCCGACCGTATCGACTGCACCGGATCAACCCGGCGGCGGGGCGTCCTCGGAGTCGTGCTCGGCGGTGGAGTCGATCGTGACCGTGTGGGCCTCGGTCGGCTCCGCAATCGGCGGCGCGACCGGCGTGTGTGTGACGGGCTCCGCGGCGAGCGGAGGCTGCGCGACGGGTGTTTGCGTGACTGCGGCCTGCGCCGCCGGCATCTGCATGGGCTCACCCTGGGTGTTGACCGCCTCGCGGAACTCGCGGATGCCATGGCCGAGCGCACGGGCGAGTTCGGGCAAGCGTTTCGGACCCAGCACGAGCAATGCCACGATGCCTATGAAGATCAGATGTACGGGGTTCTCGATGCCCATCTTCCATCAGGCTAGCGCGCGCCCGCCGGGCCGACCCCTACGCTCTCCCATCGTGGCCGCGGAACTGCCGAGAAGCCCTGGGCGCGTCTACCCACCACCGGGGGTGGTGGAGCCGGTGTGGCCCGCACAGCTCACCGTGCTGGTTGCGATCGGGCTGCAGTTCACTCTGCCGGAGCGCCTCACGGTGGGACCGAGCTGGCTGCTTCCAGCCCTCGAGGGTGTGCTGGTGATCGGCCTGGCGATGGCCACCCCGCGCGAGCTCGAGCACGAGCACACCCTGCGGCGAAGGGCGGCGGTCGGGCTGGTGGCGCTGGTCAGCGCGGCCAACATCTTCTCGCTGGTCGCCCTCACCCACTACCTGCTGCACCACAACGTCTCCAACGGCCGTGAGCTGATCGTGGCGGGGATGCTGATCTGGCTCACGAACTTCCTGATCTTTGCGCTCTGGTACTGGGAGATCGACCGTGGCGGCCCGGGACGCCGGGCCGCGGGCCACGACGGGCCACCGGACTTCCTGTTCCCGCAGATGTCCGACGACCGCATCGAGCCCATCGACTGGCGACCCGGATTCATCGACTACCTGTACGTGTCGCTGACCAACGCCACGGCCTTCTCGCCAACGGACACGATGCCCCTGACGGTCATGGCCAAGAGCATCATGGGCATCCAGTCGATCGTCTCGCTGGTGACGATCGGCCTGGTCGTCTCGCGCGCCGTGAACATCCTCTAGGCCCAACGGAGCCCGAGACGTCGCGACGGGCGGCGGGATCGTTAGCCGCGGGGTCGAAGCGCAGGCGGAAGTGAGTCACCGGGGTGGGCTCGCAGATGGGAGATGAGAGCTCGGCACCCCGCGAACCGGCTGGATCAAGGGCCGTTGCGCTGCCATCATGCTCGGACACAATTCGAGATGGGGAGGCTCCGATGGCAGATGCGGGAAGCGACTCGAGAACCAAGCTGGGCGAAGAAGTGGCCGCCCAGATGGATGCAATCGAACGAGACTTCGGCGACGACTACGAGATCGGCAACGTGGTGACGGTGGTGGAAGTCATCACGCGGGAGACGGCCGGGATCCGTGTTCGCTGCAACCAGCAGCCCTGGATCGGCCTCGGCATGCTGAAGATCGCTGAGAAAGCACTGGAAAACCAGGGCGCCTCGTAGGGAGCAGGCCGCGCCTCAGCCCGCGACGCTCGGCTCGAGCGCGAGCGCCTGCTCGATCAGCTCGTGCACGTCCTCACCGCCGCCGAGTTTGATCGCCCGTCTGAACGCCTCGAGCGCCCCCTCGCGATCTACGAGGCGCAGGCGCAACCGCCCCAGGCGCTCCCAGGCGCCGGCGTCGGTGGGTCCCCGCTGGGCGGCGCGGTGGGCTGCCTCCTCGGCTAGGTCGACGGCGCCCATATCTTCATAGATGCGCGCGGCGAAGCGGTGGGCGGCCGGGCGGGATCCGTCGATGCGCGCCCAGTCGCGCACCGCCCTAGCGGCCTCGTCGAGCTTGCCGGCGTTCCAGAAGGCGAGCGTCATCAGTCGCAACACGGCGACGTTGCGCGGCTCGGCGTCGCGAGCGTAGATCAGGCGCTGCGCCGCCAGCAGGTACTCGCCTTCGGCCATGGCCCGCTGGGCGGCTACGAGGAAGCGCTCCACCCGCTCCTCGGCCGGGTCGGGCTTGGAGAAGTCGACGAACTTCATGCTGCCGGCGG
This sequence comes from Solirubrobacteraceae bacterium, assembly GCA_036264155.1. Classification (GTDB taxonomy): domain Bacteria; phylum Actinomycetota; class Thermoleophilia; order Solirubrobacterales; family Solirubrobacteraceae; genus Palsa-744. Next base: position 6,147 of record DATARM010000105.1, read on the forward strand.
GGACCGTGCGGATGCCGTGGCTGAATTTCACGCGGGCCCATTGCTGCACCTCGGCGCCGTCGTCGGTATCGGCTGAGAAGTAGATCCCGGCGACGGTCCCCACCCCCCACTCGGGGTAGGAGATGCAGCGCGCGTAGCGGTGCACGACGGAGTGGTCGGGGACTCGGCTGCCGAAGGGGTCGTGCTTGGCGCGCTCCTGCGCGTGCTCGCGAGCCTTTTGCTCGGCTTCGTAGGCGCGCCTACCGGCCTCTTCGCGTTCGCGCCGGGCCGCCGCTGCGCTGACCTTGACGGCATTGCGCGAGACCTCGCCGCCGCGTGAGCCCTCGGCGAGACGCTCCAGCTGGTCGGCCGCCTCGTTGATCGCCTTCAGGTGGCGCTCGTGCTCGAACTGGCGCCCCTGGGGAGCCACGTCGGGATGCCAGCGCTTGGCCATGCGCCGACGAGCCAGTTGCACGTCACGCTTGTTGAACGGCGCCTCGAGCTCCAGCAGGAGCAGATGCTGCTCGATGTCCAAGACGCTCGCGGGCATGACCCGACAACGTTAGCGAGGGAGGCCGGGATTCTCCGCCCCTCTATCCTGCGTGCCAATGTCCTCTCAATACATCTTCACCATGCACCGGCTGTCCAAGATCCATCCGCCGGACAAAACGGTCCTCGACAACGTCTCCCTGGCCTTCTACCCCGGGGCCAAGATCGGGGTCCTCGGCTACAACGGCGCGGGCAAGTCGACGCTGTTGCGGATCATGGCGGGCGTCGATCAGGAGTACCGGGGCGAGGCCGCGCTGGCGCCGGGAGCGAAGGTGGGCATGCTCGAGCAGGAGCCCCATCTGGATGAGAGCAAGGATGTCAAGGGTAATGTCGAGGACGGGGTGGCGGAGACGAAGGCGCTGCTCGACCGCTTCAACGAGCTGGCCGCCAACTACTCCGACGAGACGGCTGAGGAGTTCGGCAGGATCCAGGCCAAGATCGAAGCGGCTGACGCTTGGAACCTCGACACTCAGCTGGAATACGCGATGGACGCCCTACGCCTGCCGCCGGCGGACGCCGAGGTGAGCAAGCTCTCGGGCGGCGAGCGCCGGCGTGTGGCGCTGTGCAGGTTGCTGCTGAGCGCGCCCGACCTGCTGCTGCTGGACGAGCCCACCAACCACCTCGACGCCGAGTCGGTGGCGTGGCTCGAGCAGCACCTGTCCGAGTACAAGGGCGCGATCGTAGCGGTGACCCACGACCGCTACTTCCTCGACAACGTGGCCGAATGGATCCTCGAGCTCGACCGCGGCAAGGGCATCCCCTACCAGGGCAACTACTCCAGCTGGCTCGAGCAGAAGCAGACCCGTATGGCCCAGGAAGAGCGCCGGGAAAAGGGGCGCGAGCGCACGATCGCGGCGGAGCTCGAATGGGTGCGCACGAACCCCAAGGGCAAACGGACCAAGTCCAAGGCGCGCCTGGCGCGCTACGAGGAGCTGGTCGCCGAGGAGCGAAACGTCAAGCTCGAGGAGGTCCAGATCCACATCCCGCCGGGACCGCGCCTGGGCGGCAAGGTGCTGAGAGCGAGCAACCTGTCGAAGGGCTTCGAGGAGCGCCTGCTGATCGAGGATCTCTCCTTCGATCTTCCGCGCGCGGGCATCGTGGGCGTGATCGGCGCCAACGGCGCCGGCAAGACGACCCTGTTCCGCATGGTCACAGGGCAGGAGCAGCCGGACAGCGGCACAATCGAGTTGGGCGACACCGTCCAGCTCGCCTACGTGGATCAGTCGCGTGACTCGCTCAACGCCGAGAAGACCGTGTGGGAGGAGATCTCAGAAGGTTACGAGCACATCAAGGTGGGCGAGCGCGAGGTCAACTCGCGTCAGTACACGGCGGGATTCAACTTCAAGGGCTCGGCCCAGCAGGCGAAGATCGGCAAGCTCTCGGGCGGCGAGCGCAACCGTGTGCACCTCGCCAAGCTGCTTCGCAGCGGCGGCAACCTGCTGCTGCTGGACGAGCCCACGAACGACCTCGACGTGGACACGCTGCGGGCGCTGGAGAACGCACTGCTCAGCTTCCCCGGCTGCGCGATCGTGATCTCCCACGATCGTTGGTTCCTGGACCGGGTGGCGACGCACGTGCTGGCCTTCGAGGGCGACTCGCAGGTGACGTGGTTCGAGGGCAACTTCGAGGCCTACGAGGAGCACCGCCGGTCGCTGCTCGGCGCCGCCGCCGACAGGCCGCACCGGATCACCTACAAGCGGCTCGTGCGTGGCTGACTCAGGCTCGCCGGAGCTAGGCGAGTTCGATCGCGACACAGCAGTTGCCCTGGCCGAGTCGTCTGAATCGGCGCGGACCTTCACGGCCGAGGTCTCGCCGGACTGGCGCGCCGGGCGCGGGCCGCACGGGGGCTACCTGGCGGCGATGCTGCTGCGCGCGCTCACCGAGACGGTGGACGATCCCGCGCGGGCGCCACGGTCGCTGACGATCCACTACCTGCGAGCGCCGGACCCCGGCCCGGTGAGCATCCGCACGACGATCGAGCGCACCGGGCGCTCGCTCAGCACGCTCTCGGCGCGGATGGAGCGCGACGGGGTGCCGCTGGCGCTTGCGCTGGCGGCGTTCTCGCTGCCGTGGAGCGCCCCCGAGATCGCGGATCTGCCGATGCCCGACGTGGCGCCACCCGATCCCGCCACCGAGACCGGCGAGCCCCATCCGCTCGCCCCACCGTTTGCTCGCCACCTGCGCCTGGTGCATCGGATCGGCTCGGTCCCGTTCACGGGCTCGCCCGAGCCGATGGAGTTCGGCGCCTGGCTCGGCCTACCCTATCCGCGCCCGATCGACGCGCTGTCGCTCGCCTTCTTCAGCGACGCGCTGCTGCCGGCGCCATTCGCCCGCCTGAGCGAGCCGGCGGTCTCGCCGACGGTCGACCTCACGATCCACTTCCGTGTTGCTCTGCCCCGCTCGGCGGACCCCGATCCCTCGGAGCTCTGCTTCGGACGCTTCGGCGCGCGCGTGGTGCACGAAGGCTTCTTCGAGGAGGACGGGGTCATCTGGGCGGCCGACGGCACTGTGCTCGCCCAGTCGCGCCAGCTGGCATTGCTCCTACCCGTGAAGAGCGGTTAGGGCGCTTTAGCGCGCGAACGAGGAGCTGCGCTTCAGGCGCAGCGCGGCGGCGGCGATCAGGCGGGCGGTGGCGTGGACGTCCTCGAGCTGGACGAGCTCGACGGGGGAGTGCATGTAGCGGATTGGGACCGAGACGAGGCCCGTGGGCACGCCTCCGCGGCTGATGTGCACGGCATCGGCATCGGTACCCGTGGCGCGACCGGACGCCTCGACGGTGAAGGGGATCTTCCCGGCCTCGCCCGCGTCGTGCAGCAGCTCGAACAGGGCGTTGTTGAGGGTAGAGCCGCGACTGATCACCGGGCCCGAGCCAAGCTCGTGCTTGCCGGCCTCCTTGACGTCGATGCCGGGAGCATCGGTGGCGTGGGTGACGTCGATCACGATCGCAGCATCGGGCTCGAGCGAGAAGGCGCTGGTGCGCGAGCCGCCGAAGGTGGTCTCCTCCTGGGCGGCGGCGACGGCCGCGATCTCCCACTCGGCGCCGCCCGCCTCGGCCACGAGGCGTGCTGCCTCGAGCGCCACGAACGAGCCCAGACGGTTGTCGAGTGCGCGTGCGGCGAGCCGCCCGTTGGGCAGCTCCAGCGGCTCGGCGTCGATCACGGCCACGTCGCCGATCCGCACGAGCTCACGGGCCTCGGCGCCGTTGCGCGCGCCGAGGTCGATGTGCAGATCGCGGATGGCGGGGACCTTCTTGCGCTCCTCCTCGCGCAGCAGGTGGATGGGCTTCTTGCCCACCACGCCACGGACGGGCCCGGAGAGGGTGTCGAGCACGACCCGCTGGCCGATCAGGATCTGCGGGTCCCAGCCGCCCACCTCGCGGAACCACAGGTAGCCCTCATCGTCGATGTGCGTGACGATCAGGCCGATCTCATCGATGTGCCCCATGATCAACAGACGCCGGCTGTCACCCTCGAACCCGTGCGCCGGGGCCACCAGGGCCAGCGGGGTGCCAACGATGTCGGTGCTGATCTGAGCGAACGCCCGTGCTCCCTCGCGCCACACGGCCGCGGGCGCGGTCTCATAGCCGGAGGGTCCGCGCGCGCTGAGCAGCTCGCGCAGCAGCGGAGTGAGCCCGGCCTGCTGTTTTGCGCGGGAGCGTTTGGGGGAGGCTTTGCGCCGGGGCTGGGTCATGAGGCGAGCAGCGCGCGCAGCACGTATTGGAGGATGCCGCCGTGGCGGAAGTACTCGGCCTCGCGCGGGGTGTCGATCCGCACGCGGGCATCGAAGGCGATCTCCTCGCCGCCCTCGCGCCTGGCGCTGACATGCACCTCGCGCGGCGGCGATCCGCCTGCGGCCATCGCCTCGGCGAGACCGTCGATCGAGATGACCTCCTCGCCGCTCAGCCCGAGCGAGGACGCGTCCTGGCCGTCGGGGAACTGCAGTGGCAGCACGCCCATGCCCACGAGGTTGGAGCGGTGGATGCGCTCGAAGCTCTGGGCGATCACCGCTCTCACACCCAGTAGCTTGGTTCCCTTGGCGGCCCAGTCGCGCGAGGAGCCGGAGCCGTACTCCCGTCCCGCCAGCACCACCAGGTCAGTACCGTCGCCCAGGTAGCGCATGGCGGCGTCGTAGATCGACATCTGCTCGTTTGATCCGCCGCCGAAGTGGCGGGTGAACCCGCCTTCGGGCAGTTTCTCGCCGCCGCCGATCAGATTGCGCAGACGGATGTTGGCGAAGGTCCCGCGCATCATCACTTCGTGGTTTCCACGCCGCGAGCCATAGGAGTTGAAGTCGCGCGGCTCCACCCCCTGCTCCTGTAGATACAGGCCTGCCGGGCCGTCGCGCTTGATCGATCCGGCCGGGGAGATGTGATCGGTGGTGACGCTGTCACCGAGCAGTGCGAGCACGCGCGCGTCGTGCACGTCGCGCACCTCCTCGGGCTCGGCGGGCATGTCCTGGAAGTAGGGAGGCAGGCGCACATAGGTCGAGTCCTCGGCCCAGGCGAAGCGCTCACCCTCGGGCACGGCCAGGCCGTTCCAGCGCTCGTCGCCCTCGAACACCTCGCCGTAGCTGCGACGGAACATGTCGGCTCGCACGGCCTCGCCGATCGTCTGGGCGACCTCGTGCTCGGAGGGCCAGATGTCCTTGAGGTAGACATCGTTGCCCTGCGCGTCCTGACCGAGCGGGTCACTGACGATGTCGACGTCCATCGTGCCGGCGAGCGCGTAGGCGACGCACAGGGGCGGTGAGGCCAGGTAGTTCATCTTCACGTCGGGGTTGATCCGCCCCTCGAAGTTGCGGTTGCCCGAGAGCACCGAGACGACGGCCAGGTCGGCCTCGCCCACGGCTTCGGAGATCGGCTCCGGCAGCGGCCCGGAGTTGCCGATGCAGGTGGTGCAGCCGTAGCCGACGAGGTTGAAGCCGAGCTGCTCGAGCGGCTCGGTCAGCCCCGCGCGATCGAGGTACTCGGTGACGACCTTCGAGCCGGGGGCGAGCGAGGTCTTGACCCACGGCTTGGAGCGCAGCCCCCGCGCGACGGCGTTGCGGGCGAGGATGCCGGCGCCGATCATCACAGACGGGTTTGAGGTGTTGGTGCAGCTGGTGATGGCGGCGATCACCACGTGACCGTGGTCGAGCTCGAATCTCTCGCCGTCGAGGGTCACCGATGCAGTGGGATGGGAGGCGGCGAGCGTGGGCCGGCCTTCGTGGGAGGGCGAGGAGGCGGTCGCGGTCTGAGGCGCAGAGTGCCCCGGTGCGCCGTTGGAGGGAGGATCGGAGGCGGGATATGACTCGGCGACTCCCTCGTCCTGGGCGTCGGCCTGCTCGCCGTTACTCGGCACGTAGTCACGCAGCGCGTGCCTGAAGGAATCCTGGGCGCCGCTCAGCGAGACCCTGTCCTGTGGGCGCTTGGGCCCGGCGAGGCTCGGTTCGACTGTGCCGAGGTCGAGCTCGACGGTGTCGGAGAAGGTGGGCTCCTCGGCGTCCTCGGCGTGCCACAGGCCCTGCTCCTTGGCGTAGGCCTCGACGAGCGCGATCTGCTCACTCGGGCGGCCCGAGAGCTCGAGGTAGGTGAGCGTCTCGGCGTCGATCGGGAAGATCGCACAGGTGGAGCCGAACTCGGGCGACATGTTGCCGATAGTGGCCCGGTCTGCGATCGGCAGCGCGGCCACGCCGGCGCCGTAGAACTCCACGAACATGCCCACCACGCCACGCTCGCGGAGCATCTCGGTCACGGTGAGCACGAGGTCTGTGGCAGTGGTCCCCTCGGGCAGCGCGCCGTGCAAGCGGACGCCGAGCACCTGGGGTATGAGCATGGACATGGGCTGCCCGAGCATCGCCGCCTCGGCCTCGATCCCGCCTACGCCCCAGCCGAGTACGCCGAGGCCGTTGACCATGGTGGTGTGCGAGTCGGTGCCGACGAGCGTGTCGGGGTAGGCCTGACCGGTCTTCTCGTTGGGAAAGACGACACGGGAGAGGTACTCCAGGTTGACCTGGTGGACGATGCCGGTGTCGGGCGGCACGACGGCGAAGTCGTCGAACGCCCCCTGGCCCCAGCGCAGGAAGGCGTAGCGCTCCTGGTTTCGCTCGAACTCACGCTCGGCGTTGAAACCGAAGGCTGCGCGGGTGCCGAAGGCGTCGACCTGGACCGAGTGATCGATGACCAGCTCGGCGGGCGCCAGCGGATTGATCCGGGCGGGGTCGCCGCCCATCTCGGCCATGGCGTCGCGCATGGCAGCGAGATCCACCACGGCGGGCACGCCGGTGAAGTCCTGCATCAACACGCGCGCGGGGCTGAAAGCGATCTCCTTGCTGGGCTGCGCCTTGGCGTCCCAGCCGGCCAGCGCCTCGATGTCGGCCGCCGTGACCGAGCCGTTGCCCTCGGTACGCAGGAGGTTCTCGAGCAAGACCTTCAGCGAGAAGGGCAGCCGCGCCACGTCGAAGCGCTGCTGGAGGGCATCGATACGAAAGATCTCGTGCCTGTGCCCAGCGACCTCGAGCGTGTCCTTTGCGCCAAAGCTGTTCTCCGACATTTCCATCTCCCGTACGATCTGCGGTCTACAGAGACTGGTCGCAGTCTCGCAGAGTCGCCGCACGATCCAGCAGCGATGGAGAGGTGGGCGGGGAAGCTAGCGCAGGAGCTCGGAGGCCTGCGTGACGCGGCCCTTGCCCTGGCGCTTGGAGCGCAGGAGCGCTTCGTCGCAGGCTTCGAGCAGCTCGTCGGTGCCCATCGGCGACTGCCACTGGGCCACGCCGATCGATGCCGAGATGCCGTGTCCCACACCCGCTGTGGCGGGCAGGTTGCGCAGCCGCTCGAGCGCTCTCCCGGCCGCCGCCGCGGCGCTCTCCAGCCCGGCGTTGGGGAGGATCACCACGAACTCGTCACCGCCGTAGCGGGCCACTCGATCGAAGGCGCGGAACTCGCCCACGAGCCCGTGAACCACGGCGCGTAGCATCGCATCGCCGGCCTGGTGGCCCTGCTGGTCGTTGATGAGCTTGAAGTCGTCGAGGTCGATCAGCATGCACGAGAGCGGCCCCCCCGTGCGCGCGGCGCGACCGATCTCCTCGTCCAGGCGCCGGCGCATGGCCCGGTGGTTCATGGACCCTGTGACCGCATCTGTGCCGGCCTCGGCACGGGCGCGCACGAGCGCGAGCGCGGTGCCCGCCTGCTCTACGAGCGCGGCGGCGAGCTCCACGGCCGCGGCTGTGAACACCTCGGAGACGCGCCGGACGAGCATAACCACCGCCTCGACCTCACCGCGCTCGGCCAGCCCCAGCAACAGCGCACAACTGACCTCGCCGGTGGCTGTCAGGCGCGGCACGCTGACGGCGAATTCGTCGGCGTAGGCAGCCAGGAAGCTCTGCCTGGTGCTCGCCACCCAGCTGACCCCCGGGGGGCGCTCGGAGCGCGGCACCAGATAGCTCACCCGCCCCTCGCCGGCGAACATGTAGACGGCCACGAGCTCGTCCTCATCGGCAGCAGCGAGGTGGTGAATGTGGACCTCCTCGGCCCCCGCAACCGAGAGCAGCTCACGTGCCAGGCCGCGGTAGATGGCCTCGGGCTCGGTGGCTTCGTCCGTTAGAGCGCTCAGGCGCCGGATGCCGGCCAGCAGGCGATCCACGCCGAGCTCAGCGGTCGAGGTATCCGTACCTGACACGACATCCATGGCTTCAATCTAGGGCATGGAGGGGCCGTTTGCGAGCGCTAACGGCGCTGCGGTCATCCGCCGGCGATCGTTGGGGCGGACGAGTGCCCGCCCCAACGCGCCGGTAGGAGCTTTCAGCGGAAGGTGACAGTGACGGTCGAGGCCGAGCTGCCACGGCTGCGCTGCTTGGGCAGGAAGCCCACGCGCACGCGCACCTGGAAGGGACGGCGCCCACCGCGCCTGAGCGGTACCTTCAGGGTCGTCGCTTTGGTGGCGCCACCGAGGTAGCGATAGACGGTGCCCAGTCTGCTGCCGCTACCGCTGATGCGGCCCGCCGCGGGCGTAGAGACCGTCAGATAGGCGGTGTTGCCGATCACCTTGTGTCCGACGATCTGCACGCCGCATCCCGCTGCCGTGATTTTGGTGTTCTGTTTGACGACCACGCCGTTCTGGCCAGTGATCGTGGTGGGCATGATCAGTGGCGTGGTGCAGACGTTTCCGTAAGCAGCCAGGGCCGAGTGTTCACCGATCGGCAGGTTCACCGTGATGCTCGAGACGGGCACGTCGGGAGTGGACGCGAACGTCGTCGTGGTGATGCCGTTCTTGATGTTGGTGTTCCCAACCAGGATCACCCGCACGCCATTTCCTTCGAGGACCAGGTCGAGGTCGGGGAAGGCCGCGCCGCCATGGGACACGAGGATCGCCGGGCCTTTCATTTTGGCCGGCAGGACCGGCGTGTTGGCCCGTACGCCACCGACGAACGATCCGCTTGGGCAGTTGTACGGGTTGACTTTGAACGTCGCTTCGGGGCAGGCTTTGTGCAGGGTCGCCAACCGCGAGGGCAGCTGCTTTGGCAACTGCACCACGACCGACTTGATGTTCGCCTCGCCTGCCGGCTGGTTGATCGTGGTTTCGAGGCTCGCGCCGTACTTTTTCGACGTGTTCGCGCCCGCTGCAGCCTTGAAGGCCGGTTTGAACGCGAGGGCGTTGCAGTTACCGACCTGGAACGGCGTTGAGACGGTCGCACTGGCGCCAAGCGAGCCCGTGAGGGTCGATTGGGTCGCCAGCGTCCCACAGTTGGTCGGGTTGGTCATGAAGCCCTGGCGGTTGATGCTGATGCTGACCTGACGCAGCCGCGTGGGCACGCCGCCGTAGACGATCGACGGCAGGTAGCCAGCAGCGGTCACCGCACCGGTTTCCTGGTTGACATAGAGCCCCAGACGTGTGAGCGCGCTGCCGAGGTTGAAGGGACCTGCCACCACGGGCACCTGCACGTCGATCCCGTAGGGAGCGCCGTTGTAGGGGCCGGTCAGGTATGCGGTGCCCGACAGGTTGAACGGAGTCGGACCGGAGCCCGACTGCACGTTGGCCGTGCCGATCGCACTCGGAGCTTCACATGTGCCCGCAGCCGCCTGGGCTTCGGGGCACAGCGGCACCGTGGGGATCCTGCCCACGAGGCCGGGCGGCAGTGTCGTGCTGACGTGCGAGAGGTACTGGTTGCCTTCAGGCCGAACGAGGCTGACCGTGAAGGAGGTCGCCGCACCCGCGTTGGCCGTCTGGTTCGATGTGCCCTGTGTCGGTGCGAACGGAATCGGGTTCGCACAGCCGGTCGGACTGAATGCGCTGGTGACGAGCTTGTCTCCCGTCAGCGTGTACGGGGTGAAGGTGCCTTCTGCGGACACCTTGCCGCAGGTAAGCGGGTTGGCGATCGGAGCCAGCGGTCCGGCCTTGAACTGGAGCTTGATGTTCGTGAACGGCTGTTCGGGGTTTTCCTTGAACGTTGTCGTCAGCTGCCCGGTGGCTTCGTTGGGCACAACTTCGCCTTCGAGGCGCACGGAGACGCCATAGCGTGCGGACTCCGCGTCTACGTAGATGGTGTAGGGCGGTTTGGTGATTGTCCCGCCTTCGGGACCGCCGAGGTAGACCTTGCCGGTCAACGACCCGTTGGGAAGCGTCGGCACGTTCAGGCTGACAGTGCCCAGTTCTGAGCTGCTCGGACAACTGGTCCCCGCGGGCAGAGAGTGAATCCGCGCCTGATTAGGCGTGCAGGCAGTCAGCCCCGCGGCCGCAGACGGGTTGAGCGTCATCCCTTCCGGGAGCTTGATGACGGCCGTTTTCAGTTGCGAGCCGTTGAGTTCTTCGGCGCCGGAGTGCTGAGCGACGCCAACTTCGGTCGTGATCCCGTCCGGTTCGTCATGTCCGCTTTCGCCGGGGAACAGCGAGAAGCTCGGTTCGAAGGGGACGATGCCGCAGTTTTCGAGCCCGAGCGGCGTGGTGTAGGTGCCCGGGACGGTGGTGCCTTCGACGTCCGTCAACTTGAGCGTGGTCGTGGTGTTCCCGGGACAGCTGGTCCCGTTCGTAAGGAAGTCGCCTCCCTTGCGGCCTTCGAAGGTGAGCCGGGATCGGATCAGCGGAAGTTCGGGGTTGACGTTGATTTCGAAGTAGTCGTGGTAGTCGCCCTTGCCGGTTCCGTTTGGTTCCTTGGCCCATTCCACATTGCCTTCGATCAAGGTGTGGGCAAAGACCGGAGCGCCTTTGGCTAGGGCGGCGGCATTCAGCGCCACCCCGAACTCGGAGGCACGCCCAGGCGAGGGAACGAGGTTGTAGACGGTTCCTTCGAGCGGGACGTCAGTCGGTTTACCTTCGACCACGCCGACATAGACAACGACTTTGTTCTTGCCGATGATCGTGTTCGCATTGCAGGCGGGCGCCGCAAAGAGTCCTTTCGCGACTTCCGTTTCGCCGAATTCTGCGAGCGAGCACTGCGGAACTGCGGTGGGGTTAGTTGCGAGGCCCGGTGCCACGTCGGTTCTGATGTGCTTGACGAGAGCGGTCGGGATCGCTTCGCCTGCGGCGTATTCGCCGATGGTCGCGATCTTGAAGTCTGTGATCCCGTTGGGGATGTGCCCGCCGGCCTGGGTGTAGCCTTCGACTTTGGCTTCCCCGGCGGTGAGTCCCTGGTTCGGTTCGGAGAACGGCGCCGTGCCTTTCTGGGCGCATTCTTCAGCGCCGGCCACTTCGGCGTTGGACTTGCAGTTGACCGCGACGAATCCCGCGATGCCCAGCGATTCAGCCGCCTGCGCAGCAGGCGCAGCGACGGCCACGAGTGCGCTGACCACCAATGCGAGCAGCGAGAAACGGACGTTCGACCTCATGCCAACCTCCCTATAGAACTGAGCACCTGACCCAACTACCCCTCTTGACTCCCCATAGCCGCAAAAGTTGCGGGACTTCGACATTCTTTATTACACGGATTAATCGAATGTCCTCCAACAGACGAATACCGTGCCCTCCCGGTGTAGCACTCTAAGGGCCCCAAGGGAGTGATCCCAACAGATGTCGAGTGGACGGACTAGTGCGTTCCAGTCAGAGGGCCCCTCGCTACCAGGCTCAGGGCGTCCCGAACCCCACGCGCAGCAGCGCACCACCACCAGGGGCGTTGCTTGCCTCGACGAAGCCGCCGCACGACTCCGCCGCCTGGCGCACGATCGCCAGACCCAGCCCCGAGCCGGATAGCTTGCGGGCCTCCTGGGCCCTGTAGAAGCGGTCGAACACGAACGGCAGGTCCTCCTCCTCGAAGCCCGGTCCGTGATCGCGCACCGACAGCACGCCGTCCTTCAGCGAGACCTCCACGGTCGACCCCTTGGGGCTCCACTTGCGCGCGTTATCCACCAGGTTGGATACTGCCCTGCCGATCCGGTCGCCCGGGCCGCTGACCGTGGTCGGCTCGAGGCTGAGCTCGAAGCGCACCTCGCTGCGGCGCCTCGTCCGCTCCACCGCCGCAGCCACCAGCTCATCCAAACGCACGTCATCCGCCTGGTCCGGCGGAGCGGCACCGCGTGCCAGCTCGACCACATCGCCCACAAGGGCAGTGAGCTCATCCAGCTCCTCCACGATGTCCCGGCGCAGCCCCGCCAGCTCCTGCGGCGGCAGCCCGTCGGCCTCGCCCAGGATCTGGATGTTGGCTCGCAGGGAGGAGATCGGTGTGCGCAGCTCGTGGCTCGCA
>DATARM010000146.1:0-4219 GCA_036264155.1 Solirubrobacteraceae bacterium
CGCGCTGGCCTCGGCGCTGTTGAAGATCAGCGGCACGATGGAGCGCGTTCCCAGCCAGGATCTGCGCGCAGCGGAAGGCATGAGCGCTTTCTTCATCCTTCCCGCCCGCACGAAGAAGTCGCTGATGAACATCTTCGCCGACCACCCGCCGCTGGAGCAGCGCCTCGCTGCCCTCGAGCGGCTGGAGTCACAGCTCCAGAGCGCCGCCTAAAAGAAGTGGGCCTTCGCGACATCCTCACGGGCCGCCACACGGTCAAGGGCCCAGCGCCCGATCGCCTGTTCGCGATCACAACGGCCTACATCACGCTCGAGTCCGAGCATCAGATCGAGCCGGCCGGCAGCGCCGCGATCGTCTTCCAGGCACTGGCTACGAGCGAGTTCGAATCGACACTGAAGGAAATGGAAGAAGTGGTCACGGCGACGGGCGGAGAGAGCGGCACGAAGGTCGCAAGCCAGGACGACAGCTACGGCTACCGCTGGATGGTCCTGAGCAACCCCGAGGGCGCTACGAGCGTGGAAGACCTCGCGGTTGGCATCAACGCGGTCTCAAGCTCGATCGAGACGGCGGGACACGGGGAGCGGCTGCTGTGCGCGGTGTTCGCCTTCAAGGACGCCCACGACCGCCACATCTACTTCATCTACAACTACAAGCGCGGGTTCTGGTACCCGTTCGTGCCTGAAGGCGGCTCTCAGCAGCAGCGCTCGACCGAGCGCGAGCTGCAGATCAAGGCGCAGATGGCATCCGAACTCCCGATCGAGCCGGAACTCGAGCGCTGGTTCCCCCTGTGGGGGATCCCGATTTAGATCCTCTTTCAAAATGAGGGTGCGGCCGGGGCGTTGATGGACCAAGCTGGGCGTCGCGGGCCGGTGAAGCCCGTGCTGAGAAGAGGTTCTTAGTCCGGAATCAAACCTTCGCCCGTGAACTCGCGCCCGGCCTCCTGGAAGGAGAGATCGGCGGGCGGGATGATCACATCCGAGCCCTCGAGATCCTCGTCGGCGACGATCTCCCCGCGGGAGCGCACGTAGTCGAGCACCGCGGCAAAGGCGGAGGGGTAGTCCTCCTCGCGACCGGCCTCCACGGCGGCCACGACGGCGTTCTCGAGCTCGTTCAGCTTGGCTGAGTCCTCGTCGGCGAGCCGATACTGGTTCTCGCCGGAGATGCGGACGATCATGCCTGGCCGCTCTCGCTCGCCTGCTCGGGCTCGCCGGCGGCGATCTGCTGGGCCTCGGGGGCGCTCCCCTGTCCCAGTTCGCTCTTCATCTTGGCGAGCTCATCGTCGACGGCGGGCTGACTGGAGAGCTGCTTGAGCTGGCGGTCGATGTCGTCTTCCCCTGAGCCGAGCTGGGTGACGTCGTCGAACGTACCGGCCGCTTCGAGCTCGGATACGGCGTCGGCGCGAGCCTTCATGTTTTCGGTCTTGTCCACGGCCCGCTGCATCGCGAGGCCGACGTCGGCCATCTGCTCACCCACGCCGGTGGCGGCCTCGGAGATACGCACCTGGGCCTCCGCGGCCGAGTACTGCGCCTTGATGACCTCCTTCTTGGTGCGGAAGGCTTCGATCTTGGCCCGCAGTTTCTGCTCGGAGTCGGTCAGCTTCTGCTGCTGCTCTTCGAGTTCGGAGACCTGCGTGTCGAGTCCCTGCAGCTCGGTCTGGGCGACGTTCTTGCGTTCGAGAGCCGTTCGCGCGAGATCCTCCTTGCCCGCGGCGACCGCCTGGCGGGCCTGGGTGTCGAGCTTGACCACGCTCTGCTGCAGCGAGCTCTCCTGCATCTGCAGACGCTTCTTGGCCGTCACCACGTCGGCGATGCCCTTCTTGACGTTCTGCAGCTGTTCGACCTGCTTCTGGTAGCTGTAGTCCAGGGTCTCGGCCGGGTCTTCAGCGCGATCCAGCAGCTTGGAGACCTTGGCCTTCACAACGGTAGACATGCGCCCGGTAAGGCCGGCCATCTGATCCTCCTATTGCGTTTCACCAAGGCGGCCGATGCGAGCACCGGCCCATGGCCTCAAGCGTAGCCGACCGCGAGCGCGCTCAGAGCCCGAGCGGGTGGCGGACCGTGAACCCTTCGTTGGCCGGACGCAGTGGACGCCAGCGCGGACCCTGCTGATCTGTGGGGTCGTCGGCTGCGCTCGTGTCCAGGCGCAGTCCGGCCACGGTCATGTAGGCGTGGCCTCCGTTGGCGAAGATGGTCACGTAGCGACCCGGGCCGTGCGAGCTCCACACCATGAATTCCGAGGAGTCCATGGGCGTACTCAACAGGTTCGCGCCGTGCAGGGCGAAGGAGACGGTTCCCGAGCAGTCGTAGCCGGGCGAGGTGAACGACGCGTGCCCGCCGCCGTAGATGTAAGGGAGCCCGATGATCTGGTTGGCCGTCCAGATGATCTGCTGGATGGGTTCCGGCACGGACATCGGAGCGGCTGCCAGGCCGTTCACGTAGCGGGCCAGAGTCCCCGGCACAAGCAGCTCGGGCTTGGTGTCGGCGGTCACCCCCACAGGGCTTCCCACCGGGCTGCCACCGGTCGCGCCGCCAACTGCGCCGCTTGTCGGGGCCGGGGCCAGAGGCTGGTAGGGGACGACTTCGCCGGTGGCGGTCTTCTCGTAGACCGGACCCTTGTAGGCGACGCTCCGCGAGCGTGCTGTGACCGGATCCAGGTGGACCGTGGGCGCAGGCGCAGTGGTGGGTGTGGCGGTGGAGCCGGCGGCGGCGCCGCCGGTTGAGGCGGCCAGAGCGCTTGGCGCTCCGACGGCCAAGAACGCAGAAATGCAAAAGCTCGCGCTGAGGGTGGGTACCCGCAAAACAACAACCTCTTTCGTCGGCCTGCGGGGTTAGCTGACGGGCTAGCGCTGAAAGAGCCTGCGCTTCTCGCGGTCCTACCGCGGGATTCGCCCCAACAACTTGGGTCCCCCGTTCCCTGACACCTGATCAAGGACTCGGCGTTCGCGTGGGCACGCTAGCAAACTGCAACGACGGTTGCACCGGTTGACAGCCATTTCCCGCGTTCTCCCCGCAAATGCCGGGAATCGCTAGTGTCCCGGCCCATGCGTGCCGCCCGTCCTGCACCGCTGCTCGCCATGCTCGTGCTCGCTGGAGCCGGCCTGCTGGCCGGATGCGGCAAGGGCGGCGCCGGCTCAGCCGCGGGCGGCGGGCCGACACGGAAGATCGCTCCGCTCACGGCCCAGGGCGCTGTGAGCGTGGTCACGCGCAACACGACACGTCTCGGCGGGGCCGATGCGGCCACCGATGCTGCAGCCGTTGCCCGGACTGTGTACCCGGCGCTGACGGTCGCCACGCGCCCACAGCTGGTGGTGCTGGTGGACGAGCACGATTGGCCGGCCGCACTCGCCGCCTCGGTGCTGGCCGGCGCGCCCCTGAACGCACCGATCCTCTATAGCGTCGGTAACACGCTGCCGGCGGTCAGCCGCGAAGCGCTGGAAGCGCTCGACCCGCTCGGCGCCTCTGCTCTGGGCGGGATCCAGGTCCTGCGGATCGGAACGACTGCTCCAGTGCCCAAGGGCTACGCCACCCAGACGCTGCCCGCTGCCGAAGCCTCGGTCACAGCTGCAACGCTGGAGCGGCTGGCCCACAGCGCCGGCGCGGCCACCCCGCATCAGGTGATCGTGGTCCCGATGGCCGCCCCTCGTGCACTGCAGATGCCTGCTGCGGGACTCGCGGCCGACAGTGCCACGCCGATTGTGTTCGTGAGCGCAGCGCGCCTGCCGGCGGCCAGCGCGATCGTGCTCGAGTCCCTACACCGGCCGTCGATCTACGTGATCGACTCCACCGCCGTCAGCCACGTCGCACTTGGAGAGCTGCGAGGCCTCGGCTCGGTGGTGGACATCGCGGCCGGCGCGCATACGAGCCCGAGTGACAACGCGATCGCCGTCGCCCGCTTCACCGACGGACAGTTCGGCTGGGGGATCAAAGAACCTGGCCATGGCCTCGTGTTCGCCAACGCGGGCAGGCCGCTCGATGCGCCCGCGGCGGCGCCGCTCGCGGCCACGGGCGAGTACGGGCCGCTGCTGCTGCTGGAAAGCGCCGGGCAGATCCCCGACGGCCTGGCCAAGTACTTGGGCGACATCGAGCCGGCCTACTCCAGCAGCTACACCTACCGGCCGGCTGAGGGCTCCTACAATCACGGCTGGCTGATGGGCGACGAGCAGGCGATCTCGGGGATCGTCCAGGCCGAAATAGACTCCGTGCTCGAGATCAGCCCCAGCAG
>DATARM010000090.1:0-22915 GCA_036264155.1 Solirubrobacteraceae bacterium
GCGTTCGTCCTGGCAGCAGCATCTCGTGAGGCCGATCGCGTGCTCGGCCGCTCTGACCAGACATTGATCCCGGCCGGTCAGTTCGATGCGCTGGTCGCTGCTCTCGACCAGCGCGATCCGGCTCCCCGTTTGGAACAAGCCGCTCGCCGCCCGCGCGTATACCGACGCGCGTGAGCGATTGGACGTCCCAGCGACTCGGCGAGCATCACGACCTCGCGGAGCTGGACTGCGGGCACGATGAGCTTGACCAGTGGCTGCTACAGGAGGCATTGCGTGCGCAGGTGGCCGGCACCGCCCACATCACCGTTTGGACCAAGCCCGATGACTTCGTGGTCGTCGCGTTCCACGCGATTGCTCCGACCCAATTCAGGCGCACAGACTTGCCTTCGCGCTCGCTCAGCGCCGGCTACAGCACGATCCCTGGCTACCTCATCGTGCGGCTAGGACTCGCCCGAGCCCTGCACGGGCAAGGCCTGGGCACGCAGTTGATACTCGACGCACTTGAGCGGGTCGTCGCCGCTGCGACCAATGCCGGTGGACGCCTGGTTGCCGTGGACGCCATCGATGACGCTGCCCACACCTTCTATCGCCACCACGACTTCCCGCCGATTCAAGGCTCACGTCGGCTCGTGATGAAGCTCGCAACCGCTCGCGCAGCCGTCGAGCGAGCGCAATCCCCGTGAAAGTCCCACCAGCCTCGAAGAAGCACTATTGGGCTACTCCACAGCTGAGGCGTGGCGTGCGCGCTGGTTGCGCGCGAACCATCCGCCGAGCGCGCCGAGGAACATCCCGATGATCGCCGTCAACACCGCCAGAAATGGCGGGAAGCTGCCGAGTGAGACTTTGGCGTGCGTACCGGCGATCGCATGGGCGATGAGCAGCGCCGCGCCGTAGATCGCGCCGCCCACCAGGCCGCGATCGGCTCCTCCCCAGCCGTCCTGATGCTCGAAGCCGGCGATGATCCCGCCGATCGCCACCACGGCGGCGACTGCCCAGTAGGCGCCCGTCGAGACGCCGATCAGGACTCCGGCCACGACGCCGAAGATCGCCGGGATCACCCCTCCCAGCACGATCTGCACGGGACGCGTACGGTCGCGGAACAGCGTCGGCTCGAACATCTGGCTCCTCCCCGGAATGTGAGCTGAGTCTAGCGCCGCCTAGCATGGGAGTCGTGCGCCTGTCCGTCCTCGATCAGTCACCGATCTCACAGGGCTCGAGCGGCTCGCAGGCGCTGCACAACACGATCGAGCTGGCGCGCCTCGCCGACCGGCTCGGCTATCACCGCTACTGGGTGGCCGAGCACCACGGCGGCCCGATGCTCGCCGGGCCGAGTCCCGAGGCGCTGATCGGTCCGATCGCGGCGGCGACAGAGCGGATCCGGGTCGGGAGCGGCGGCGTGATGCTGCCGCACCACAGCCCGTTCAAGGTGGCCGAGACCTTCAGCCTGCTCGCCGGGCTGTTCCCGGGGCGAATCGACCTTGGGCTGGGCCGGGCGGCCGGCACCGACCCGCTGACGACCTTTGCGCTGCAGCGCGACCGCAGGCAGGCGAGCGCCGATGACTTCCCTCAGCAGCTGGCCGAGCTGCTCGGCTATCTCGACGACAACCTCCCCAGCGACCATCCGTTCAAGCGCCTGGCAAAGTCGCTGCCAGGCCTGCCGGAGCGGCCCGAGCCGTGGCTGCTCGGATCCTCCCAGCAGAGCGCCTTGTGGGCGGCCGAGCTGGGCCTGCCGTATGCCTTTGCCGATTTCATCAACCCGCGCGGCGCTGAGATCGCAGCGCTCTACCGCGAGCGCTTCGCCGAACACGAACACACCGGACGCTCGGCCCGCACTGCGGTGGCGGTGTGGGTGATCTGCGCCGAGGACGACGAGCAGGCACGGTTGCTTGCGGCGAGCGGGCGCATGACCTTCACGCTCCTGCGCCGCGGTCAGCTGATCGCCGTCCCGCCGCCCGAGCGGGCGCTGGCGTTCCTCGAGGCTGACGAGCAGACACGAGGCGGACCCAAATCGGAGCGCCGGGCCGTGCAGGGCTCCCCGGAGACCGTCCGGGCGCAGCTCGAGCAAGTGGCCGAAAGCTACGGCGCGGAGGAGGCGATCGTGGTCTGTATCACCTACTCGCACGAGGCTCGCATGCGCTCGTATGAGCTGCTGGCCGAGGCGTTCGCATTGAGCGCCGCCGCGAGCTAGATTCCCGAGCGATGGAAGTCGAGCCGCAGGTGCGCCGCGCAACCGCGGCCGATGTGCCGGAGCTCGCGCGGATGCTCATGCGCGCGTTCTTCGATGACCCGGTGGCCGGCTGGGCCTGTCCGTCTGACGCCCTGCGCCCGTCCTCGCTCGAGCGCTTTCAGGCGATCCGCCTGCGCCAGCTGCTCGCCCACGACGAGGTGTGGACGACCGACGACCTGCGCTGCGCGGCTCTGTGGGCGCCGCCGGCACGTTGGAAGAGCACGCTGCGCGAAGACGCGGCGCTGGTGCGCATCTTCAACCACCCGCGCCTGCTCCTGCGTATGCCCCTGGTCGGTCTCGGCTGGCTCGATCTCGAGCGCAGACACCCGGTGAAGCCGCCGCACTGGTACCTGGCGGTGCTCGGCACGGACCCCGATGCGCAGGGCAACGGGCTCGGATCGCGGGTGCTGGGAGCGGTGCTCGAGCAGTGCGATCGGGATGGGGTGGGCGCGTACCTGGAGTCCTCGAAGGAACGCAACATCGACTTCTATGCCCGCCACGGCTTCCGCGTGACCCGCGAGTTGAAGCTGCTGCGCGGACCGACGATGTGGGCGATGTGGCGCG
Source organism: Solirubrobacteraceae bacterium (assembly GCA_036264155.1). Classification (GTDB taxonomy): domain Bacteria; phylum Actinomycetota; class Thermoleophilia; order Solirubrobacterales; family Solirubrobacteraceae; genus Palsa-744. The sequence goes on from DATARM010000090.1 coordinate 2,792, forward strand.
AGCCACGAAGCTGACAGGCTCACCCCTCGCCGAGCGTCTGAGCTCCCAGCTGCTTGCCGGCGAGCCGGCCCGCGACGCGGTCGAGGTGACGCGCCGTTTGCTCGCCGTGCAGGGGCAGGATCCCCGCGGGGCGCGGCTTGCGATCCGTGTACGCAGCAGCGGCCTCACGGCCGCGGACGTGGATCGCGCCCTCAGCGAGGATCGCTCGCTGCTGATCACCTGGGTCAATCGCGGGACGTTGCACCTCGTGGCGAGTGAGGACTACCCGTGGCTGCACGCGCTCACCTCGCCCACCATTGCCGCCAACAACGCACGACGCCTGGCGCAGGAGGGGGTGAGCCCTGCGGCGGCCGAGAAGGGTCTCGCCACGATCGACCGTGCGCTGGCTGGGGAGGGGCCCCTGACGCGCTCGCAGCTGCGCGAGCGGATCGAGGCTGCCGGTGTACGAACCGAGGGGCAGGCGCTCATCCATCTGCTGCTGCTGGCGAGCCTGCGCGGCGCCATTGTGCGCGGACCGATGATCGGCTCTCAGCAGGCCTTCGTGCTCGTGCGCGACTGGTTGGGCGAGCCCGATCCCGTGGATCGCGACAGCGCGCTCGCTGAGTTGGCGCGGCGCTATCTCGCCGGTCATGCTCCCGCCGACGAGCGCGACCTGGCCAAGTGGGCCGGTCTGCCGCTACGCGACGTCCGCGCGGCGCTCACCTCGATCGCATCGGAGCTGCACGAGCGTGCCGACGGGTTGCTCGAGCTCGTGCGCCGATCCGCGCCTGCGCCGCCGCCTCCTCCGCTGCTGCTCGGCGCATTCGACCCGCTTCTGCTCGGATGGCGCTCGCGCGGGGAGCTGCTGGGGGAGAACCAGCAGATCGTCACCACCAATGGCCTATTCCGCCCGTTTGCGCTTCTCGACGGTCGCGCCGTTGCCATCTGGGCACTCGCTCGCGGTGAGGTCGAGATCAGGCCCTTCACCAAGCTCGCGCGTGCGGTTCAGCAGGCGCTCGAGCGCGACGGCGAGGATGTGCTGCGCTACCTCGGTGTTGGTTCTTAGAGGGCGCCTGGGCTCTTCACACGCAGCACCACGGGGCCGCTGGGAGTGGTGCTTCCGCCCAGCGGCTCGCTTGTAACCAGCACTTCTCGGACGCTGCCGGTGCCGCCGCCGGGGACCTCGACGGTCGCGCTACCGGCCTTGGTGACCGTGAACAATGCGTCGGTGGGCTGTGGCGAGGCGCTGCCCGAACGCAACAGCCAGACCTCGTATGCCTCCCCAACGGGCGGCTCAGGCATGCCCGAGACCGACAGTTCGGCGTGTGAGTCGAGTGTTCGTAGCGAGGCTTTGAGGCTCCGGGTGGAGCTGTTCTCGGTGCGTGGGCCGGAGGAGAGTGCGCTCACCAGGATCGCGCCCAGGGCGACCCCGAGTAGGAGCCAGAGGAACGGTAGGAGCAGCGCATGAGGGCGCCGACGCGGCTGCCTGCCCGTCGTGGGCTGTTCGCCGCGCACACCTGCCAGCACGCGCCTGCGCAAGCGGCTGGATGCGCTCGCCAGCGGAGCACCCTGATCAAACGATCGAATGGTCGCGCTTCTGGACGAAGGAGATACGTGAGACATCACCCACCCCTACGCACATACCCATATCCCGGATCAGTCAACGGCTAATCATTTCTAACTCCAAGAACTTCTCACCTCCGGACTGATCCGCTTTGCTCCGGACGCCGTAGTGACAGAAAGCAACGGCTCAATGTAGGGGGTTGAACCCCGCGGCCGATCCGACAACCCGAGATGGGAGAAGCAATGACTTATCAGATCAACCTCGATGAGGTCGATGTGGATGGTGCTGTGCGCGAAGCGGCCGACGCGGTCTCAGGCGACACACGCCTGACGTTTCTGAAGAAGGCCGGAGTGGCTGGTGGTGCAGCGATGAGCGGAGGAGCGATCCTCTCGATGTTCGCACCGAGCGCGTTTGCGGCCGGTGGCGGACGTCCGCCGGCCTCATTTGGCAAGGGCGACGTGGGAATTCTCAACTATGCCCTCACGCTGGAGTACCTGGAGGCCGCTTTCTACAACGGTGCAACGGCGGCGAACATGTCGCTCAGCCCTCAGGTCGGTGCCTTCCTCAAAACAGTTACAGCCGACGAGAACGCTCACGTGGCATTTCTCAAGAAACACCTCGCCGGCAAAGCCGCCAAGGAACCGAAGTTCAACTTCAAAGGCGCCAACACCAGCCCGGAAATGTTCATGAAGACGGCACAGGTGCTGGAGAACACGGGAGTTCACGCCTACTCGGGTCAGGCGCTCAACATCAAGACGCCCGCCTACGTCAAGGCCGCCGTCTCGATCCTCACGATCGAGGCACGTCACGCCAGCGTGATCGGCCTGCTCAACGAAGGGGCTGCACCGAGCGGTAAGGAAATCGCTCCCAATGGCCCGTTCGACACGCCGCTAACCGCCTCTGCGGTTCTCACCGCGGTCAAGGGCACGGGCTTCATCGTCTAGCGCCCTCTCGGCCAGCGCCGCCCCGGGGAGATGATCTCAGGGGCGGCCTAGGGTCGCGCACTTAACACAAAGTCAGCACGCGACCCGCACGATCTCACTCTCAAATACAACGCGGAGGTTCTGAAGATGTCTAGTCCACCCACAGAGGAGACGACGCCGCAGCCTGCGGGCATCGTCGAGCGTCTCGTACGCGACGATGTCGACCGCAAGCGGTTCTTGAAGATGGCCGGAACGACAGGCGCAGCCAGCTTCGGTGCGTTCGTGCTGGCGGCATGCGGCAGCAGCAGCAAAAAAACTGCAACTACAGCGGCTGCACCGGCGAGCACGGGGACGACGACATCATCGAGCGGTACGGGCGATGTGGCGATCCTCAACTACGCGCTCACGCTCGAGTACCTCGAGACCGAGTTCTACGAGAAGGTCGTAGCCGCCGGGCTCTTCAAGGGCAAGGTCGGCTCCCTGGTGGCGGACTTCGGTCGCCAGGAGGCCTCGCACGTGGCCGCCCTCAAAGCGGCCGTCATGAAGCTGGGCGGAACGCCCGCCGCCAAGCCTGAAGGAAAATTTCCGATCACCACGGCGACGGCAGTAGCTGAGCTGGCCTACACGGTCGAGAACCTCGGCGCCTCGGCATATCTCGGGCAGGCGGGAAACATCCAGAGCCCCGAGGTGCTGGCGTCGGCGCTGGCGATCCACTCGGTTGAGGCTCGCCACGCGGCGACCCTCGGCACGCTGGTGAAAAAGTCGGTCACCCCGGATGGCGCCTTTGCCAAGCCGGCTGACATGTCAACTGTCCTGGCTGCGGTCAAGCCGTTCCTGGCCTGAGCGTAGGTCGAGAAAAGGAGCTTGAAAACAATGTCAATTGATACGACAGTCGACGCCGGTGAGACCGGCTTGGCAAACCCGGAGCTGACCGGCTTCGAGGTCCACGGGATGACGCGATCCAGCTTCATCCTCCGTGGCGCCCTCGCGGCCGGTGCGTTCTACGGCACGGCCGCCGTCACGCCGTTCGTCTCGCAGGCCCTGGCTGAAACCGGAGGCGGGGACGCAGAAATCCTCAACTTCGCGCTCACGCTGGAGTACCTGGAGGCGGATTTCTACAACGTCAAGGGCAAGTCGCTGAACCTCAGCGGTGAGGCCAAGACCTACGCCAAGTCGTTTGGCGAAGAGGAGTCCGAGCACGTCACGGCGCTCACGGCCGCGATCAAGCAGCTCGGTGCAAAACCGGTCGCCAAACCGACGTTCGCCTTCCCCGCAACCAGCGAGAGCTCGTTTCTCGCGTTGGCATCGGTGCTGGAGAACACGGGTGTCGGCGCATACAACGGCGCCGCTCCGTCGCTGCAGAGCAAGCAGGTGCTCGCTGCCGCCGGCTCGATCGTCCAGATCGAGGCGCGCCATGCGGCCGCGATCGACCTGCTCCTCGGTAAGAGCCCCACGCCCACCGAAGGGTTCGACACTCCGCTCACCAAGGCGCAGGTGCTCGCCAAGGCGGGACCGCTGATCAAGAAATAGTGAAGACGGAGGTGACCGCGGGTGATCTGCCCGCGGTCACCTCGCGTAGTAACTGCAGGTGTTGGCCCGTCGGATGAGGGCACAAGAATCGATTTCAGGAGGCATCACCAGTCATGGGTCTCGACAATCCAATACACATCGCTTTTCTTCTAATTCTGCTTCTGGTCGTCTTCGGCGCCAAGCGCCTCCCCGAGATGGGTAAATCGCTCGGTAGCGGTATGCGCGGCTTCAAGGACGCACTCAGCGGCGAGGCCAACGAGAGCCCTGTGCAGCAGCCGCTGGCAGCAGCCCCCGCGCTGGTGGTTCCTCAGCAGCCTGTCGCCGCAGTGCAGCCCCAGGCAGTAGCAGAGCCGGTCGTCCGGGAGAAGCTCCCCGCATAGGGGGCTTCACCCGGCAGTGCTTCGAGCCTGACACAAACACGACGAGACGAGTGGAGAGATCATGGCAGTCGCGGTAGGCACCATCGGACATGAAGACCGCCTCAGCGTGGTCGATCACCTGCATGAGCTCCGCGGGCGCCTGATCATCTCCTTGGCGGCGCTCGCAGTGGCGTTTGGCTTTTGCATGTGGCAGAACCACGCGCTGTTGAACATCATCAACGCACCGCTCGCTCATCAGACGCAGAAACAAGTCAAATCGGGCAACGGGCCGCTCGGCGCCACCTATTCGGTGCAGCAGAGTGCCCGTGCGGTCGCGACCGAGCTGCAGAGCGTGGTCCAGACCCTGCGCCGGCCCGGCAGCGGCGTCTCGCCTTCCACCCGCAGCTCGCTCGAACATGTGACACCGGGTCTGCAGGGCGCGATCAAGCACCTTTCGACGGCCCCCGAAGGCAACAAGCCGGTCACGCTCGGCATCGGCGAGCCGTTCACCACCACGATCGGGGTGTCGCTGATCTTCGCGCTGATCCTGTCGCTGCCGATCATCCTCTATGAGCTCTACGGCTTCCTGCTGCCGGCTTTCAGCCCCGACCAGAAGCGCATTGCCACGCCGCTGATGCTGGCGATCCCGTTCCTGTTCGTAGCGGGCGTGCTGTTCGGCTACTTCGTGGTGCTCCCCGCCGCGGTCCGCTTCTTCCAGAATTTCAACAGCGGACAGTTCAACGTGCTGGTGCAGGCGAGCCAGTACTACCACTTCGCGGCCATGATCCTGCTCGCGATGGGGCTCGTCTTCCAGGTCCCCGTGGCGATACTTGCGGCCACTCGCTCGGGGATAGTCACCACCAAGCAGTTGCGCCACAACCGCCGCTACGCGATCGCGGCTTGCGGTGCCGTCGCCGCCTTCCTTCCCGGGGATGCCGTGACACTGCTGCTCGAGACCGTGCCGCTGTACCTGTTGTTCGAGCTGAGCATCCTGCTCGCGAGGGCTGTCGATCTCAAAGACCGACGACGTGTGGCCGCGGCCGGCGTCGGCGTAGGAGGCGACCCGACCGCAGGCCCGGATGGACCCTGACAGCACTGCGCTCACCCTCTTGCCCCGGGGGCGGGCGCAGCCCAATGATCCGATCCGTCCTGTTGGACGTAAGAATGGTGTAGATGTTCAATCCCCTGCGTCTAGGCGGTGCAAGTTCCTCGGCCGAGCCTTTGCGGGTGCTCGCCGATGAGGAGCTCATGCAGCTCATCTATCGCAGCAACGCGGATGCCTTCGAGGTGGTCTACGACCGCCACGCCGACGCAGCCTTCTCACTCGCTTATCGCATGTGCGCTCAGAGGGCGCTCGCGGAGGACGTGGTGCAGGAGGCGTTCCTGTCGCTGTGGCACAGTCGCGCGCGGTATGACCGCCACCGCGGCAGCGTGCGTACCTGGTTGCTGGGGATCGTTCACAACCGGGCGATCGATGCTCTGCGGCGTCGCAGTGTGCGCGACCGCGGCGTCATCGCCGAAGAGGGGATCGAGGAGCGTCTCGAGGCACCTGAGCGGACCGATCTCGAGGTCGCCCGGCGTGAGGAGGCGCGCGAAGTTCGCAGCGCCCTCGACGAACTTCCAGACGAGCAGAGCCGCGTCATCGAGCTGGCCTACTTCGGCGGAATGACCCAGGTGCAGATTGCATCGATGCTCGACACGCCCGTGGGCACGGTCAAGGGTCGCATGCGCCTTGGCTTGGCCAAGATGCGCATGTCGTTGGGCGACCCGGCGGAGGTGCTGCCATGAGCTCGCAGGAGAGCATGCGCCCGCCCGGTTGTGAGGAAAACGCGGCCCCCTACGTGCTCGGGGCGCTCACCGAGGAGGAGCACGAGAGCTTCGTGCGCCACCTCGCCTCGTGCGCCGTGTGTCGCGAGGAGGTCGCCGCGCTGCAGCTGGTCGTCGACGCGTTGCCCGCTGTGGCGCCACCGCGCAGCGCTCCATCTCCACTCAAGCGGCAGGTGATGGCGAAGGTACGAGCCGAGGCTGCGGCTGCGGGCGCTCCCGCCCCCAGACGTTCACCGCTTCGGTCGTTCAGCTGGCGCCCCGCAGTCGGAGTGGCTGTAGCGATGGCCGGCGTGATCGCCATTGCTGCGATCGCGCTATCCGGCGGAAGCAGTGGCCCCGCGAACAAGGTGATCAAAGCGCAGGTGACGGCGCCGCGTGCCAGCGCGTTGCTGCGGCTGAGCGGCGGCCACGCCGAGCTCGACCTGGCCAACATGCCGCAAACGGAACCCAACCGTGTGTATGAGGTCTGGGTCAAACGCTCCGGTGCGCCACAGCCGACCGACGCGCTGTTCACCGTCACCTCAAAGGGCGCTGCCACCGTCGGCGTCCCCGGCAGCGTGAGCGGCGTCAAGGAGATCCTGGTCACATCGGAGCCTGTTGGCGGCAGTCGTGTCCCGACACGCACCCCGGTGATCGTCGCGAACCTGAGCTGAGCCGCGGTTCCCGCGCGCTACTCGGGCGCTTGGGTCGAAGCATCCACCTGCAGCTCGCGCCCGTCGATCGATACGGTGTCGCCGTGGCGAAGTTGGCGCCCACGGCGGGTCTCGCGCTCGCCGTTGACCAGCACGGGACGCTCGGCAAGCAGTGCCTTGACCTCGCTGCCACTGTCAACCGCTCCCGCGAGCTTCAACAGCTGTCCCAGCCTGATCGACTGCTCGCGGATGGCGACGTGCTCAGGCATTGGGTGAATGTAGCGGTGGGCCTTCGCGCTGCGCGCGAAACTCAGCCGCTCCCGCCTCGTGATCGACGAGCGGCCACGGGTAGCCGAGCGCTCGCCGTGCAGCTCCCAGCTTCCAAGGCTCGTGCACCGCACGCCCCTTCACACCGGCGAGCTCGGGCACGTAGTGGCGCACGTACTTGCCCTGAGGATCGAAGCGATGGGCCTGGCGGATCGGGTTGAGCACCCGGTTGGGTCGCGTGTCGTTGCCCGTGCCCGCCACCCATTGCCAGTTGCCCACGTTGTTTGCCACGTCTGCGTCGATTAGCAGCCGGGCAAAGTGTGCGGCGCCGGTGCGCCAGTCGATGTAGAGGGTCTTGGTGAGAAAGGAGCTGACGATCAGGCGGGCACGGTTGTGCATGAAGCCCTCCAGGGCCAGCTGGCGCATGCCTGCATCGACGATCGGATAGCCGGTCATGCCCGCCTTCCAGGCCTCGGTCGAGTGCTTGTCGCGACGCCAGCGGTCGCCTCTGGGGCGGTAGTCGCTGGAGGGCAGCTCGGGGTGTGCGGCCAGCACCTGATGGTGGAAGTCGCGCCAGCAGAGCTGACGGGCGAAGCCGCCGGCCGCACGCGAGCGCTCGGCCCGCGTGAGCACCGTGCGTGGGGACAGGCAGCCGAAATGCAGGTGGGGGCTGAGGTGTGAAGTCCCGTCGGCGGGCAGGTCGTCGTGGAGGGCCTCGTAGTCGCCGGCGTGGCGTAGCCAGCGCTCGAGCTGCGCGCGGCCTGCGCTCTCACCGCCGTGATGACGCTGAGGCGAGGGTGTGCCATCGACCAAGCTCCGAAGCGCGGGGAGCGTGCCGGGGTGCGCGACGCGGGCCATCGCGATCCGTCGCGGTGCCTGCAGGGCGGGGCTTGGGTCGAGCGTGCTCCACACGCGCCAGTAGGGAGTGAACACGCGGTAGTGATCGCCTGCGCCCGGCGTGATCTTGCCCGGCGCGATCACCGTCACGCCGGGATGAAGGCACAGCTGTACGCGCGACTGCTCGCAGGCCGCTTCCAGCCTGCGGTGACGTTGCTGGGCATAGGGAGTGAAGTCAGCGCTCATGTGGATCGCCGTGAGCCCACATTGCGCTACGAGCTTCATCGCCTCCTCGACCACGTCGCCGCGGCGAACGATCAGGCGGGCGCCGCGCTCGCGCAACGAGCTGTCGAGGTCGCGCAGGCTCTCGAGCAGGAACGCAAGCCGGTTGGGAGAGCCACAACTGCCGGCGAGCAGCTGCTGGTCGAGCACGAACAGGGGAATGACCTCGTCGAACTCGCGTATGGCCGCGGTCAGGGCCTGGTTGTCGCGAATTCGTAGATCGCGCGTGAACAGCACCATCGCTCCCCGCTTGGTGCTCACCGATGCCCCCCTGGGGCCTGCTCCTCATCCTCGGCCACAGCGCGCCGCAGGGCCTCGTCGAAGGACAGCGGCTCGATCCCGAACGGATCGGCGCCGGCCGGGTCGGTGACGATGGTCTCGGTGGTAAGGCCCTCGACCAGCGGTCGTGCCACGTTGGTGTCGACGGGTGTGACCAGCCCGAGCCACAGCGCTGAGAGCCAGGGGGTGATGAAGGGCACGGGCAGTCGCGGTCGTGGACGCAGCCCCATGGCGAGCGCCATCCGGTCGAGCATGTCGCCGTAGGAGAGCACGTCCAGGCCGCCGATCTGAACCTCGGCGCCGGCCGACTCGCTCACCTCGGGCGCCTTGCGCAGGTACTCGATCACGTCGTCTACAGCGATCGGCTGAGTGGCTATCCGCAGCCAGCTGGGGGCGATCATGACGGGCAGGCGTTTGACCAGATGGCGCAGAGTGGCGTAGGACTCGCTGCCGGCGCCCACCACCATGGCCGCGCGGAAGTAAGTCAGGGGCGGCCCCTCCGCGGCCAGGGCCAGTGCAGTCTCATGCCGGCTGCGCAAGTGCTTCGACACGCTCTCATCGCCCAAGCCGCCCAGATAGACGACCCGCGGGATGCCCTCGCGCTTTGCCATGCGGGCGAAGTTCACCGCGCCCTCGTGCTCGCGCTGCTCGAAGCCAGGACCGCCGGCCATGGCGTGAATCAGGAAGTAGGCCACATCGACGCCCGCCCCGGCGCCCTCCAGGCTCGCCCTGTCGGTGACGTCGCCGCGACGCAGCTCGCAGCCGTCGCGATCCAGGTGCGAGGCTCGGGCAGGATCGCGCACCAGGCAGCGCACCTCCACGCCGCTGTCGAGTAGCGATTCGGTCAGCCGGCCGCCGATGAAGCCGGTTGCCCCTGTTACGAGCGCCTTGGTTGCGATCAGCCGAGGTTAGCTGCGATCGGGCGCTCGACCCTCAACGCGGCGGCGTCACATGGTTGCCATTGCGTCGCTCGGCCATGTCCGGGCCGGTGGTGGTGGTCATCACGCTCGCGGCGCCGCCGCCGAGCGCGCGGCGCACCAGGCGCGGTACGACCACACGCAACGCAGCTGCGAGCCCGTAGGGACGGGGCACGTAGCGCTCGGCGCGGCCGCCCGGCCCAGCCTCGTAGATGGCCTCGGCGGCGGCCTCGGGCGTGGAGACGATCCAGCGCGTCCACGGCTTGGCGGTGAGCTCGGACTGGGGGAAGCCCTCGGTGGAGATGAAGCCGGGCAGCACCAGGCCCACGTGGACGCCGTGGGGGCGCTCCTCGGCCCACAGCGCATCCGACCATCCGGCAAGCGCGAACTTGGAGGCGCTGTAGGCGCCACTGCCGGCACGTGCCACACGCCCGGCGGTGGAGGCGACGTTGACGATCGCACTGGGCGCGCTCGAGCGCAGCAGCCCGAGCAGCGCCTCGGTCAAACGCAGCTGCGCATCGAAGTTGATGGCCATCGTGCGACGCACGTTCTCGTAGCCTGCCTCGGCGAAGCGCCCCCGCCAGGCGGCGCCGGCGTTGTTCACCAACAGGTCCAGACGGCCGTGGCGCTCGAGCACGTGGTCGTGGATCCGCGCCGGTGCGTCCTCGTCGAGCAGGTCGACGGCGAGGAAGCTCACCCGCTGCTCGCCGAGCTCCGAGGCGAGAGCGCGTAGCCGCTCCTCTCTGCGGGCCACCAGCACGAGGCTGGCATCTGGCTCGCGTGCGAGCCGCCGCGCGGTGGCCTCGCCGATGCCGCTGGAGGCGCCGGTGATCAGCATTACGCGCGACGACGATGGGGAGCTGGGGCGCTGGGATGGTTCAGCCATGGGCTTCCTCGCTGTGGTCGTGGGCGGGACCGGCACCGAGCCGGACGGCTAGCCTGTCAGATCGAGAAGCACATGAGCTCGCCCGCAGCCAGTGACGCCGACGGCGCCACGTCACCCCGCAAGCGCGAGGCGCTCGAGCTGTTCAGCGGGCTGCCCCGCCGCTACGACGCGCTGTCGGCAGCGCTCAGCTTCTGGCAGGACCCGCGCTGGCGACGCGCGCTGGTGGCCGCGGCCGATCCACGGGCGGGCGATCGCGTGCTCGACGTGGCGACGGGCACGGGCATGGTGGCCGCCGAGCTGCTCTCGCGCTGCGAGTGCTCCGTGGTGGGAATCGACCAGAGCTCGGCGATGCTCTCGGCGGCGAGAGCGCGGTTCGCCTCCGAGCCCGCATCGCGTGTGGAGCTGATCGAAGGGCAGGCCGAGTCGCTGCCGTTCGCCGACAGGAGCTTTGACGCGCTCACGTTCACCTATCTGTTGCGCTACGTCGACGATCCCGCCGCCACCCTGCGCGAGCTGGCGCGCGTGGTGAGACCGGGCGGGCGCGTGGCCTCGCTGGAGTTCGGGGTCCCGCCCCTGGCTCCCGCGCGCTGGGCCTGGCGCTTCTACACAGCGGTGGGACTGCCGGCGCTCGGCCGGATCGACTCGCGTGACTGGGCCCAGGTCGGGCGCTTCCTCGGGCCGAGCATCCGCGGCTTCTACCACCGCCACCCTGTGGAGCGGATCGTGGGCTACTGGCGGGAGGCGGGCCTCGCGGACGTGCACGTACGGCGAATGAGCCTCGGTGGGGGGATCGTGATGTGGGCGCACAAGCGCGCGGAGGACCCTGCCGACAGCGCGGACACGAGCACTGCAGGAGACTGACGGGCATGGGCGCTTCGCAGCAGCGCCCGGCCTTCTACGCCGTCGGTCGTGGACGCGTCAGCGACCTGCTCACGCTGCTGCACCCTCCCTACACGCTCTGGCACCTGAGCTACTTCGCGCTCGGCGCGGCTGTGGCTCCGAAGGTGCACGTGGATCGGCTGCTGTGGGGCCTGGCCGCATTTGCGCTGGCTGTGGGCGTGGCGGCGCACGCCCTCGACGAGTTGCACGACCGTCCGCTCGGCACGGGCATCAGCGATCGTACGCTGCGGGCTTTGGCCGGCGTGAGCATGCTGGGCGCGCTGGCGATCGGCGTGGGCGGGGTGGTAACCGTGTCGCCGTGGCTCACGCTGCTGGTCCTCGCCGGGGGCCTGTTCCTGCCTGCCTACAACCTCGAGCTGCTCGGCGGGCGCTTCCACAGCGATCTCTGGTTCTCGCTCGGCTGGGGCGCCTTCCCTGCATTCGTCGGCTACTTCGTCAACGCCGAGGAGGTTGCGCTACCCGGCGTGCTGATCGCGCTCGGCGCCGCTGCGATGAGCGTGGCGCAGCGGCGGCTGAGCACGCCCGCCCGCGAGCTGCGCCGCCGCACGCTTGCCGTGAGTGGCACGCGCACGCGCCGGGACGGCAGCAGCGAAGAGCTCTCACTCGAGCGCCTGCTAGCCCCGCTCGACGGTGCGCTCGCGGCGATGTCGCTGGCGGTGTTCGTGACCGCCTGCGCGCTGCTTGGCGCAAGGCTCTGACGCTGCCTCTAGGTCTCGACCAGGTGCGCGCCTACGCTCGGACGTACCGCGAGCGTTCCGGCCGGCGGGGGTACGTCGGGTGCGAACAGGCCGAGGACGCTGCCGCCGAAGCCGCCGCCGACCATGCGTGCCCCGGCGGCGCCGGCGCGGTGCAGGCGCTCGACTGTCGCCTCCACGGCGGGCGTTGAGATCTGGTAGCGGTCGCGTAGGCTCTCGTGCGATTGGTTCAGCAGGGCGCCAACGGCTGAGAGGTCGTTGGCCTTCAGCGCGGCCACGGTCTCGCGCACCCGCCGGTTCTCCCCAAGCACGTGACTGGCACGCAGCTGCATCGGTTCAGGCAGTTGCTCGATGGCCGCCTCGGTGGCCTCGCGCAGCGACTCGATGCCCAGCAGCTCACACGCCATGGCGCACTCGGAGCGGCGTTCGTTGTAGCCGGAGCTGGCGTGGGCGTGACGCTCGCCGGAGTCGAGGACGACCAGCTGCCAGCCGTCGAGCACCAGTGGGACGGGGTCGATCTGGAGGGTGCTGAAGTCGATGCAAAGGGCGGTGTCGGGGGCGCCGTAGAGCGAAGCGAGCTGGTCGAGCAGCCCGGTCTGGGCGCCGACCCACTGGTTCTCCACGCGAGTGCACAACTGCGCGATCTTCATGCGGTCGACAGGCCCCTCGCCGTTAGGTGTGCTCGCGGTCCCGAGCGCTGTGAGGGCGAGACAGAGGGCGACCTCGAGCGCGGCAGAGGAGGACAGGCCGGACCCTTGGGGCACCTCACCCCGGATCTGCAGCTGTGCCCCGCGCAGGGGATAGCCGGCGCGGGCGAGCTCGGCCACGGCGCCGTGCACAAAGGCTCGCCAGCCGCTGGCGGGAGGCGGATCGGCGAGCATGAAGGCGTCGTGCTCGCCGAGATCGCAGGCATAGGCTTCGATCGCCTCACCGAGGGATGAGCCATTGCTCGCGCCCTCGGCCTCCACGGTGACCCCCTCGGCGATGGCGAAGGGGAGCGCAAGGCCGCCGTTGTAGTCGGTGTGCTCGCCGATCAGGTTGACGCGCCCGGGAGCGAAGGCGCAGCTGCGGTCAACCGCCACGGGCGATGGCCTCGCGCAGCTCGACTGCAGACTCCTCGGGGAGCACGTCGGAGATGAACGTCCCCGCGCCCTGCTCGGAGCCGGCGAGGTACTTGAGCTTCTCGGGAGTGCGTAGCGGCGGGTAGAACTCGACGTGCAGGTGCCCATGTCCGGCGTGCGTGCGGGCCGTGGGAGCCTGGTGAACCGCCATCACATAGGGGAAGGGACGCTCCCACAGGGTATCGAAGCCCCGGGTGACGCGCTGGAGGGCGTCGGCTAGCAGGCGCAGCTCAACGGGTGAGCACTCGGACAGACTGGGTCGGTGCTCGCGCAGGCTCACATGGACTTCATATGACCAGCGGGCGGCATAGGGGACGTAGGCGACGACGCTGTCGTTCTCGTAGATCACGCGGGTGTGCTGCTCCAGCTCGCCACCCAGCAGCGCGCACGGTGTGCAGCGGCCGAGGCGCTCGTCGGCGGCGAGCTCGAGCGCGGGGACGGGTGGCAGGAAGGGATAGCCGTAGATCTGCCCGTGGGGGTGGTGCAGAGTGACGCCCACCTCGACGCCGCGGTTCTCGAAGATGAACACGTAGTCGATGTCCTCGCGGGCCCCCAGCTCGAGGTAGCGGTGGCGCCACACCCACATCAGCGCCTCGGCGCGCCCGGGGGAGAGCGTTCCGAAGGAGCCATCGTGATCGGGGGTGTAGACGACCACCTCGGCGGCCCCCCGGGGCGACTCGAAGGCAGGGAAGCGGTTGTCGAACACCGCTATCTCGAACGTCTGGCGGGGGATCTCGGTCTCGGGCCCCCCCGGCCGGGTGGGATCGAGCGGGCAGTGCTCGCGGGCCGGCAGGAAGGTGCGGTCCTGGCGGTGGATGGCATAGACGACAGGTTCGCCGCGAAGCTCGTTGAAGCGCTCCTCGCTCACGCGCCACGGCGACCTGTGGTCGAGTAGAGGATCAGCGAGCGACCGTCGGCTTTGCGCAGGCGCTCGAGCTCGAGCGGGCCCATCGGCTCCGTCGACTTCTCGTTGCCGCCGGGGCTCTCCTCGGCACCGGTGGCGGAGGGCGTGCCCGCTGCTGCCGGCTCGCTCGGTTTCCCGGACATGCCCCGAGGGTATCCAAGACAGCGTGAGCGCTACCGATCAGGCCGATGGATCGAAGGGTGTTGACATGCCGCATGCAAACTGCGGATTACCCGATGACCGCAACATTGACTATGGTTGGGGGAAGAGAGAGGGTGGTGGCCTGGGCTCCACTGGGGGGTCATGGGTGTCGAAATAGGAGGAGGAGCAATGTCAGAGGCCGATGAGGGAGTTCAATCGGGAGAGGCGCTCGAGCGGGGCCGCTTCTCATGGCCGGAGATAGATCGACGCTCGTTCCTGCGGCGCACGGCGCTGACGGGTGTGGCGGCGGGCTCTGTCAGCACGATCCTGAGCGCGTGCGGTTCCAGCGCCTCGAGCGGCTCCGGCAGCGGAGGCAACTCGTCGGGTGTCTTCGGGTCGCACAAGAACTACAAATTCGTGTTCGTCAACCACGTGACTACGAATCCCTTCTTCACGCCGACGCAGTACGGCGCGGCCGATGCCTGCAAGCTGCTCGGCTGCTCCTACCAGTGGACGGGCTCGGAAAACAGCAACGTCAGTCAGATGGTCAACGCGGTCAACACGGCTGTGACCAGTGGGGCTGACGGCATTGCCGTCGCATTGATCGACCTGCACGCGTTCAACGCGCCGGTCGAAGCAGCGATCAAGGCGGGGATTCCGGTCATCGCCTACAACGCCGACGCAGCGGGCAACGCACGTCTGTCATATGTCGGTCAGGACCTGTTCAAGGCCGGTGAAGAAATGGGCAAGCGGATCGTGGAAGCCGTCGGCTCCGGGGAAGTTGGACTGTTCATCGCGACGCCCGGTTCGGCTAACCTGCAGCCCCGCATCGAAGGCGCGGAAAAGGCGATCAAGGACTCGGGCAAGTCGATCACGGCGCACTCCGTGGCCACGGGCGCGGCGGTGGCTCAGGAGCAGTCGGCGATCGAAGCCTGGTACCTCAGCCACAAGAGCGCCAAGGGCATGTACGCGGTCGACGGCGGCAGCACGGAAAGCCTCGCCAAAGTCATGCAGAAGCTCGGCCTGGCGGCCAAAGGGGTGAAGGCCGGCGGCTTCGACCTCACCGAACAGACGCAGAAGCTGTTGCAGGAAGGCAACATCGAATTCACTATCGACCAGCAGCCCTACCTGCAGGGATTCCTGCCGGTGCTGCAGCTGTTTCAGTACAAGGTCTCGGGCACGCTGACTGGCCCTTCGGAAGTGGACACGGGTCTGAAGTTCCTGAACAAAGAAACGGTCAAGCCCTACGTATCCTCGAAATCACGCTATGAGGGTACGTCCACGACTGCAGCGGTAGTGAGCTAAGGAATCGAAGGGGAGCGAAGGAGGGATCGTGGCCAGCGCGGCGCCAAGCACCGCCGGAAGCGGTCCCTCCTCAGGTCCTCCCAGCCCGGAGCACCACCGACCGAGCATGCCCAGCGGGCGGGAAGTTCTCAATCGCGTGATCGCCCTACGCGAGGGCAGCATCATCGTCGTCACGATCGTCGTGGCGATCTACTTCTCGGCCAACACGAGCACGTTCCTAACGGGAGCGAACTTCAAGACGCTGCTCCCCTACTTCGCGCCGCTTGCGATTCTAGGAGCGGGCGAGGTGTTCGTGATGATCCTGGGGGAGATCGATCTGTCGATCGGGGCGATGTACATGTTCGCTCCGATCGTGTTCTACAAGTTCGACACCGCAGGTCTCGGGCTCGTGCCGTCGATGATCCTCGCCCTGCTCGTGTGCGGGGTGGTGGGCGTCGCCAACGGCGCCTTCGTGGCGCTGCTGGGGGTCAGCTCGTTCGTCACGACGCTGGGAATGCTGTTCAGCTTCGAGGGGCTTAGCTTGATCCTCTCGCACGGCACTCCAGTGGCGACGCCGGGAGGGCAGATCCATCAGACGACCGTGCAGGTTCATCACATCGTCAACGGCCACAACATCACGTTGCCGGAAAAAATCAACCACATCGGCACGTTCGCGAAAATATTCGGCGGCGGGGTGTATTCGGAGTTGATCTGGGCGGTGGTGATCGTGGTGGTGTTGCAGGTGGTGCTGACGTTCACACGCTGGGGTCTGTACACGGTGGCGATCGGCTCGAACAAGCTCGGTGCGGCCGAGGCCGGGGTCAAGGTCAAGCTGGTGACGATCCGCAATTTCGTGTTGAGCGCGCTGCTGGCCGGTCTCGTGGGGATCTTCGAGGCGGTTCGCTCGCAGACGATCCAGCCCGACCCGTCGGGCCCCAACAAGATCCTGCTGCTGGCGATCGCAGCGGTGGTGATCGGGGGGACGCTGCTGTCGGGTGGCTCGGGCACGGTCGTGGGGGTGTTGATCGGAGCGCTGTTCCTGGGCATCCTCGAAGACGGCCTGATCTTGCAGGGCGTAAATGCCAACTACCTGCTCTTCTACACGGGCCTTGCGATCGTGGTGGCGATGACGGCGAACGTGTACGTGGGCCGGGCACGAAGGGGACATGGCGGCAGTGGCTGACGAGACCACACCTACGGCGACGGGAGTGGTGGGCCCAAGCTCGGCGTCCGATGACGTGCTGCGCGTGGAGCACATCGCCAAGCGCTTCGGCCCGGTTACGGCGCTGACGGACATCAACTTGCACCTGAAAAAGGGTGAGGTGCTTGGCCTGCTCGGCGACAACGGCGCGGGCAAGTCAACGCTGATCAAGATCCTGTGCGGCTTCCAGAAGCCGGACGAGGGAAAGATGTTCCTGCACGGCGAGCCGTATGAACCGAGAAGCGTGGACGATGCACGGGACAAGGGGATCGAGACCGTCTACCAGGATCTGGCTCTGATCGACGAACTCTCCGTCTACCACAACCTGTTCCTGCGCAAGGAGCGCGTGCACCGTCCGATCCCGCTGCTGGCCAACCGCCAGATGAAGCGCGAAGCGCGTGACGCGCTGGATGAGATCGGGATCAACATCCCGCGCATTGACGTTGCCGTCGCGCGCCTCTCCGGCGGGCAGCGTCAGGCGATTGCAGTGGCGCGCACGGTCAACTCGGACGCGGACATCATCCTGCTCGACGAGCCGCTGGCGGCGATGGGCGCAAAAGAGGGAGCGCAGATCCTCGATCTGGTGGCGCGCTTGAAGGAGGAGGGTCGGGTGTCGATCATCATGATCCTCCACAACTACGTCCATGTCCTGCAGGCGTGCGACCGAGTGAGCATGATCCAGGATGGGAAGATCGCGCTTGACAAGCCCACGGCGGAGACATCGGTGGAGGAGCTGACGGACATCGTGGTCAACGAGTATCGTCGCGCCCGGGAAGCGGCTCACGAGGCTGAGACAGCCGGCCGGGCTCGAGAGGCCGCACGCGAGGCGGGCTCGCACTGAGCGCTTTAGTGCTGTCCGGCTGCTGCCAGCGCTTGCTCGACGTAGGGGCCGAGCAGCTTCGCTACTGAGGACGCTGTCATTGCGGCCGGCCCTTTGGGCAGGGCCGCGTAGCTGATGGCAAGACGCACGAGGCATTCGCTCAGGAGCTCGGCGTCGGCGGCCCCCACGAGCGGCCAGCCGGCGAGCATGACGGCGGTGATGCGCTCGACGGCGCTGTCGACGAGCGGCTTGCCCTGCGTGGTGAACAGCGCGAGCAGCTCCTCGCCACCCTCGCCGCTGACGATGGTGCTCACGAGCGGGTTCTCGGCAGCGGCTGTCAGGAAGACGTCGAAGGCGGCCTCGAGCGCTCGGGCGGGATCGTCGAGGTTGGCGTGCACGGCCTCTTCCACGGCGTCGAGGAAACGCTTTGCCTCGCGCATGACGAGGATCTGGGCGAACTCATCACGTGAGCCGAACTCCTTGTAGAGCGTCTGGCGGCTGACGCCGGCGGTGACGGCGATGTCAGCCATCGTGATGTCCGCCCAGCGGCGCCGTTGCAGCTCGTGGCAGGCGGCATCGAGGAGCGTGCTGTGGAGCAGCTCACGTGCAGCCACGGAGTAGGGGACTCTCTGCTCGGCGGTAGGCATATGGATGGCCAAGCGGTCGTGGATGGGTTCAGTCGACGGGCTCAAAGTCGACCTTATCGCGCACGCCGCAGTCCGGACATGCCCAGTCGTCTGGAACCTCGCTCCAGCTGGTGCCAGGCGGGAAGCCCTCGCGCGGATGTCCCCGCTCCTCGTCGTAGACGTACCCGCAGGCGAGGCAGCGGTAGGCGCTCATGATGTGGCAACGGCACGTGCCGCCGCCTGGTAGTGGCGGAGCCTTCGCTTGGAGAGGCCGGGCTTGAGGTTGACCAGCTCGAGGTCACCGCCGTAGTGGGCCATCACGCGGCGATCCATCGTCCGCCTCCACACGGGCGGGATGACGGCGAGCAGGATCATGCCGGCGTAGCCGGTGGGCAACTGGGGGGCGTCGTCGACGTGGCGCAGCGCCTGATAGCGGCGGATTGGGTTTGCGTGGTGGTCTGAGTGGCGCTGCAGGTGGTAGAGCAGCACGTTGGAAGCGGTGTTGTTGGAGTTCCAGCTGTGCTCGGGGCGGGTGCGCTCGTAGCGGCCGTCCTCACGCTTCTGGCGCAGCAGGCCGTAGTGCTCGAGGTAGTTGACGACCTCGAGCAGCGAGAAGCCGATGACGGCCTGGATCAGCAAGTAGGGGAGCACGACGAAGCCGAAGATGGCAACGAGCACGGCGAACAGCACGACGGTCATAGCCCAGGCTCCGAGGATGTCGTTGCTGGGGCTCCACATCGAGCGCTCCAGCCGGTCGAGGCGTACGCGCTCCAGCTCCCAGGCCGAGCGCAGGCTGCCGAGCACGGTGCGAGGCAGGAAGGCGTAGAAGCTCTCGCCAAGGCGCGAGCTGGCAGGGTCCTCGGGCGTTGCCACGCGTACGTGGTGGCCCCGATTGTGCTCGATGAAGAAGTGCCCGTAGCCGCTTTGTGCCAGCGCGACCCGGCTCAACCAGCGCTCCAGGTCATCGCGCTTGTGCCCGAGCTCGTGGGCGGTGTTGATGGCCACGCCGCTGACCATGGCCACGGTCAGGGCAAGCCCGATGCTGTCCACGGTGGAGAGTTTTCCGCTCGACCAAAGCCAGCATGCGAACACCAGCCCCGCATACTGGATGGGCAGGTAGAGGTAGGTGCACCAGCGGTAGTAGCGATCCTGCTCGAGGCGCTTGATCATGCTGTCGGGCGGATTGCGCGCGTCCATCCCGACTGCGTAGTCGAGCAGAGGAAAGATGCCGAAGATGAGCACAGGCCCGTAGAACCAGAAGGCTCCCACGCCTGTCAGTTCGACGAGACCCCAGGCGAGGAAGGGAAGCGTGGGCACGACCAGTCCAAGCAGCCAGCCATAGCGCTTGGGGTCGTGCCAGGTGTCCTGGGACTCAGAACCGGCATCGGTTTGCAGTTGTGGACCCTGTGGGGCGATGGCGGGCATGGGAGATGACATGGATGGCTCCTCCTGCGTCGGGGCTCTCGGCCAACTAGCGGCAAGTTTACACAGATACCCGCTGTGTCAACTTAGGTTACATTGCGGCGCTCCCTGCAAGGCAGGATCACCATTCAGGCCCCCGATGATCAGCGTCAAGCGGTCGCGGGCAGGGGGTATCGACGGCCCTAGGGCACACGGCTACGCGCGAGTTGACTAGACAGATATGGCCAGTGCTGCTTGTTGGCGCTATGAGAGGAGCTGGACTCGGCTCAAGAGCCGGGCGGGCGACGCGAAGCCAGGTATTCCTGGTTTTGCCTGCGCTCGCCTCGAATCTGCACGGCGATGTAGACGATGATCACGTTGACGATCACGCCGATTCCGCCGAAGGTCACGATCAAGCCGAAGGTCTTGCTGAAGGCTGGGCTGGCTGCGGCGAGGAGCATGTGCGAAGCCTAGCAACGCGCGAGGCGCAGGTGTCGTAGCCTTGGGCATGCCGCCGCCGAGCTAGCTCGGCGATCAAGCGCCGGGAGAGGTGCCGGAGCGGTTGAACGGGCGCGACTGGAAATCGCGTAACGGGGGAAACCTCGTTCGAGGGTTCGAATCCCTCCCTCTCCGTTGCTCGACGTACCAAAGCCGGCCGCGGGTTCGAGGCGATGGTGTGTCCTCGTCGGGGTTGCCGCCGTCGCAAGGCGCCCTGGCGGCCGCGCTGCGTCACTGCAGCGCGGCCGTAT
>DATARM010000108.1:0-40755 GCA_036264155.1 Solirubrobacteraceae bacterium
AGCGCCGGGCGGGCGGGCCTCCATATTCGAACACGGCGCCCCCGCCCTCGTTGACGAGCAGGTCGCAGCGGACCTTCTCGGGGTGGGTCTGGGTGATCCACTGCGCACCCAGCTCGCCGCCGGTCTCCTCGTCCACCACCGCCACGATCAGCAGCTCGCCGCGTGCCGGGCGCCAGCCGGAGCGAGCGAGCGATGCCGCGGCGGCGATCTCGGCCGCGACCTGGGACTTCATGTCGAGCGCTCCCCGCCCCCACAGGTAGCCGTCGGCGATCTCGCCCGACCATGGGTCGCAGGTCCAGTCGGCCGGGTCCGCCAGCACCGTGTCGACGTGGCCGAGGTAGCAGAGGGTGGGACCGTCGGGGTCGTGGCCACGGAGCCTCGCCACGAGGTTGGGGCGCGTCTCCTCGGCGCCGAGCAGCTCGCACTCGAAGCCGGCCTGTTCGAGGTGGCCCGCGAGGTACTCCTGCGCCGGGCGCTCGTTGCCGGGCGGGTTGACCGTGTTGAAGCGGATCAGCCCCGCCAGGAGCTCCTCGGCCTCAGCTGCGGCAGTCGCGCTCATCCGGCAGATCGTACGCCGATCTGTGTGACCTCCTCGCGCGTCAGCGGGAAGTGACAGGCGGCGCGGGTGCCCGAGTCCATGTCCGCCAGCAGCGGCTCCTGCGTGGAGCACAACTCCTGCGCCTTGGGACAGCGCGTGTGGAAGCGGCACGCGCTGGGGGGGTTGGCGGGACTGGGAACATCGCCGCTGAGCAGGTGGCGTTCCTGCCCGTGGAGAGAGGGATCGGCCACGGGGACCGCCGAGAGCAACGCGCCGGTGTAGGGGTGGCGGGGGTAGCCGTAGAGCGCGTCGCCCGGCCCGATCTCCACGATCTTGCCGAGATACATCACGGCCACGCGATCGCACATATGGCGCACCACCGAAAGGTCGTGGGCGATGAACACGACCGTCAGCCCGAAATCGCGCTGCAGGTCACGCAGCAGGTTGAGCACCTGCGCCTGGATCGAGACGTCGAGCGCGGAGACGGGCTCGTCGGCGATCAGCAGCTTCGGTTTCAGCGCGATGGCACGCGCCACGCCGATGCGCTGGCGCTGCCCGCCCGAGAACTCGTGCGGATAGCGGTTGTAGTGCTCGGGGTTCAGACCGACTGTCTCCAGCAGCTCCTGCACCGCCCGTTTGCGCTCGCCCTCACCCTTCTCCAGACCGTGGATGGCAAATGGCTCGCTGATGATCGAGCCGATCGTCTTGCGCGGGTTCAGCGACGAGTAGGGGTCCTGGAAGATCATCTGCATCTCTCGCCTCACAGCCTTCAGATGCGCGCCCTTCACGCGGGTGATGTCCTCGCCTTCGAAGCTGATCGAGCCCGAGGTGGACTCGATGAGACGCATGATCAGGCGCGCGGTCGTGCTCTTGCCGCAACCTGTCTCGCCGACGATGCCCAGCGTCTCGCCACGCTCGATGTCGAGGCTCACCCCGTCCACCGCCTGCACGGCGCCAACGCGTTTCTGGAAGATGATCCCCTTGGTGATCGGGAAGTGCTTGACGAGGTCGCGAACCTCAACCAGCGCGCTCACTGCCCCACCGCCGGAAGCCCAACCTCGGAGATGGCCTGCTCGGGCGTGCGCCCGGTGCGCAGCTCGCCCCACAGGCGTCGGCGCACGTCGCTCTCCAGTAGGCAGGCCACGTGGTGGCTCGGCATGTCGGGAACGGGCTCCAGGGCGGGATCGATGCGTGCGTGATCTGGCTGCGAGTAAGGGCAGCGCGGGTGGAAGTGGCAACCAGACGGGCGGTTGATGAGGCTCGGAGGAGCGCCCGAGATCGGCACGAGCGCCTCCTCACGCGAGCCCTCGAGCGTCGGCAGCGACTTCAACAGGCCCCACGTGTAGGGGTGCTCGGGCTGCGAGAACAGCGTCGCGGCCGACGTCGTCTCGACGATCCGCCCCGCATACATCACCGCGATCTCATCGGCCAGCTCGGCCACCACCCCGAGGTCGTGGGTGATGATCACGATCGCCATCCCCAGCTCCTTCTGCAGGCGTTCCAGCAGCGCCAGCACCTGCGCCTGCACGGTCACGTCGAGCGCCGTCGTGGGCTCGTCGGCTATCAGCAGCTTGGGCTCGTTGGCGAGCGCCATCGCGATCATGGCGCGCTGGCGCATGCCACCTGAGAACTCGTGCGGGAAGTCATCCACGCGCCGGGACGGGTCGGGGATCCCGACCAGGCCAAGCAGCTCGATCGCACGCTCGCGCGCCTTCGCCTTGGAGACGTCCTGGTGGACACGCACCGCCTCGATCAGCTGCGCTCCCACCTTGAAGAAGGGATGAAGCGAGGACAGCGGGTCCTGGAAGACCATCGCGATGTCGTTGCCACGCACCCGTCGCAGCTCCTCGTCGGAGAGCGCCACGAGATCGCGTCCCTCGAAGAGGATGCGACCCGAGACGTGTGCGCCCTGGTAGCGCGTCAGGCCGAGCGTGGTGAGCGAGGCCACCGACTTGCCCGAACCCGACTCCCCCACGATCCCCAGCGTCTGGCCCGCATTCACCTCGTAGCCGATGCCGTCGACCGCATGCACCACACCGTCTTCGGTGTGGAACTCGACATGCAGGTTCTCCACGCGCAGCAGCGGCCCAGGTGTGCTCATCTGCTGCTCACCCACCTCGGCGCCCGCCGGCTCATTGGTAGCGCACCCTTGGGTCGAGATAGGCGTAAGCGATGTCGACGAGGATATTGGCCACGATGATGAAGAAGGCGGCGATCAGGACGGTTCCCTGCACGATCGGGAAGTCGGAGTGGTTGATCGCTTGGAAGTTCAACAGGCCGATGCCGGGGATCTCGAACACGGTTTCGACGAGCACGGAGCTGCCGAGCAGCACGCCGATGTCGAGGCCGAGGATCGTGAGGATCGGGTTGATCGCGCCGCGCACACCGTGGCGCAACACCACGCGCCGCTCTGACAGGCCCTTGGCGCGCGCGGTGCGGATGTAATCCTCGCTCATCGTTTCGATCAGGCTGCCGCGCATCAGCCGCGCGTAGATCGCCGCGTTGCCGGCTGCCACGACAAGCCACGGCAGGATCAGCGAGGTGAACCATTTGAGCGGTTCGCTCGTCAGGCCCACGTAGCTCCCGGCACCGGGAAGTACCTTCAACTTGCCGATGTCGGAGGCGAACAGGAACAGCGCGATCAGGCCGAGCCAGTATTCGGGTGCCGACACCAGCACGAGCGCACCGCCCATGCTGAAGCGGTCCAGGCGCGAGCGCGGCCGCCGCGCCGAGATGATCCCCACGGCGAGACCCGCGAGCAGCCAGATCACCGCTCCCCCGAACACGAGCGAGACCGTGTCGGAGAGACGACCGAAGATCAGTTCTTTCACCGGGGCGTTGCTGTAGTAGCTGTAGCCGAGGTTGAAGTGCAGGAAGATGCCCTTCATGTAGATCCAGAACTGCGTGATCAGCGGCTTGTTGAGACCGAGATCGACATTGATCTCGTGAATGATCTTGGGGTTCTGGATGCGCCCCGCGCGCAGCTGCGCAGGACTGGCCGTGGGAAAGATGCGGAACAGGACGAACGTCGCCGCCGACACCAGGATGAGCAGCAGCACACCCCACAGGAGCCTGCGGATGATGTAGCGGATCATGGCTGTCGGGGGAGGGTGGGCATGTCAGCTAGCGGCTTGTCTGTGCGGCATGTGCGTGCGGGTCTGGATATGGGGTGAGCCGCCCGTCGCGAGCGGCTCACCCCATGCTTCACCTGCTGCTCCCCCGCCTACTTCAGCGAGGTGTAGTTGTAGTCCCAGGAACCCTCGTTCGAGACGTCGCCCACGCCGAGGACGTCCTTGGACTCGATGTTCGGCTGCTTGTCGAACGTCCAGGGGACGGCGACCGCTTCTTCGACCAGTTCACGGTCGATTTTCGCCCAGGCGTTGGCGCGAGCTTCTTTGCCGACGATGAGTTCGGCCGCTTCCATCGCCTTGTTGATCTTCGGCACGTCGACCAGGCCCCAGTTCGAGTTGGTGCCCGTGTTGACGATGTAGTTGCCGTTGAACGGAACGCTTAGCACCGCTTCGGGGTCACCGAAGTCGGCGAGCCAGCCCACGTTCGGGCACACGTCGATCTTTTCGGAGACTACGCCGCAGTACTTGGAGTACATGACCGACTGGTCGACCAGGTTGAGCTTTGTTTTGAAGCCCAGCTGGAGCAGCGCCTGGTTTGCGATCTCTGCGTCTTCGGGCGCGGGGTTTCCGGTCGACCCGACCACCTGGACGGTTTCCTTCCCGGTGTATTTGCCGCTTGGGTAGCCGGCGAGCTTCATGTACTTCTCGGCCACCGCCATGTCGCCTTCGGGGTGTTCGTTGTAGTCGACCTTCGGACCGGGGTATCCGCCGGCCTGTTCAAAGCCCGGGATTTCCGGGTAGATGAAGTGCGTCTGGACATCGCTGACGAGCTTGCCGCCACGCGCCTTGTCCATCGCCAAACGGTCCAGTGCCGCCCAGTAGGCCTTGCGCAGGTTCACGTTCTTGAACGGACCGTATTTGTTGTTGACGGCCACATAGTGGTCGCCCGCGCCCGGTGAGATCTCGAGCTGGGAGCGGAATTTTTCGTAGGCGAGCTTGACGATCGCCTGTGCGGGCGTGTCGTTCTGGACCATGCCCGAGCCTTCGAGCACCTGACGCCCGATCACGTTCGTGTCGCCGCCGATGCTGATGTCGATTTCGTTCAGGTACGCGGGGCGGAAGTCTGTGCTCGCGTTCCAGTTGGGGTTGCGCACCAGCGTGGCCGACTTGCCGGGCTGGTAGCCGATGCCGAGGATCTTGCCTTCGCTGTTGGCCTTCCACATGTAGGGTCCTGTGGCGACCTGGTAGTTACCGTATTCGCTCGGTTTCTTTTCGTCGTGCTTCTTGGCGTATTCCTCGGGCACAGCCGCGCTGACAGGCAGCACCAGAGCCCCAATGACGGTGGCCGCCTTCGGTTCTGAGAGGTGCAGCACGAGCGTGTACTTGTTGGGCGTGGTGATTCCGGGAATCGGACCACCGCTCGCCTTGGGCTCGCCCACGATCGACTTGAAGTAGGCGCCGAAGTAGGGGTTCGCGACGTTCGGGTTGGCGCCGCGATCGAGCGCGTAGGCCACGTCGGCGGAGGTGACTTCGCGGTTCACCGGGGGTCCGAAGTGCACGCCGTGGCGAATCGGGATCGTGATCGTCTCCTTGTTGGCCGAGATCGTGGGCAGCGCCGAGGCCATGTCGGGGACAGGTTCTTTGAAGTTGTTCGGCTTGTAGGAGTACAGCGGCCGCGAGGTCGCATAGTCGGCCTCGTAGTCGATCGAGAAGTAGGACTGCCCCGGGTCGATGTGTTCGAAGTCCTCATGGTTGAGGACGTGCAGCACGCCGCCTTTCTTGCCGCCGCTCTGGGACTCGCTCGCCGGGGTCAGGACCCCCGCAGGGGTTGCTCCCGAGCTGCTCGAGCTGGAGCTACTCGACGAGCCACAGGCCGCCAACGCGAGCGCGAACACGCCTGCGAGCGCCGCCAGGGCAATCGTCCTAATCGACCTTTTCATGGGGCCTCCTCTACTTCGTTCTCGAGACACGCCCGGCTCACCGGGCGGTCCTTGGGTTCAGGGCATCCTGCAAGCCGTCGCCGAGCAGATTGAAAGCCAGCACGGTCAACAGCAGCGCAATGCCCGGGAAAGTCATGTACCACCAGGCGGTGTTGAAAATGGGAGTGGCCGAGGCGATCATCTGCCCCCAGCTCGACGTCGGCGGGCGGATCCCCACGCCGAGGAACGAGAGCGCCGCCTCGAGCAGGATGTTGAGCGGGATCAGCAGCGTCGAGTAGACGATGATCGGCGCCACGAGGTTGGGCAGGATCTCGCGGAACATGATGCGCAGGTCCGATGCGCCCAGCGCCCGTGAGGCGTCGACGAACTCGCGCTCGCGCAGCGACAGCACGAGCCCGCGGACGATGCGGTAGACGTAGGTCCAGTTCAGCAGCGCGATGATGAACAGGATCTCGCCCAGGCCCGGCTGGATCGTGCCGCTCAGACAGCCCCTGACAGCGCAGGCGGCGGAGATGCCGAGGCCGAGGACGAGGATCGGCACGGACAGCACGGCGTCGGTGAAGCGCGACAGCAGCGTGTCGACCCAGCCGCGGTAGAAGCCGGCCACCAGGCCGAGCACCACACCGATGATCGTGGCGATGCCGGTGCCGATGATGCCCACCTCGAGCGAGACCCGCGTGCCGTAGATCACGCGCGACATCACGTCCTCACCGAGCTGATCTACCCCGAACGGGTGGGCGGCACTCGGGCCGAGCGGGCTGCCGAACGAGTCGGTGAGGTTGGGGTTCTGCACAGAGGGACCCGGCAGGCCGAGCAGTTTCACGACCACCGGCGCCGCGATCGCGAGCACGATCAGCAAGAGGATGAACAGGGCCGAGGCCATCGCGACGCGGTCCTGTCGAAACCTCCGCCAGAAGAGCTGGAGTGGAGACTGCGCGGCAACATCGCCGCCCATGTCGAGGAATTCGAGATTTCCTCCCCCCGTGGGGAGCACGTCAGCTCCGCCGACGCTCATCGCGGAGATCCCCCAGACGGTTGATGTTTGGACTTGTCAAGGTGTGTCACGAAATCATACGTTCGACGACATATGCGGGGCAACCTGCCCGGAACAACCTGGAATGCGCTCCCTCAGACGCGATACTCACATCTATGGATACCCTCTTTAGCCAGGATCCAGGCACGCCAAAGGCACAAGGTGAGCAGTCTCACGGTGGGACAGGTGCGGAGAATCGGCCCCTCGCTGTGCGGGTCCGTCCGCGGAGCCTCGAGGAGTTCGTAGGGCAGTCACACCTGCTCGCCCCCGACTCGGCTCTGCGCACGGCCATCGAGCAGGGACATCCCCACTCGATGGTCCTCTACGGTCCGCCCGGCTCGGGTAAGACAACGCTCGCCCGCCTCGTGGCCAAGCGCTCGAACGCTGCCTTCGAGGAGTTGAGCGCGGTCCAGGCGGGGCGCGCGGAGGTGCGCGGCGTGATCGAGCGCGCAAGCCATCGCCGCGAGACGAGTGGCGCGCAGACTGTCCTGTTCCTCGATGAGATCCACCGTTTCAACAAGGCTCAGCAGGACGCCCTGCTGCCGGCTGTGGAGGACGGCCTGCTCACGCTGATCGGAGCCACGACCGAGAACCCCGCCTTTGAGGTAAACGGGGCGCTGCTCTCGCGCCTGCGCGTGTATGCGCTGAAGGCGCTGGACACCGAGGAGCTCACCACTGTGCTGCGGCGAGCGGCGGGCGCGGCCATGAGCGTCGATGAGGATGCGCTCGAGTTCCTCGCGCTGCGCAGCGAAGGCGACGCGCGCACGGCGCTCAACGCGCTCGAGCTGGCCGGCGCGACCGCCGCTGAGGTGGGTGAGGAGAGCATCACGCTCGCCCGCGTTGAGGACGCGCTGCAGCGCAGGGCCGTGCTCTACGACAAGGGCGGCGACCGCCACTACGACTACATCTCGGCCTGGATCAAGGCCACCCGCGGCTCCGACCCCGACGCCTCGCTGTATTACCTGGCGGTGATGCTCGAGGGCGGCGAGGATCCCCGCTTCATCGCGCGCAGGATGGTCATCCTCGCCTCCGAGGACATCGGCAACGCCGACCCCGCAGCGCTGTCGCTGGCGAGCGCCGCGGCCCACGCGGTCGAGCTGGTGGGGCTGCCCGAGGCGCGCTACGCACTCGCCCAGGCGGCCATCTACCTCGCCCTCGCGCCCAAGTCCGACGCGGCCGGCCGGGCGCTGTCGGCTGCGTCCCAGCACGTGCGCGAGCACGGCGCGGGCGCGGTCCCCGGGCAGCTGCGCTCGGGTCCGCGGCCGGGTCAGGACCGTGGTGGCTACGACAACCCCCACCGCCATCCCGGCCATCTCTCCCCTCAGGAGCTGGCGCCGGAGGGCGTGGTCGGTGCACGCTTCTACGAGCCGGACGAGGCCGAGGCGCCGCTGGCCGAGCGCCTGGCGCAGATACGTGGGGCACGGGGGCGCGATCAGGGATGATCGCCCGGCGATGAGCTCATCCTCGATCGAGACGCCGCCAGGCGAGGCGATGCTCGCTCACAACCCAGCCACGGGCAAGGTTCTGGGCGAGGTTCGACTGACGCCCCCCGATCAGGTCTCACAGGTGGTGTGGGACGTGGCCAAGGTGCAGCCGCTGTGGGCGCTGTTGCGCCTCCAGGACCGCGCCAGGTACATGCGCCGGATGGCCCAGTCGGTGATCGACGACTTCGACGAGCTGCTCGACGCGCTGGTAGCAGAGCAGGGCAGGCCGGCAGCCGAGATCGCGGCGCTCGAGCTGCTGGCGGCAATCGACGCTCTGATCTGGATCGCCCAGGACGGCGCCGAGATCCTGGGCGCCAAGCGGGTGGGCATCCACCGCTCGATGTCGATCGTCAAGCGCGGCCGGATCGCCTATGAGCCCTACGGCGTTCTCGGCGTGATCGGCGCGGGCAGCGCCCCGTTTGCGCAGCCCCTGGGGCAGATCGCCGGTGCCCTGCTGGCCGGCAACGGCGTTGTGTTCAAGCCCGCCGCACGGTCGTGCCTGGCAGGAGAGCGGATCGCGCGCGTGCTGGCGCGCACGGGCCTACCAGAGGGTCTCGTGCGGATCGTCCACGGCGAGGCCGAGACGGGCATGGCCCTGGCCGAGGCGCCCGTCGACAAGGTGCTCTTCACCGGGTCTCCCGCAGTTGGCCGCGGGATCGCCCGCGCGTGCGTCTCGCGCGAGACCGAGGTGGCGGTGGAGATCGGCGGCAAGGACGCCATGCTCGTGCTCGCCGACGCACACCTGCCGAGCGCCGTGGCGGGAGCCCTGTGGGCGGGTTGTGCAGGCGCCGGGCAGGCCCGCGGCTCGCTCGAGCGCGTGTATGTCATGAGCGAGGTCTACGAGCGCTTCCTGACGGGACTGGTGGCAGGGGCACAGACGATGCGCGTAGGCGACCCCCGCGATCCGCGGGTGCAGGTCGGACCGCTCGCCTCGGCCCGTCGTGCCGAGCACGTGGCCGCGCTCGTCGATGAGGCGCTCGTACTCGGCGCGAGGCTCCACTGTGGCGGGGAGGTCAGGCCGACCGGCTGCGACGGAGGCTCCTTCTACGCGCCCACTGTCATCACCGGCGTGAGCAACGAGATGCGCCTGGCGCGGGAGCCCATCGACGGACCGGTTCTCCTCGTTAGCTCGGTGGAGACCGTCGAGCAGGCGATCGCCGCGGCCAACGACAGCGACTATGGCCTCGGGGCATCTGTGTGGACGGCCGATCGTTACCAGGGCTCGAGGATCGCCCGCGAGCTGCACGCGGGGATGGTGTGGCTCAACGACCACCTGCCGGGTCCGACCGTCTCCCGGGGACCGTGGGGCGCAGCCGCCGGCAGCGGGCTCGGGCGCACGCTCGGCGAGGCCGGGCTGCGAGCTTGCGCACAGGAAAAGCTGATCACCTGGGATCCGCCCGCCCTACGCGGGCAGTGGTGGGGTCCCTACGACGCCACCGAGACGCGGGCGGCCCGGGCCGTGGCGAAGCTGCGCTCGGCGCGCGAGGCGGACCGCGAGCGCGCCTGGCGCGAGGGTGCACTGGCGATGGCAAGACTGGGCGCAAGGGCCTTCGGCAGGGGCCTGCCAAGGAGCTGAACTGGATGACGGCTACGCTTTGACCATGCCCGCCCAGGCCTATGCAGGCAAGGAGTGCGTCTGTCAGCTGCGCAGAGGGATCTGCGACCAGAGCTGCGTGCAGGGAATGCTCGATACTCCCTTCTACATCGCGTGCCTGAAGCTGAGCGGACGCCGCTGCGTTGTCGTCGGCGGCGGCGAGATCGGGCTGGAGAAGGTCGAAGGCCTGCTCGCGTGCGACGGCCAGGTCGTCCTGATCGCGCCCGATGCCGAGCCCGCGCTCGCGGAGTACGCACGCGAGGGCTCGATCGTGTGGGAGCAACGTCCCTACGCGGGCGCCGCGGACCTCGAAGGGGCGTTCATGGCGATCGCGGCCACGAACGACACCGACGTGAACATCACCGTGTACGACGACGCCGAGCGGCGGGCGATGCTGGTGAACGTGGTCGACGTGCCGCCGCTTTGCAACTTCATCCTGCCGGCGATCGTGCGCATGAGCCCGCTCGCGATCGCAATCTCCACTGCCGGTGCCTCCCCGGCCCTTGCCAAGCGCATGAAGCGCGAGATCGAAGCCCAGTTCGGCGAGGCCTACGCCCAGCTGGCGGTGCTGCTCAACGAGGTGCGGGGCTGGGCCAAGGCGACGCTTCCCACCTACCAGGAGCGCAAGGAGTTCTTCGAGGGGATCGTGGGCGGCGAGCCAGACCCGATTGCGTTGCTGCGCGCAGGCGACGAGGCGGGCGTGCGCGAGCTGATCGCGCGAGCGCAGAGCGCGCACGCGCTGCACGCCTAGCGAGCCGTATATGAGCGCACTGGAGGTCGAGGGGCTGGCGCGCCACTACGGCGAGCGCGAGGCCCTCAGCGATGTCTCGCTGTCACTGCCCGAGGGCCGCACGCTCGTCGTATTCGGGCCCAACGGGGCGGGCAAGACGACGCTGCTGCGCGTGCTCGCCACGCTGCTTCGACCCCACGCGGGGACGGTCAGCGTGTTCGGCTGCAAGCTGCCCGGCGACGCCTGGTCGATCCGCGGGCGCGTGGGGCTGTTGGCCCACGAGCCGATGCTCTACCGCGAGCTGACCGCGGGTGAGAACCTGCGCTTCCACGCCCGCCTGCACGGCGTGAGCGACGAGCGCATCGAGGAAGTGCTGGAGGGCGTGGCGATGTCCAGCCGTTCCGCCGAGCCGCTGCGCACGCTCTCGCGCGGGATGGTCCAGCGCGTGGCCGTGGCGCGGGCGGTGCTGCATGAGCCGGATCTGCTGCTGCTGGACGAGCCCTACTCCAACCTCGACCCGGCGGCGGTCGAGCTGGTGGCGCCGCTGATCGGGGCCGCCTCTGCGCGCACGCGCGTTATCTGCAGCCACGATCCCGGCGGGGGCCTGGCCGAGGCCGACCTCGTGCTCGGCCTGCGTGCCGGTCGCACGGTCCTGTTGCGCGAGGCCGGCGAGGTCGAGCCGGACGAGATCGCGGAGCTGTACCGGTGAGGCGCACCGTCGGCGCGCTGCTGCGCAAGGAGCTGCTGGTCGAGCTGCGCACGTTGGAGTCCGTGCCGGGCATGTCCTTGTTCGCCGTGACCACCTTCGTGGTCTTCCACTTCGCCCTCAACCGCAACAGCGTCGAAGGCGACCTCGCCGCGGGGATACTGTGGGTGACGCTGCTGTTCGCAGCCATCCTCGGCATCAACCGCCTGTTCGTGGCCGACGCCGACCAAGGCGGCTTCGACGGCTTCCTGCTCGCGCCCGTCGACCGCAGCGCCATGTTCGTGGCCAAGGTGCTGACCCTGCTGGCCTTCCTGGTCGTGCTCGAGATCGTGGCCGTACCGGCCTTCGCCCTGCTGCTGCTCGGGCCGTCGCTCGGAGGCGCCATGCCCGGCCTGCTGATCACACTGGCGCTGGGCGATGTCGGGGTTGCCGTGATCGGCACGCTCGTGGCCGCACTGGCCGTTCGCACGCGCGCACGCGACCTGTTGGGGCCGCTGCTGGCGCTGCCGCTGCTCGTCCCGATCGTGATCGGCGGGGCCCGTGCGACCTCGCCGCTCCTCGCCCTCTCGCACCCGGGCGGGGCGCCGGCGCGTTGGCTGCTGACGCTGGGTCTCTATGATCTGGTGTTCGGGCTGATCGCCTACGCCCTCTTCGATTTCCTCCTGGAGGATTAGAAAAGCGATGTATGGAAAGGGCCTGCGCGCTCTGAGCATCACCACCGTGGCCGCCGTGGCGGTCGCGCTCAGCCTCGTCTTCTTCTACGCGCCCCTGGAAGCCGAACAGGGCTTCCTGCAGAAGATCTTCTACCTGCACGTGCCGCTCGCGATCATCGCCCTGTGCGGCTTCGTCCTCGGCGGCCTGCTCGCCATCCAGCACCTGCGCACCCGTGACGCCCGCTGGGACATGCGCTCCTATGTGGTCATCCACATGAGCCTCATCTTCGCCGTGGGCACCCTGATCACCGGCTCGATCTGGGCCAAGGGGTCGTGGGGTCACTGGTGGGTGTGGAGCGAGCCCACGCTCGTGTCCTTCCTGATCGTGTTCCTGCTCTACGCCACCTATCAGCCGCTGCGCTTCGCAATCGAGGACCCCGAGCGCCAGTCGCGCTACGCCTCCGTGTTCGCAATCACCGCCGGTGCGTTCGTGCCGCTGAACTTCATGGCCGTGCGTCTCTCCACCGCCTACCTGCACCCCCGGGTCCTGGGCAGCACCTCCAACCTGCCCGGATCGATGGCGCTGACGTTCATCGTCTCGCTGCTCGCCCTGGCGCTGCTGTTCGCCACGCTGTGCAAGTACGAGCTGACCGCCAAGCACACCCGCGCCCAGGTGCGCGCCCTGCGCCGCATGCTCGCGGGCGAAACCGGGCTGGCGCCGCGCCAGCGCAGCGCGGCCCCCAGCGTGGCGCCCACGGCGACCGTGAGCGCAGCCGGATCGGGGAGCTGATGGGCGCCCTGATCGTGGCCGAAGTCCCGGCGCTGCCGCTGCACGAGGCCGGCAAGTACGTGGCCGGCGCCTACGTGGTCCTGTTCGCAATCGTGCTCATCTATGTGGCGATCATGGCCATCCGCCTGAGCCGCATCGAGCGCGAGCTCGGAGAGCTGCTCGAGCTGGCCGAGCGCGCTCCCGATGAGGGGCACACGTGAGCGAGCTGCTCGCCCTCGGGATCTCGCACAAGACCGCCCCGGTGGCGCTGCGCGAGCGCCTGGCCTTCACCGAGCGCGAGGGCGTGGAGTTCGCCTCCCAGGCCACGGCCACCGCCGAGGTCCGCGAGGCGGTCGTGATCTCCACCTGCAACCGCACCGAGGTGTACCTCGTCGTGGGTGGGGCGGGCGGGGATCTGGTCCGCGCCGAGTCAGACGTGCTCGGGCTGCTGGCCCGCCGCGCGGGCATCCGTCCCACCGAGCTGGCCGAGGCGATCTACTCGCCGCGCAACTGCGATGCGGCGCGCCAGCTCTACCGCGTGACGGCTGGCCTCGAGTCGATGATCGTGGGGGAGGCCGAGATCCAGGGGCAGGTCCGGCGTGCGCACGAAGCGGCAATGCGCGCCGGCTGCACCGGGCCGCTGTCCAACCGCCTGTTCGCGGCGGCGCTCACGACCGGCAAGCGCGTGCGCTCGGAGACCGCCATCGGTTCCAGTCGCGTGAGCGTGCCGTCGGTGGCTGTGGACCTTGCGCTGAGCGTGCTCGGCGAGCTCGAGCACCGTCACGTGATGATCCTCGGTGCGGGCGAGACCAGCGAGCTGACGGCCCGCGCGCTGGCCGAGCAGGGCGCGGGCACGATCTTCGTCGCCAACCGCCACGCCGATCGCGCGATCAGCCTCGCGCAGCGCTTCGGCGGCTCGGTGGTGGGCCTGGACAAACTCCCCGATCAGCTGCTGCACGCCGACATCGTGCTCTCCTCCACCTCCTCGCCACATCCGATCGTCGGTCGCGAGGAGCTCGAGCAGGTGATGGCCGAGCGCAGCGGGCGACCGCTGCTGCTCATCGACATCGCCGTGCCGCGGGACATCGACCCGGCCTGCGCTGAATTGAGCGGCGTGAGCCTGTACGACATCGACGACCTGCAGGCGGTGGTCGCTCGAAACCTCAGCTCGCGCGAGGAGGAGACCCCGCGCGCGGTGGCGATCGTGGAGGAGGAGATCCACCGCTTCGCCCGCTGGCTCGGGCAGCTCGACACGCTGCCCACCGTCAGCGCCCTGCGCGAGCACGGCAACGCGATCGTGGAGCAGGTGCTGGCCGAGAACTCAGGACGCTGGGAGTCGGCCTCGCCCCGCGACGTGGCGCGCGTCGAGGCGATCGCCCGAGCGGTGATGTCGCGCCTGCTGCACGAGCCCACGATCCGGCTGCGCAGCCTCAGCGCGGACCGCGGCCACGCAAGCCTCGAGATCGTGCGCGAGCTGTTCGCCCTGCAGGAGGACGCAGCGATCGGGCAGGACCCCGCAGCGGAGCTGGCGGAGGTCCACGATCTGTCTGCCCGCGCCCCGCAGGGTGCGCCTGGCAGGGCACGCCGCCAACGCGGCCGCTGATGCGGATCGGAACCCGGCGCAGCGCGCTCGCGCTGGCACAGGCCAACCACGTCGCCACGCTGTTCGAGGGAGCTGAGATCGTCCCGTTCGTGACGCGCGGCGATCGCGGGGCCGCCCTGGAGGACAAGTCGCGCTGGGTGGCCGAGCTCGAGGATGCGCTGCTCGCCGGCGAGATCGACGTGGCGGTGCACTCGGCCAAGGACCTGCCCGGGGAGCTGGCCGAGGGGCTCGCCCTGCTCGGGGCCCCCCCGCGGGCGGCGCTCGAGGACGTGCTGTGCGGAGCCGACAGCCTCGAGTCGCTGGCGCCGGGGACACGGATCGGGACGAGCAGCTTGCGGCGCATGGCCCAGCTGCACGCCGCCCGCGAGGACCTCGAGGTGGTCCCCGTGCGGGGGAACGTGGACACCCGCCTGGCCAAGTTGAGCAGCGCAGAGGACGGCTTGTGGGCGATCGTGCTTGCCCGTGCGGGCCTGCAGCGGCTGGGACGCGAGACGGAGATCGGCGGCGTGCTAGACCCTGCGCGCTTCGTGCCTGCACCCGGCCAGGGCGTGCTCGCACTGCAGGGCCGCACGGATGACGCGCAGACTGGCGCTGCCGTGCAGACGATCACCGACGCAGACGCCTTCGCCTGCCTGCTGGCCGAGCGGGCGGCGGCACGCGAGCTCGGAGCCTCCTGCCACACGCCCTTTGGCGCGAGCGCCACACCGGCGGGAAGCGAGTGTCTGAGCCTGCGCACGTGGGTCGGGCTCCCCGACGGCTCGGCCTGGATCGCCGACGAGCTGCTCGGCTCCTTCAACGACCCCGAGGGGCTCGGGCGCAGGGTCGCCGAGCGCATGCAGGCGGCAGGCGCGGAGTCGCTGCTGCGCCAGGCCGAGGAGATGGCGGGCGTTGGCAGCGTCTGAGCAGCCGCTCGGGCGCGTCTACCTGGTCGGCGCCGGACCCGGCGACCCCGGCCTCTTGACCGCGCGCGCCCTCGAGCTGATCGCAAACGCCGATGTGATCCTGCACGATCGGCTGATACCGAGCGCAGCGCTCGACGGGGCACGGACGGACGCCCAGCTGCTCTACGTGGGCAAGGAGGGCGGCGGCCCGTCGGTTCCCCAGGAGCGCACCGAAGAGGAGATGCTCGCCCATGCCCGCGCCGGCCGGACGGTCGTGCGCTTGAAGGGAGGCGACCCGTTCGTGTTCGGGCGCGGCGGCGAGGAGGCGCTCACGCTACGCGCCGCCGGCATCCCGTTCGAGATCGTGCCCGGCGTGAGCGCCGGTGTCGGCGCGAGCGCTTACGCGGGTATTCCCGTCACGCACAGGGGAGTGGCGAGCGCAGTGGCGCTGGTGACGGGTCACGAAGACCCAACCAAGCAGGAGAGCGCCATCGACTGGCCGGCGCTGGCGGCCTTCCCGGGGACGCTCGTGCTCTACATGGGCGTGCGCCGGCTCCCCGACATCGCCGCCGCGCTGATCGCCGGCGGGCGCTCCCGCGAGGAGCCAGTGGCGCTGGTGGAAGCGGGCACGCTGCCCACCCAACGCACCGTCACGGGAACGCTCGCCACGATCGCCTCGATCGCACAACGCGAGCAGGTGCGCGCACCCTCGATCACCGTGGTGGGGCCCGTGGTGGAGCTGGCCGGGCAGCTCGCGTGGCTCGAGCCGCGACCGCTGGCCGGACGCACGGTGGCGGTCACGAGAGCGCGCGCTCAGGCGAGCGGGCTGGCGCGGCGCCTGCAGGCGCTGGGCGCGCAGGTGGTGCAGGCGCCGGTGATCAGCGTGCGCCCACTGCCAGGGCCGGCGCCCGATCTCTCCCCATACGACCTCGTCTGCCTGACGAGCGCAAACGGGGTGGATGCGCTGTTCGAGCGTCTTGCCGCGGCGGGGCGCGACGCGCGTGCGCTGGCCGGAGCCAAGGTGGCCGCGATCGGGCCGGGCACCGCGCGTGCCCTCGCCGCGCATGGCATCGCCGCCGATGTGGTTCCCGAGCGCTTCGTCGCCGAGTCGCTCGTGGAGGCGCTGGCAGACATCCCCGTGACCCACGCCCTCGTGGCCCGGGCCGCTGAGGCGCGCGACGTGCTTCCCGACGCGCTGCGCGCACGTGGAGCGCAGGTGGACGTGCTGGCGTTGTATGAGACGGTGGCCGAGCCGCTCGAGCCGGCCACGCTGAAGGCAGCCCGCGAGGCCGACTACGTCACCTTCACGTCCTCCTCCACGGTGCGCTTCTTCCTCGAGGCAGCCGGCGGCGATGCTCCACTCGGGGAGGCCACGCGCATCGTCTCGATCGGGCCCGTCACCAGCCAGGCCCTTCGCGAGCACGGGTTGGAGCCCGACGTGGAGGCTGCGCGCCACGACGTCGACGGTGTGCTCGACGCGCTGCTCGCCGACGCCCTCGCCGGCGGCGAGCACGGTTAGGGCGATGCGCGAGAGTCCTGCCGCGCGGCTGGGATACCCGCGCGTGCACCTGCGCAGCACCGACTCGACCAACGATCGTGCGCGCGAGCTCGCTCTGGCGGGCGCACCGCACGGGACGCTCGTCACGGCCTCGGAGCAGAGCGCCGGGCGCGGGCGTCAGGGACGGCGCTGGTCGGCGCCCGCGGGGAGCGCGCTGCTGATGTCGCTGCTGCTGCGCCCGCCGCCACGCCTGCTGGCGCTGATGGCTGCCATTGCAGTGGCCGAGGTAGCGGGCAAGAACGCGTTGATCAAGTGGCCGAACGATGTGGTGGTACCGCTGGAAGGTGGCGGGGAGACAGGCCTCGCCAAGCTGGCGGGCCTCCTCATGGAGGGACGCCCACAGGAGGGCTGGGCGGTGCTCGGGATCGGGATCAACGTGGCTGTGCACCTGCAAGACCTACCGCCCGAGCTCCGCCCTGGTGCGGAGGCATCCACACCCAGCGGCCTGCCGGCGGCGACACTTGGAGGCGAGCCCGGGGACGTGGAGCCCACGCTCATGCGACTGCTGGACGCGCTCCAGCGCAGTCTTGCGCTGAGCCCCGAGGAGACACGCGAGTCCTGGGGCCGGCGCGATGCGCTGCGCGGCCGCGAGGTCAGCTGGAGCTCGGGCAGCGGGACGGCGCAGGGGATCGACGGCGACGGGCGCCTGGTCGTGGCGCTCGACGGCGGGGGCCAGACGGCGATCGGCTCAGGCGAGGTGCACCTCGAGCGGATCGGCCGGTAGGTCGGGCCGCGCCTTCGGGGGCGCCGTCCCGCTAGGACTTCTCGCGGGCGTGATCGATCGTGGCGTCGCGCGCCAGCCCATCGCGGACGTCTTGACGCAGGTCATCCTCGGTCTGGGTCATCTCGCCGTTCGGTGAGGGCGCGCGCTGGGCGGCCATGGAAGCAGCCCCGTTGGCAGGCGTCTTCGCGCCCTTGCGCCGACGCCGAGCATTGCGCGCGCGGCGTTTGGGGAAGTTGCGCAACAGCTCACGGGCAAGGGCGGGGGGCTTGCGCGCCATGCGCGTACGCGCTCCACGCAGCGCCTCCTCGGCCTCGGGCGTGTGCGCGAGCGCTGCCGCCAGCAGCGCTGCGGCGAGGCGGCGGTCCTGCTTGCGGGCGGCGTGGATCAGACGGCGTGCGTTGCGCGCGTGGGCGCCGCCGGCCGAGTTGACGAGCAGGCCGAGCAGGCGC
This sequence comes from Solirubrobacteraceae bacterium, assembly GCA_036264155.1. GTDB lineage: Bacteria > Actinomycetota > Thermoleophilia > Solirubrobacterales > Solirubrobacteraceae > Palsa-744. The sequence continues at coordinate 17,734 of DATARM010000108.1, forward strand.
TTGGTCTCGGGCCAACGCTGCACGGCGTACTCCTCGTGCACGTCGCGTGTGTACTCGGCCAGACGCCAGATCCAGGCGTTGGCCTGATCGCGGCGGCCGATGCGCCGCTCGACGAGCGCGCGTAGCATGATCTTGGTCGCCTCCTTGCGCTCTTCGCGCGGCCAGCCGCCAATGATGTCGACAGCCTCGTCGAAGGAGTCAGGGTCGCGCAGGGCAGCGATGTCGGCCAGCGCACGCAGACGCAGCTGGGCGTTCTTGTTGCGCTTGACCGCCGTGATCAGGAAACGGCCCTTGAGCTCGCCCGTGCGGTCGAAGTGCAGCATCGCCCGCGCCCGGCGCCAGCCGTTGGGGGCCACACGAGCGCCGGCTAGCGCGGCCCACAAGTGCTGCTCACCGTAGTCGAGGTGCTCGACGGCTATCCGCCACAGCTCGCGCTCGAAGACGGCGAAACGGCGCTCCTCCTCGGCGCACACCGGCAGCACCCGGCGCTCCACACGCATCCGCCGTCCGCGCCCACGACGCACGGGGCCGACGACGATCGCCCCGCCACGGTAGACATCGCGGTCGAGCAGGGAGTGCAGCGTGACTACGGGATCGTCGTGCTTGGTAGCCGGATGCACGAAGTCGACGACCAGGCCGGCCTCCTTGCCGGGGTGGCGGCGGGTGACGCGACCGACGCGCTGCTGGTAGATGCGCTTGGAGGCCGTGGGCGCGAGATGCACGCAGACAGTGGCCCGCGGGCTGTTCCAGCCCTCGGCCAGCAGCTGGGCGTTGATCAGCACGTCGATGTCGCCGCGCTCATAGCGAGCGAGGATGTCGACGAGCTCACGCTTGGGGGTCTCACCGGAGACACCTTCGGCCTTGATGTTCTCGGCACGGAAGGCTTCGGCGAGGTTGTAGGCGTGGCGCACTCCGGCCGCGTAGACGACGCCTGGCACGCCGTTGAAGCGCGTCTTGTAGAGATTGGCGACGGCCATGTTGAACGGCTGCTGGTCGAGCAGTTTGGCGAGCTCGTCCTGGTCGAACTCGGTGTCTATCTCCCCGCGTCTGAGGGGCACCTTGGCGATCGTCCTGACGCCCACGCCGGGTGAGATGCGCACACAGCGAAGCGGCGCGATCACGCCGCGGCGAGCAGCCTGGGCGAGGTCGAAGCGCGAGGTCTGGGTGGGGAACAGGTCGGTGACGTGGCGGGCGATCAGGGCGCCCGTGGCGGTCATGCCGATGAAGATCGGGCCGGTCCAGTTGCGGATCGCGCCGCTCGTCTTCTCGCCCAGGGCGGTGTGCGCCTCGTCGCAGATGACGATCGTGTAGGCGCTCGAGATCTTGCCGGCGTTGCGCACGAACCACTGGTAGGTCTCGACCGTCACCGGGCCCTTGACCGAGTCCTCGCCCTTCAACAGCGGCCGGCTGATGCGCGTGGAGTAGCCGCGGTCGCGCAGCTCTCCGTGGAACTGGTCGACGAGATTGCGCCGGTGGGTGAGGATCAGCACGCCGCCCGTCTGCGAGGCCTCGACGAAGCCGAGCGCCGCCACCGTCTTGCCGGCGCCTGTGGCGTGCTCGAACCAGAAGCGCTTGGCTGCGTTGGGATCCTCGGGCTGATCGCCGAGCGACTCCTCATCGTCGTCCTCGTCATCGACCCAGTCGCGGGGCTCCTCGTCGGTCTCTGTCTCCTGCTCGGGTTCATCCTCCGGCTCGTCGTCCACCTCGGGCTCGTCGTCGAGGTCGTCCTCGTCGTCATCCTCATCCGGGGCGGCACGCTGCACGGGGCCGAGGTCGTCGTCGTCCTCGTCGTCGTCTTCGTCGTCCTCGAGATCCTCCTCGTCGTCTTCCGCCGCCTCTGGCTCCCGCTCGCGCGTGGGCGTGTCGTCGCTCGGCCCCTGATCTTCGGGGCCGAGGATGTCGGCCGATGCGAGTAGCTCGGGCGAAGCAGATGCGGCTGTCCCGTTGCCGTTGCCGTTGCCGGTGCGCTGCGCCTCGGCCAGCAGCGCCGTGAGCGTGCCCGAGAGCGCATCAACCTGATGGGCCGAGAGCACGGTGCCGTCCACGAGCTTGGGCTCCTCGTCGGAGAGCAGCCGCTCGAGCCCCAGCAGCAGCGAGAACTCGCGGCGCCAGGCGGTGGAGGGGTGCTTCGCCTTGGGGTCCTGGGCGAGCTCGGCAAGCGCCTGGTCGAGAGCGCGCCTACGCGGGGTGCCGGGTGCGAGTGCCACCGTGGGCTCCTCGCCCTCGTGCAGGAAGCGCTCGCGCACGAACTTCTCCGCGCGAGAGATGTCGGCGGAACTCGGAATTGGCGCGGCCGCGAGGGCCACTGAGGTGGACTCGGCCATTGGAGGCTCTTGGACTTCGAGACAGAGCCGGCGTCGAAGTGGCTTCGCCGCGGCTCGAAAGGACTGGCGCCCGAATGGCACCGGTTGGCTGGATGCCCTGAAGAGCACCAGCCCTGACGTGGTTCCAGGATATAGCACGCGGAGGCGCGATTGAAGTGGCGTCCTATCTGCAACCCTTAGCGGCGATGACGCTCAAGCGGCTCCTGACGGCACTTGGCGCGCTGGCGCTGCTGGGGTTGCTGGTCGTGGGGCTGCTCCAACTCGGAGGGCGATCGACGCCGAGCACGCCGTCGCGAATGTCCGAGGCGCAGATGCAAGCCGCGCTCGCCGGCTCGCCGGCTCCGCTCGCCGCCCTTCACGCCCAGGGCAACCGGATCCTCTCCGGCGGCCTACCGGCGCTGCGAGCCCGCCTGGCCTCGCTGCGCGGCCGGCCGATCGTGATCAACAAGTGGGCCTCCTGGTGCGAACCGTGCCGCGCCGAGTTTGGCGTCTTCCAGCATGTCTCCGTCTCGCAGGGACGTAGCGTGGCGTTCATCGGGATCGACTCCGGCGACAGCAGCCGGGCAGCCCCAGAAGCCTTCCTACGCTCGTCTCCCGTGAGCTACCCCAGCTACTACGACCAGAGCGAGCAGGCGGGTCTCGCCATCACCGACTCCTCGCTCACGCCCGTCACGGTCTTCTACAACCGCACCGGAGGCGAGTTCATCCACCAGGGCCCCTACCCGAGCGTGGCCAAGCTCGAAGCGGACATTCGGCGCTACGCGCTGGCTGCCTAGGTCAATGCCGGAACTGCGCACCGACCCGCTCAGCGGGCACCGCACGATCGTCGCCGGCGAGCGCTCTCGCCGACCGGGCGGGGCGCCAACGTGCGCGCCTCCCGAGCCCATCGATCCAGCCAAGGACCCGTTTGCCGAGGGCCACGAGGACCGCACGCCCCCGGAGCTGTATGCCGTGCGTGCGGAGGTCTCAGCCGCGGATACCCCCGGCTGGACTGTGCGTGTGGTACCAAACCTGTACCCGGCGCTTGGACCAGCCGAGGAGCAACCCCTGCAGCCGGACGGCGAGGCGCACTCGGAGCTGTTCAATGCGGTGCCGGCCACGGGCGCACACGAGGTGATCGTCAACGGGCCGCAGTCTGTGCTCTCGCTGGCGGAGCTACCGGTGGAGCAGGTAGTTGACGCCGTGGATGTGTGGCGCGAGCGGATGCGCGCGCACGCCGACAGCGCATATCTGCAGCTGATCGTCAACGAGCGTCGCGAGGCCGGGGCTTCGCTACCGCACACCCATGCCCAGCTCTACGCACTGGACTTCGTCCCAGCGGCGGTGGCGCGCGAGCGTGAGCGGGCAAACGCCTACACCACACGCACGATGGGTCAAAGCCTGCTTGGCGACCTGGTTGCCGAGGAGGTGCGCCGCCGCGAGCGGATCGTGGCAATCGACGAGGAGGCGGTGCTGATGGCCCCCTACGCCTCACGCCTGCCGTTTCAGCTGATGCTCGCGCCGCGCACCCCGCGAGCGCGCTTCCAGGACGACGGACCCACGGGCGCGGCGCTCCTGCACGACGGGCTGCGCCGGTTGGCGCGCCATCTCGGCTCGAGCCCGCCGTTGAACCTATGGGTACGCACGGCGCCACTCGGCGCCGAGCACTTCTGCTGGCGGATCGACGTGATGCCCCGACTGACTCACCTGGCGGGCCTCGAGCTCTCGACGGAGTTGAACCTCAACATCGTGGCGCCCGAGCACGCGGCTGAGCTGCTGCGCGAGGCCTGAGCACACGGCCGGCAGGTTGGGTAGCTGGATGATCTAGGCTGGCGCAGCAATGCCTCCGGAGGAACGCTTCGTACCACGCTTCGCAGCCGAGCCTCCCCAGGAGGAGCTTCCGTATGGGCGCTGGGAGGAGCGCCTACGCCAGGAGTTCCTCGCGGCGGCGCTGAGGCTCGAGTCCAACGAGGTCGAGCTGGGCGAGCCGGGGCCGATCTCGTGGTATCCAGATCGCAGCTGGCACGGACGCAGCTATGTCCCGGCGACCGCGCCAACGGCCAGCGGATACGAGCTGTTCGGCTATGTCCGCTATGTGCCGGCGCTGGCGGAGGACGAGGAGCCGCAGGAGCTCACGGCGCACGTGGACTTCACCGAGGAGACAGCCGAGCGCAACCCGGACTGGCGCCTGGACCTGTGCGAGGAGGTGATCGGCGCCTGGCGCGGGCAGTTCGGAGCCGTTGCCGCGATGACGCTCGTGTGGGGGCGCCCGCTGCTCTCAGGGGGCCGGATCGTGACGGCCGAGCTTGCTGATCTGGCCGTCGATCAATGCGAGCTCATGCAGGAGCGCTTCACGCTGATCGCCCCCGACGACTATCGCCACGACCTGCTGGAGATCAAGCTGTTCGACCTGAAGGGCCGTGAGCTGGCGCGCGAGTCGTTGTATGCCGGGGATGACGAGGAGGACGAGCCGGGCGCACCCTGAGACGGGGTGCTATTTGGCCAGCGCTTCGGCCTTCTTGTAAGCCTTGGCTTCGGCGGCTTCTTCCTTGGCGAACTGCTTGCGAGCGGCTTCTTCAGCCGGCCCGTGACCCGGCGTGGCCTTTTCCTTGGCGCGCTTGGCTTTGGTCGAACTGCCTTCTTTGCCGGAGCCGCCCTTGCCGTTGCCCTTCTTGGCCTTGCCTTTGGCTGCTTTCTTGGCCTTCGCTTCGGCCGCTTCAGCTTCAGCCGCCTTGGCGGCGAGCGCCTCGCGCTTCTTCATTTCGGCCTCTTCGATTGCTTCGCGCTTGCGCCCTTCGGCTTCGCGCTTCTTGGCCTGAGCCGCACCCGGTTCTTCGCCGGCGACGGCTTCGACCGCGCCGCTCGAGCTTTCAGCACTGGCTCCCGAGCCACCACCGCTGGAAGAGCTCCCGCCGCAACCGGCGAGCAGTACGAGGCTCAACAGAAGCAGAGCGAGTCCCAGCCCGCGAGTCAGGCGCCGCCTTGCATTTCGAGGCATCAGCCCTGTCCCGGCGGCGTGGTCGCGGTCGGCGTAGTGCTGGGAGTGGTGCTGGTGGTCGTCGTGGTGAAGGTGGTGCTGGTGTTTTTCACGGGTTCCTGGCCCTTCTTACCCTTCGACTTAGCGCCTTCTTCGGCCTTCTTGATCCGAGCCACCGCTTCGGCTTCCTTGGCCTTGACAGCCTTTTCGGCGGCCTGTTCGCGCTTCTTGGCCTTGGCCGCCGCGGCTGCTTCTTTGCGCTTGGCGTTGATTTCAGCGCTTTCTTCGCGCTTCTTGCCTTCGACGGCTGTGAGCAGTTCTCGATCCTTGGCTATTTCAGCGGCTTCGGCTTTTTTCTGTTCAGCTTCTTCGTTGCGTTCAACTGCTTCTGCGCTTGGTTCACCGTGGCCGGATCCCGATTCCCCACCGCTGCTACAAGCGGTGATCGTGCCGCCCACCGCCAGCGAGAGGAGGCAGCACGCCAGGCCCCTGCCCAGCCGCCGACCGATCAACCGATCACCTATGAACGATTCGATTGGTCACTGTGACCAAGCTATCAACCCTGCTTGGCCTTGCACGCCGCCAGCGCCTTGTCCCTGGCGGGGCCGGCCACCAGTGCGGAGGATTTGATGACTTCTTCGCAGACTTCGCGAATCGCCTGCTTGATCGCCGCCTTGTCCCCGTGAGCGGCTTTGACGCAGTCATCGTTGAGTTTGGCTTTGAGCTGAGGCGGCATCTTGCTCTCAGCGGCGAGGGCACGCTGGCAAGCCGCTATCTGCTCTTGCGCAGGTGCGGTCGCGAGCGTGGGGGCGCTGGGGATCGAAGCGGTTGTGCTCGAGGTGGAGGGCGTAGCGGCGGCCTTGCTCGAGCTGCTCTGGGAGCTCGTCGTGGAGCTGCTGCTGCTGCCACAGCCGCCGATCAGCGCGCCGCATGCGAGCAGGCTCGCGAGCCAGGGAAGTCGCCTCGAGGTCATGGGTCCCCTTCTGGTTTTGAGTGGTTGACCAGCGGCACGGGCCACGGGCCGAGCGCCGTAGAGAATAAGGCTACCCAGTCACGCGCGAACTGGCGCGGGCTCGAGCGAACCGGCGGCGGGCGCGCGTCGAGCTCCTGGGCTACGCGCTGGGCGCTCGCGTTCGCCCACCTAGTGGTGCTTGCAAGTCCGAGCGCCATCGCGACGAGACCACACGCGGCCACGATCCACCAACCCGTGTGGGCGCCTGCCACGAACCCCGGCCCCACGGCGGCGGCGGCGGCCGCGGCGACCGCTCCCGCCACGGCCACGCCCAGCGTCTGGCCAACCTGCCTGGAGGTGGAGGCGACCGCGGCCGCCACACCGGCCTGTGCCGGTGGCATGCCGAGCACGGCCGTGTTGGTGATGGGCGGGTTGATCATGCCGAAACCGATCCCGAAGATGAAGTAGGCGGGCAATAGCGAGGTGAGCGAGGTGGCGGCTCCGGCGCCGGTCATCAGCGCCCCTCCGACCATGATTCCCAGCCCTCCTGCAACCAGCCCGGCACGTGGCCCGCTGCGACCGACGAGCCGCCCGGAGAAGGGCGCGAAGATCAGCGTCATGACGGCGATCGGAAGCGTGTAGAGCCCGGCACTGAGCGCAGAGAGCCCCCGGACCTCCTGCAGGTAGAGCGTGTTCAAGAAGAGGAATGCGCCCAGCGCAGAGAAGGCGAGCACGGCGAATCGCGCTGGCGCTGGAGAAGGGCACGCTGCGAAAGAAGCGCATCTCGAGCAGGGGCTCGAAGCGGCGCCGCTCATACCCGAGCAGCCCCGCGACTGCGGCGGCCACAAAGGCGAACAGGCCGAGGCTCTGGGCTGAGGTCCAGCCCGCTGAGGGAGCCTCGATGATCGCGTAGGTCAGGGCGGCGAGTAGGGCCATGACCAGCAGCTGCCCCACAGGGTCCACGCGCCGCGGGCGTGGAGCGCGCGACTCGGGGACGAAGCGCATTGCCAGCGCCAGTGCGAGCAGGCCGACGGGTACGTTGATCCAGAAGATCGAGCGCCAGCCGACGGACTCCACGAGGGCACCCCCAACGACAGGACCGAGCGCCAGGCTGACCCCTACGGTGGCTCCCCACATCCCGATTGCCTGAGCACGCTCGCGGGCATCGGTGAAGACGTTGCGGATGATCGACATGGCGACCGGGTTGAGCATCGAGCCCCCCACTCCCTGCAGCATCCGAAAGGCGATCAGCCAACCCAGGCTGGGGGCAACGCTGCACAGCAGCGAAGCGAGGGTGAACAGCGCGAGACCGAGCTCGAAGACCTTGCGCCGCCCCAGCCGGTCGGCCATCGAGCCTGAGAGCATGAGCAGGCTGGCGAGCACGAGCGTGTAGGCGTCGACGGTCCACTGTAGGCCCGAGACCGTGGTGTGCAGCTCGCGCCCGATCGAGGGTAGGGCAACGTTGACGATCGTGTTGTCGAGCCCCACGATCAGCAGGCTCATGCAGCAGATCGCCAGGACCAAGCGGCGGCGGGGACGCGGGAGCTCGGCACCGGCATCGAGCTCTGCAGACAAGTTGCTCACCCACTCAGTGTGCCCAGCCCATCAAGTCCCTCGACCGAGCTGCCGCCCCGATGACGTACTTTTAACTGCAACTGAACTGACGACGGGAGGAGCTGGCGGTGGGGCAGACGGTCGGTTATAGAGACGAAGGGATGTTCGGTTCGGTCGAGACGGTGGGGACGGCCGGCGTGTTCGGACAGGTGATGGGGCTGGTGGCGGTCACGCTTGCCTTCTTCACGCTGGGCTCCTATCTGGGGCGCGAAGTCGTCGGCGGAACCTCGATCATCTTCTTCATCGGCGGCTTCGTGTGCATCGTCGGGTTGAACTTCGCCCGGCGCTCAGAGGCGCTTGCGATCACGCTGCTGTTCGCCGCCGGGCTGCTGCTGGGGCTGGGCATGGGCGGCGTGCTCAACCGCTACGCCGAAGCGGAGCCAGATGCGGTGTGGCAGGCAGCGGCGGCGACAGCCCTGTTCGTGGGGGGCCTCGGCGCCACGGGCTATGCGATCCGCAGAGACCTCTCCGGGGGCTACAGGTTCCTGTTCTTTGCCCTGCTAGCGCTGATCGTGTTCGGGCTCGTGACCGTGTTCGTCTCGATTCCCGGCGCCAACATCATCTACGCCCTGCTCGGTCTCGGCATCTTCGGCGCCTACACGGTGCTCGACTTCAACCGCATGCGGCGGACGGGCATGCAGGAAGCCGTCCCGCTGGCCGCGGGGATCTTCCTCGACGTGATCAACATCTTCCTGTTCTTCCTGCGGCTGGTCGGGGGCGGGCGCAACTGAGTGGGTTTCATTTCAAGTACGGAGGCTTGACTGATTTCAAGTAAGGAGCCGGAAAGCCGGGGGATTTGAGGTTCGCTTCGGAGAACGCCAGCCCTGAAAAAGTCCGTCAAAACTGCAGAACGAGGCAGAAAAATCCCGCTAAGGATTCGAGCCCACAAACAGCGCCCAGGAGTACTCGCTGGACGCTGCGGTTGAAGCGAGGTTGAGGCGGCTCGGCTGCTGCTAGGCAGCTTGAGCGAGAGGCGGAGCTGGTCCGCTATCGCCTGCTCCGGGGAGCGGCGCACTTGGGGCAGATGCGCAAGATGCGCGTCTCCGCTGCTCCATAGCAAGAGCGTGCATAACGCAAAAGACTTGGAGGAGATCTCGCTCGGCTTCGCGTGAATCCCGATACCAAGCCTTCTCCTTCAACAGCCCGAAGCGGGTCACGAGGGCTCCGTGGAAACCCTCGTTGTGTCCGAAGCGCGCAGAGCCGTACTGCTCGCTGAGAGGATCGTTGTAGGTCAGCGGGTTCCCGACTCGCCAGTCCGTCTTATCCTCCTCGCCCGGCAGCAGCTTCGCCACGCCAGGGCGTCCCTTGTCCTCCGTCTGAAAGAGCCGCCATTCGCCAGCCGTCAAGGAGACTGAGCCGCAGTTCGGGCATTCGCCCTCCAAGCGCGCAACAGCTTCGCCTCGTGCGTTCTTCTCGGCGCGACGGATTGTCTTTCCTTGCCCGCATGCGCAGAAAAGTTCTTGATGGCCGTTCAGATGCCAGTTCTCGCGGTAGCGGATTTTCCGCTTGGCTTGCCTGCGCCCCTCGGCGTTCGCTTCTGACCTCGCCCGGTTAGCGTGCGAGACCGGGTGGCAATTGGGGATAAAGCCCGCACGATGGACAGCCGCACGCAGATGACCACCCGAGTAGGCAGCGTCAAACGCCATTACCCGAACGAGGTCATCTTGAAGATAGGGCGCAACTATCTGCTGCCACTCGTTCTCCAAGACTTCTCGCGCCGTCTTCGCCTCCGGGCCGTTGATTGGCGTCAAGCGCTCGGCGAGGGGGAGGCCCGTCTGCGTCACGGCCGCTACAAGGTTGAAGCCGTGTCCGTCCTTCCCGGCGTTGTCATCAGTCCGAGCGCGATAACCACCACCTCTCAGCGTTGGCGGCTTGATCTCGCCGGTGCTCCGATTTATGCGCTCAAAGGACGTGTAATGCGAGAGGAGCACAGAGCCGTCCCAATGAACAAGACGCGCCTCATCGGCTAGCTCGGGGAACTCCGAGAAATGGTCCTTCACGAGCCGGGCGAACAGCTCGCGGTAGGCGGCGACGTGCTCGTCAAGACCGAAGCGCTGCTTATGCCGCCAGACCGTGACCTCGCTCGGCACGCCGTCTAGGGACTTCACGAGCCGCAATCCTTGGCCGACGCGTTTGCGAGGCCGATTGAAGCCAAGAGCGATCCGGTCAGCCTCGCCTCGGTCGCCAGCAAGCAGACCACGAGCCTCCGCATAAGTGCTCTTTCCGGCGAGTCGCTGGTAGAGAAGACAGCTCTCCAACTCCTCTGATGAGTACGAGGGAGCAGGCCCCTTCTTCGGACGGTTCGCGTCCAGCTTCTCAAGGAGCGGCCGAACGACCCCGCTCCAAGCCGTCGTGCTCATCACGAGCTGCACCTTCTCGCCAAGGGAAAGCTCGGCAAGCTCGGGACGCGAGTTCGCGTACGGAACATCGCCTTTGAGCGGTTCGGGAAAGGCTCCGTAGGACAACCGGCGCTTGCGATCGCTCCTCACCGCTCACCGATAGGGCCTCCTTGCGAGCAAAACCGGAAATCCGCTTGAAAGATTTATCTAGCGAGGCTCTTTCTGCAGCTTCGCCCTGAGATGAGCAGCTTTGGACTGCGAAATGCCGGCTCCTCTCGGGACAGCCTCGATTTCGAAATCTTTTCGATTAGCGCTCGCTCCGTCTCTACGTTCGATCGCCGGACAACTAGCAGGAGGGCGGTTGTATGAGTGTGGAGACGCAGCACGCTTACGCTGTTGAGCGAGCAAAAATCGCTGGCAGTTTCGGAAGACACCTTCGCATGCTTCGTAAAGCCGATGAACATTCACAAGAGTCTCTAGCGCGTGCCTCTCGTTTGCATCGGACGCAAATCAGTCTTCTAGAGCGAGGCGAGCGGGCTCCTGGCCTACTAACGATCCTGATCCTTGCGGACACGCTCTGGGTTACTCCTGATGTTCTCCTAGAAGGCTTGCCCACACCAAAAGAGCGCAAGTCTTCCCTGAACATCAAGCGCGGACCAGGCAGAAGGAAATGACTGATGAGAGGCGGCAACTTCATCTGCTAGGGCAAGCCATTCGCTCAGAACGAGAGAAGCACGGCTTCACGGTGCCCGAGCTGGCCGTTGCCGCTGGCATCTGCACACAGCGGCTTGAAAACCTTGAGATAGGCCAGCTAGATCCGGACTTCGAGTTGCTACTGCGGCTCGCAGAATGCTTGGACACTCGCGCCTCCGCGTTTTTCATCTTGGCTGAAGAACTAGGCCGGAAGGGAGACTAGGCGGTGATCCAGGGAAGCCCGATACGCATAGCTGAACACGTCATTCTGGACCAGCTCGCCGAGCACTATCCGGCGCACTTTTCTAAGGGCGAGCTGATCAGCATCATTCGCAGCAAGCGAGTGAGTCCTGGTGATGTGGAGGACGCTCTCGCAGAACTGCTCGCACAAGGACTGATTCATCAGCAGGGCGACGCTCCGTACTACTGGCTCACTCGGCCCGTGACGTACATTCGCGAGATTGGTTGGGAGCCCGGCAGCATCGCCTTGTAGGACTTCAAGACTTCGCTCCAGCTAGCTCAGGGCGAGTTTCCGGTTCTGATCCCAGGAGGCCCTAGCGTCCGCAAGTGAGCCCTGACCCGTACGCGGGAAGCGCTGGCGATTCGCACGAGCTGACCCCTGGGGAGAGGCTGTTCTTCGCCCTCGGTCAGCTCTACTCGCGATGGAGTGCGGGACGAAGCCAAACGCACCCTCGCGAGATCGATGTTGAAGACCTCGCCCGTATCTTGGGCGTCTGGCCAGAGGTTGAGTTCGTTCAAGTGGAGCCGACTAGCAAACGCCCTTTGCGTCTGCACTTCCCGCGCGAGGTTCTAGTCATTGACCATCGGCGCGAGTTCCCTTGGCGGCTTCTGGACACTTGGGAATGGGCGTCAGAGCAGGAGCACGGAACCCCGTTTTGGGACGACCCAAGACGATGAGCACGACCACGGGAGCTGACGCCCTTCTTGTCCTGTACGAGATTTTGTCCCCGGAGGAGCAGGAAGAAGTCTTCCAGCGGATCGGCAAGAAGCGCTTGCAAGAGCAGGGCTACGCCGAGACCGAGCTAGCGAAGTACATCAGGTCTTTGCGCCGCGTTGCTGAGGCTATCGGCCACGTGCCAGGAGTTGAGGAGTACAAGAACGTGTCACGTGTCCTGCTTTCAGAAGGCGAAAGCGTGGAGCCATTTTCGCGCCTATACGCCTACTTCGGGAAGTCGTGGGCGCGAGCACAAGAGGCTCTAGAACTATCGGGGGAGACGACGACAAAGGCGATCGAAGCGCGCTTTCAGCACCGGCGTATCGGCAAGCCTGTCCGCTACTCCGAAGATGCTCTCCGCGATGCACTCGCTCGTGCAGTCCAGCACTTCGGTCGCCCTCCAAACACAGCCGAGTACTCGTGGTGGCGACTACGCCAGCTAGAACTCGCGCGAGCCCAAGGTGAGAAGCATGCCGCCCTTCCAACCGACGGCCCGTACCGTCATCGCTGGAAGTCGTGGGAGGCGGCGCTACTTCACTTCGGCTACACGCCTGATGAGGTTGCGCATCGCCTAGAGCGCAAAGAACAAGTCTTCTTCAGCGAGGCCGATCCCTACCTGCCTGATGATCTGCAGGTCGCTGAGCTAGCTGACGACTACGCGGCGAACGAGCCTCCCTTGACCGACGCCGAGACTGAGCGCCTCCGTGAAGCCTACGAAGCCTTCCCGCGACGTACGCGCTACATCCTCACTGTCCGGCTCGCGTTGGGCGTCCCAAAACAGACGCTCCGCGAGACCGCCGAGCTGCTGGCACTCCACCTCAGCCGCATTCAACAGGTCCAGCTTTACGCGCTCGATGCTCTCGTTCAGGTCGCAGGCGACGGGCGGAAGAAGACGCGACCAGGGTTGCGGGCCGACGTCGTCGCCAGCTTGCGCTACCTGAGCAGTAGCCGTACAGGTATGGCTACCCGGCGCTGTGACGATACCTCGGCGGTAGAAAGACCGAGCAGTTTGCAGAAAGTTGTTCCGACGGCAATCCGCAGCGTTACGGGCGGACTGTAGTCTGTCCGTAGCAGTACCCGGCGGCCCGGCACGGTGCTCCATTACAAAAGGAGATTCCGTACCGGGCCGTTGCGTTTGGGCAGTCCCTAGGGGACGCCTAACACGATACGGGCTCGCGGCGATACAAACCGCGCTGATGGCGAGGACTCCCCGCTCCTTGCGGGGTTTTGAGTCTCGATTTCAACATTAGCGTTGCCGCAGGCAGGATCGAGTCCCTCGGTGGCACATTCCATCCGATGGACCGTGCATTATTTATCGGCTGTCGTCTGCCCGGATTGGCCGGGCCAAGTTCTAAGCGACGGCGTACATAGGAGGTGTTCCCGTGGCTAAGAATCCACCAACCGGGGACAACCGCCGTAAAGGGGCGGTCCGTGATCGCTCGCAGTTCAAGACGCCGAGCGGCAATTGGGCTAAGCGAGACGATGCCACGGGCCGCATTATGGACGTGAAGACCTCCGACAAGAAGCCCTTCAAGGGTGTTCGTAAAGAGAAATAAGTCCGACGGCAAGACGAGCGGGAGGAGACTCCCGCTCGTCCTTTTCTTGGATGTCCGACTGTGCGACAATGCTGTTGCAAGGCGCTGATGCAGGCGAACAGAGGAGTTCTATGAGTATGAGCGTTATTCGGATATAGGGTGAGAGCTATGACTTCCGTCGTTGCCTCGGGCGCGATGGTTGTCATTCCTCTTCTAGTGGTCTACTTCGTCCTTCTCGCAGTTGCTCGTGGAGTGCGAGACGACGATGACTACGAAGTTGAGGTAAAGCTCCTTCCCCCGACTATCCGCCTCAAGGTCAAGCGCAGAAAATGACCGGCGCTTGGCTAGGCGAAGGCCGTCCGGCCAATGATTGGCGTTCAAGGAGTGTCCACAACCGGGTTGCATTTCAGAAAGTGATGCAATCCGTCTCCCTGGGGCGACGCGAGCAGACCGTGGGGAGAAATAGGGAGTACGAGATACACGAGGACGGCAACACGGTCAAGACGTAAACCAGAAGCGGCTCCGGGAAATCGGAGCCGCTTCTATGGCGGAGGCAGTGAGTATCACTCGCTCCTATGTTTTGTACGTCGTATGAGGTGGAATGATCGTAGGGGCCTCGAAACGACTAACCCAGTGGAGACCAACTACCAGGGCCGAGAGCGGCTGTCGTTCTCATCGGCGGCTTCCCGGAGTTCGTTCATAGCCGCGTCTCGTTCGCGCTGGCTGAGGCTGGTGGAGCGCAGAGTTTCATAGTGCTCAGTCAACTTGCTTCCGTGCTCTAGCCAGAGCTTCGAGTTCGCCTGAGCCGTGGTGCGGACGCTGCCTGCCAGGATTCCAGTGAGAGTCTGGTCGGCTCCGTCACTCCGGGTAAGATCCTTGTAGCCCAGCTCTCGGCGAACCTCCTCCACGTGCTCCGCGTCAACATCTTCGGTCGGGAGAACGAACTGCTTGTTAAGGTCGATGACGCGGAAGCCGAGGTCGCGGCTCATCTGTTCTGTGATCCAGGCACGCTTGCGTGTTATCAGTACCGGATGTATTGGCTCATCGGGGTTGGCTTGCTGGAGGAGGGCGGACTTGTGAAGGAGCTGGAACAGCTCGTGGTGGATCGGGTAGAGCCAGTGGCGGATGTTCTTGACCTCGATGGGGCAAAGCACCGACCCCGTGCTGCGCCCGTACTCATCAAGCTGATCAGCCCAGGCGGCGGCGTCGAGCGGCCCACCCTGCACTGGTGCGCCGAGGAGACCAGCAACCTCTCCGCCGCCTGGAAAGACGGGGCGCATGCCGCGCAGCGCGGCTGCATCGAGGGACGCCCGGACAACACGCTCGCCTGCCTCTCCAAGGAGTCCGGCCGGGTACCGCGAGGTAGGCCGTGCCCATTTCTCCATGCGACCATGCAGGCGTCTCTTGCGCTTTGAGGCTGTCCGGATAGCTTCTTTCTTCCCTCGCTCATCAGTGGGCTGCATGAACTGCGTCCCGCTCGCGTCGATAGGAGCGGATAGCTTCATCCAACCCCGTTGGAGGAGATGCTGGCGAGCAGTGGTCAGGTGGTGCGGATCTACCGACGTGGGCACGCTTGGCCAGCGCTGCTCCGAAATCTTTGCCTCAGCCTCTCGGACTAGGACGGCACCCTCCTGCCGAATAAGCTCCATAAGGGCCTGCTCGGCGAAGCGGACGTACTCGGGACTGGCATACCGGGCCAAGGAAGCCCTGAAGTCTAGTGCTCAGACGCACAAAGTCCGGCTAGGCGTGGCAGACGGCCGCCACTATAGGAGTATGCCTCCCCTCCTAAGACCGGAGGCTCGGGATTAGCTCGCGTTCCTGGGAAGGGATTAAGTGGGAGATCCTTCTCGCGCGCGTCCTCGAACTACCGGAGGCGCAACAACTTCGGATTCACGAGGCGCTAGGGGAGATGCTAGGCGGGCCGCTCGGGCGTGAGACGGCCCGCTCAAAGCAGGCTCGCGCCCGCCGAGAAGCCGTGGAGGCAATGCGTGTCGTGGCCGAGCATCTACGTCTTCCGCCGGAGCATGCGCCGAACGTCGTGGAGTTCAGGCAAGCGGCAAGCGAGACCGAATTGCCGATGAGCTTCAGGGCGGCGCATGCCGCGTTTGACAAGCGATGGGAGCTGGCGCAGCGCTTCTATCAGGAGCTACCCATTCCCAAAACGGCAGCTCAGCGGCGAGCAATGAGTCAACGCCGCAAAGACTTTCAGGACGTGATTGTCGGCCTGCGCCTATGGGCCAGCGAAACCCTCCCGACCAGTAAGACGAGGCAAGCGGATTACCGCGACTGGGCCGAGGAGATGAACGAAAAGAACCCTCCCGAATGGAGGCGGGTGCGTGAAAGCCCGAATGGGATTTGCGAACACCTCGAAGCCTCGTGGCCGCAGGTAATCGCTGTTGCCCGTGGCGAGAAGACGGTTGAGGAGGCCCGGCGCGATACGAAAGAGGAAGGGCTCCGCGAGGCCGGGCCGCTCATTGGGCGAGTCCTCGTCCGTCAAATGCTCGGCCTTCCCGCGCGTGGAGGTGAACTATGGGAGCCGGACTTTCCTGAGCCGTTCTTCTGGCTCCACGAACAACCGCTCTGGCTCGTCAGCGACGTTCGCGCTTACATGAAAGGGCAACGCGACTTCACGCACCACAAAGGCGAGCTACAGCACGCCTATATGGACGATCACGATGTAGCTCGGGCGCTCGGCATAGAGCCTGACCTACTACGCCAACGAATGAGAGACAAGACCAGCGGTGTCTATACGCGGATACCCCCGCCTGCTGGTAAGTACAGGCACCGCTGCTACTGGGAGCGCGCAGCCGTCGAGGAGTGGGTGCGAGCGCTGGCCAACCGAAGGCGACTCAGCGGCATCCCGCTAAGGCAAGCCTCAAGGGGCGAAAAACGCGGACAAAGTCCCGCTAACGATTAGGAAGACCCCGCAGACCCGCATTCCAGAGCCAATTCTTACTTGAAATCAGGCCCGAGTCGGGGCGGCTGCGCAAACGCTGGCCCACGCAGCCGCAACGAGGTGACCGCCTAGGCGTGGTGGAGCGTGTACGTGACGCTCGCGCTGCAATGTCCGCATTCGGAGAGCTTGGCGAGCTTCACCACGAGCTTCTGCCCCTGGCTGGTGGTGCCCTTGTAGGTGCCGAGCTTGTAGCCCTGATAGCTCGCCGCCTGCACCACCCCGGCGCCTGCAAGCGCGAGCACGGCAGCGAGCGTGCCGGCCTTGGTGATCTGCGACTTGATCCGCATGCGTTGTCCCCTCGGTGTCCAGCGCCGCCGCCGCCATGTCTCGCGACCAGCCACACCGTCGCCTGGTCGCAATGTCAAGTTCCGGGGAAAGCTACCAGCCACCGGCCCGGAGGCCGGGTGGATCAAGGAGCCCCGCTACCGGGAGGCGGGGCGAACCCGGGCCCTCCGGGACCACCGGCGTGAGCGGCCTGTATGCGCCCTTGCCACACGGCTTTCGCGCCGAGGTCACCGGTGCGGAAGACCATGTAACCGGTGCCGATCGACAGCAGCACCAGCACCACGCGAAGTGCCGTGAACATCGACCTGGGCGCCAGCAGGCCATCGACGATGCCGAGGCCCGTCGGCCGGCCACCGGAGATCCGCAGCGCGGCGAAGGTGACGATCAGGACAGCCGTGAACAGCACGTAAACGATGGCGAGGATGTGCGCAGCCTGGGAGTGCTCGGAGATCAGCTTGGCAGCCTCGCCCTGCAGGTTCAGCTCCCCGCGCAGCGCAGCGCCGGCCTGCATCGTGATGAACGTCGAGCTCATGGCGACGATCGCAACCAGCGCCAGGGCGATCCCGTAGCGCGTGAACAACGCCGGCTTGAAGGTGAAGACGATCGCCGCCACAACTGTGGTCGGGATCAGCACGACAGGTACATGCACGAACAGCGGATGAGCCGGCAGGCCGCTGTAGATGGTGGTGATGCGGATCGGCAGCGCGAGGAAGCCGACGAACGCGAGCAGCGTCAAGACGAACTCGGCGCGGCGCCAATCGACCCCCGGACGGCCCCCGGCCGCGATGCTCTCGGTGCTCACTGTGAGCGAGGCTAGCGCGGTGGATGACGCACCGCTGAGCATAAGAGCATTCTCAGCCGAAGATCGGCGTGATCAACCTGCCCGCCGGTAGCGGATGTGCGTGGCGAGGGGAGAGTGGAGCACCTCGACCGGCTCGAAATCGAAGGTCTCGACTCCGTCGAGGAGCCGCTCGCCGGATCCGAGCAGGATGGGCGCTATGTCGAGGGTGAGTTCGTCGATCACTCCGGCGGCGAGCGCCTGACGGACGGTCGAGGCGCCGCCCGCGATGTCGATGCCATCCTCGCCGGCTGTCTCACGCGCTTGTGCGTAGGCGGCGTCGAAGCCCTCGGTGACGAAGTGGAAGCTCGTGCCGCCCTGCATCTCGATCGGCTCGTGGGCGTGGTGGGTGAGCACGAAGACGGGGGCGTGGAAGGGCGGCTCGGGGCCCCACCATCCATCCCACTCCTCGTCCCACTCGCCGCGGATCGGCCCGAACATGTTGCGGCCCATGATGTAGGCCCCGCGTGGTCGCATGAGCCAGCCCTCCGCTGTCGCGTCGGTCTCGTACTCGCGCTTATCGCCGATGTGCCATTTGTGCATCTCCAGGGCGCCGCCCGTGCCCATCGGGTTCTCTCGGCTCTGGTCCGGCCCGGCGACGAAGCCGTCGATCGCGATCGACATGTGGCAGGTGGTGTCCGGCATCGGCGTCCTCCAAGTAATTGCGGTTTGCAAGCGCCGGCACCGTACCGAATGAGTAGTGCTCGGAGGAGGGAATCGCCTCGAACATCCTTGCCGACCGCCTGCGACGGCTCGTCTCGGCCGGACTGCTCACGCGAGCGGATGCGGGTTGCGGGCGACGCGTGACCTACAGCCTCACCGAGGCGGCTATCGAGCTGGTGCCCGTCAACCGCTCGACGCAAAGTGCGCTCCTCGACCTCAAGCTGGCTCGCCAGCTCTTGGATCACGCCCATGCCGGAGGGAGTAATTCCGTTACGGCGCCGTTTGAAGCCGTGCCGTGGGCTGAATGCAGGGCTTTAGGGCCGCCATGCCCCCGCCAGGAGTCGAACCTGGATCTACCGCTTAGGAGGCGGTCGTCTTATCCATTGGACTACGAGGGCGCGATCCGTTGGGCCGAGCTGATCGCGGCAAGGCTACCCGGCCCGCCTTCAGCCTACGAGCCCACCCCGCTGGGCCTCGGCAGCCAAAGTCACGAGCTCATCACCGATTAGGCGGTGGGTGATCCACTCGTTCATCTGCTGGGCTCCAATGCGCTCGTAGAAGCCGAGGGCGAGCTCGTTCCAGTCGAGCGCCGACCATTCCAGGCGCTCGGCCCCGCGTGCACGAGCGGCACCTGCGACGGCAGCCAGTAGCGCCTTGCCCACTCCGCCACCGCGATGGGCGGGGCGCACAAACAGGTCCTCCAGCCAGATCCCCTGGATCGAGAGGAAGGTGGAGAAGGTGGGGAAGAACAGCGCATAGCCGGCCGTCTCACCGCCGACCTCGGCTATCAGCGCCTCCGCGGCGGGGCGCTCGCCGAACAGCGCCGTGTGCAGGCGCTCCTTGGTGGCCTGCAGCTGATCCTCGAGCTTCTCGTAAGCCGCCAGCTCTCGGAACAGGCGGAGCAGTAGCGTCACATCCTCCGGCTGGGCGGGGCGGATCCTCCGATGCTCGCGCTCTGCGCCGGCCACGTTGTCAGCTCGCTTTCCGGTCCGGGCGCTCGGGGTAGACCTCATCGATCGTCGTCAGCGCCACATAGGGCGCTCCCGCCGCACGCTCGATGGCCGCGCCGCCGCCTGCCAGGCGGTCGAGGACGCTGATCACGCCGCAGATCTGCTGACCGGCCTCCTGCAGTGCAGCGATCGCCGCCAGGGTCGAGCCGCCGGTCGTCACCACGTCCTCCACGACCACACAGCGATCCGCGGGCGTGAGCAGCGGGCCCTCAATGCGCCGGTGAAGACCATGGTCCTTGGACTCCTTGCGCACGAAGAACGCCTTTGCCTGTGCCCCGCCGGCCAGGGCAGCGCAGGCGACGGGGTCGGCACCCATCGTCATCCCGCCCACCGCTGTCCCCCGCCACTCGGAGATCTGCGCTGCAAGCAGGGTCCCAAGCGCCGCGAAGCCGACAGGGAGCATGATCGCTCGCTTGGCGTCGACGTAGTACTCGGCCTGTGCGCCGCTGGTGAGCGTGACGGCTCCGATGACGAGCGCGTGCTCGCGCAGCTCCTCCACCAGACGCTCGTGAACGTTCGCCAAACCGCTCGTATGTGCGTCCAGGTCGTCCACCGGGCAACCTAATCTAGCCGTTGTGATCGAATTGGTCGTGCGGCTGCTGCGGTTGGCCTCGGTCGTGATCTGCCTGATCGTGATCGCCTCATTCCTCGTGTTCGCCGTCCAGCAGACGAAAAGCGCCTCGGGTCGTCAGCAGGAACAGCTCAACTCCGAAGTGCCGGGTGCCACCCCGACCGCGCCCCATAGCTCAAAACCACGTGAGGGCAGCGTGCACAAAGCGCTCGATGAAGTCTCAGACGAACTGACTTCGCCGTTTTCCGGTGTCGTGTCGGGGTCTAAGAGCGAATGGACCATCCGTGGCGTCAAGCTGTTGCTCGCGCTCGTCGTCTACGGCTTCGGCCTGGGCTTCCTCGCACGGATGCTTCGCGTACGCGTTTAGCTACGGACCGGCGTTGGCCCGCACATGGCCGCTACCCCCGCCGCTCTCGTTGTAGACGTCCACCGGCGTGCCCTGCCTCACCCACGCGTAGATGGTCGCCGCGTCAGGGACCGGGACCCGCAGGCAGCCGTGGCTGGCCGCGTAGGTGGGCACTTCCGCATAGCCGTGGATGGCGTAGCCACGGATGAAGTAGTTGGAGTCGACCATGCCCTCGCTGTTTTCACCAGGCGTCTTCATGTACACGCTGAAGCGGCCGATCACCGTCGGCGTCGAGGGCTTGCCCGAGCTCATCGTGTAGATGCTGTGCACCCGCCCATCCGGTTCGATCAGGGCGAGCACCTGCTTGGTCAGATCCCCCTCCACATGACGCCCGTCGCCGGGGTAGCGCACATGAAAGGCGCCGGCGCCGCGCTCGAGATCCTCGAAGAGCTTCCTGCCCGCGTAGGGGATGCGTTCAAGACCCGTCATCTTGCGGTAGGCCACCAGCGCACGACCGGTTCCTTCGTCGAACACACCCGTGAGCGGGACCGCGTAGTGGAGAACGTCGAGCTCCGATTGCAGCAGGCGCACCGACCGCCCCGAGGCGCCAGGGCCGAGGTTGGCGTTCACGAACGCCACGCCCTGCGAGCGGGCGCTGAACGCACCCTGCTGCGCGGTCGCGTAGTGCGCCGCCCGCACCTGCACCAGGCCGGCATCCGGGCTCGAGAGACTGACGTGAAATTGCCCGGCGCCGTTGCCACCGATCGAAGATCGGCCAGCAAGCACGCTCACCGTCTTCACGCTCACCTTGCGCCCTTCACGGTAAAAGCTCAGCTTTACGCTCTGCCCGCCCACATAAGGGGTGACGATCCCACGGACGACGATCCTGTCCCCGACGATCGCGAACGGGGGCCTGCCCCCGACCTTCTGCAGCACGAGTTTCATCGCCCCGGCTACAGGCGCGGCTGGTGGCGGTGTGGGACTCGGAGGAGCCGGCGGCGGCGTTTCCGCCGAGGCCGCTGCGGGCACGCCCGCGAGACAGAGTGACGCGATGCAGACGGCGAGACAGCGGACGGATCTGTTCATAGCCAGAATTCTATGCCGCCATGCGGGCGGGAAGGGCCGCGGGCACGATCACGCCGATCCGAGTGAACAGGCGCACGAGGCCTGCGATGGCGAGCAGCGAAGCGATCATCAGCAGCGGCGTCTGCCAGCTCCAGCTCTCGAGGCTCGAGAACGCCAGGGAGTTGTTGAGCGAGTGGGCGATGATGCACGGGTACAGCGAGCCCGTGTAGCGATAGAGCAGGCACAGCCCGAACCCCAGTCCCGCCAGTGGCACGAGGTCGAGCGCTGGTGCCGAGCCGACGTGCACTCCGCCAAAGACGATCGCCGTGATCAAGGCCGCGGGCAGCGTGCCCTTCCAGTTGCGAAGCGCGGTGAAGATGTAGCCGCGGAAGAGCATCTCCTCGCAGATCGGCGCAACCACGCAGGTGAGCACAGCACTTGCCAGCAGCAGCACCGTGCCTTCGTTGGCGCCCAGCGTTTTGAGCAGTTCCTCCTTTTCGGGGTTGAACACTTCCGACCAGATCACGCTGAGCACGATGAACAGCACCAGGAGCAGGACCACGAAGCCGGCCGACGAGCCCCATCCGATGCCTGGCCGACGCAGTCCGAACTGCCACGAGCGCACAACGTTGGCGCCGAGCTTTGCGCAGTAGACGGCCGCCAACACAAACGCCACGTCCTGGACGATCGTGTCGATGATCGTGAGGCCGGGAGGTGTGTGCGAGCTCGTCAGCTTCACCCCAAAAGCAAGCGCCGGCAGATCCACCACGAGGCCCCCCACCGCCGCTAGGACGAGGCCACCGATCAGAGCGATCAAAGCCGTCCAAGGCCGCCAGTTCGTGGTTGGCGAGCGCCGTGGATCGCTCTCCTGCTGCTCGTCCACGGGCTAGGCCACCCAGTGCCAGGTCGCGAATTGGGCGGCGAAGGACATCATCAGCAGAGTCGAGAGTATGAGCACCGGCCATTGGGCGCGACGATGCTCGGCCAGCCACGCCCCCAACCAGATCGACAGCGGGAACAGCACCACGAGGAACCGCGGCAGCGACATCAGCGGCTGGGAGCTCGGCGGATAGGAGAGCGGAAGCGCCAGCGCAGCGAGCACGTATGCGAGGTAGGCCGGTGGGAGGCGCCGGGCCACCCCCACCAGTGCCGGGATCGCGGCGAGCAGGAACGCGCACAGCATCACGTTGTGCCCCGCGCTCACGATCGGGCTGCCACTGGTGTGCGCGAAGTAGACGTGGCTGCGCTGGAAGGACAGCAGCTGACGCGCCCCCTCGAATGCCGCTCTCAGCCCATCCCACACACCAACGTACGGTCCGGCGAAATGCCTCCCCCAGGCACCCTGGGAGTGAAGCGGCGCCAGCGCATCCCCGCCCGAGAGCCCGAGATAGGCGCAGTAGGCCACTATCCCCAGCGGAATCAGCGCCAGCCACAGCGCATCGCGTCGCAGCCTGTAGGCGGGCAGGAGCCGCGCACGCGCGCTGCGCACGAAGTCCACGGGGAGGCCTTCGCGCGGGCCATAGGCGTAGATCATCGCCGCCGGCAACAACAGGACCACGCCCGTGTTGCGCGTGGCGGCCGCCAGCGCGCCGAGCACGCCCACCCACGCCCAGCGGCCGTTGCGGGCGCACCAGAACACACCCACCGAAAGCGCCAAATAGAGCGACTCGGAGTACACGGCCGAGAGGTAGAAGGCCATCGGCGCGAACGCCGTCACCAGGACAGCCAGCCGCGCCGCATCGGGCAGCCGGCGCGGGTCCAGGACCGCGCGACTACTGCCCGTCAGCTCGAGCATGGCCAGCCTGTGAATCCCGTAGAGGGCTAGCGCGAGCGCCGCCAGCGAGAGCAGCACGCCGGCGAGGATCGGCGGCGTGCCCAGCCAGGAGATGGCACGTATCCCCAGCGGATACAGAGGGAAGA
>DATARM010000114.1:0-5019 GCA_036264155.1 Solirubrobacteraceae bacterium
ACCATCACAGCGCCGGCATAGACGACCACCTGGACAGCGGCAACGAACTCGGCGCGCAGCAGCAGGAACAGCACAGCCAGCGAGACCAGGTGGCTGACGAGCGCAAGCACGCTGTAGAAGGGGTTGCGCAGGACGACCACGCCGGTGGCGCCAGCGATCACGCCGATGGCGGCGAGGAAGAACAGAACAGAGCTCATCTTGCCTCCATCCAGTCGGCGCTTCTGAGAGCGATGGACGCCTTCCTGGCGTCCTCTATCGGACCTTCGGTCATCACTCGCCCTCGTTCCTCAGCGGTGTGCGCTCGAGCGGCTCGGCGAGGAGCATCTCCTTGGTGAAGATCAGGTCGGTGCGGTCGTAGTCGGAGAGCTCGTAGTCGTGGCCCATCGTGATCGCGTCGAACGGGCAGGCGACCTCGCAGTAGCCGCAGAAGATGCAGCGCGACAGGTTGATCTCATACACGGCCGCATAGCGCTCACCGGCGGAGACACGGTGCTCGGGGGTGTTCTCGGCGGCGACCACACGGATGCAGTCGGCGGGGCAGGCTGCGGCGCACAGCGAGCAGCCGACGCACTTCTCCAGGCCGCTGTCCTCGAAGCGGTGCAGCTTGTGACGGCCGCGGAAGCGCGGGTAGACCGGGGTCTTCTCCTCCGGATACTCGACCGTAACGGGGGTCTCGGTGAAGCGCCCGAAGGTCGTGAGCATGCCCCGTGCGGTCTCGCGGAAGGTGCGCCACGTCGAGCGTCCCGCGCCGGGGTCGGGCGCGCGCACGATCTCGATCACATCGTCGCCGGGGTTCCAGCCCTCGACCTTGAGAGCGGTCGTGGGCGTGGGCTCGGTGTTGGTGGGCGTGTCGCTCATCAGTGGGTGGCCACGACCACGATGGCCGTGACGAGGGTGTTGAGGGTCGCCAGGGGCAGGAGCACCTTCCAGCCGAAGCTCATCAACTGGTCGTAACGAAGACGCGGCAGCGTTGCACGGATCCAGATGAACAGGAACGTGATCAAGCCCATCTTAAACAGCACCACGATCGGATCGACCCAACCGGGCGGGTGAATGCCGAAGGGAAGGAGCCAGCCGCCGAGGAAGACCGTGGTGACGATGCCCGACACGACGAGCACGTTGAGATACTCGGCGAAGTAGTAGGAGGCAAAGCCCCCGCCACCGTACTCGGTGTTGTAGCCCCCGACCAGCTCGGCGTCCGCCTCGGTGAGGTCGAACGGCGCGCGGTTGGTCTCGGCAAAGCCGGCCACGAGGAAGATCAGGAAGCCGAAGAACTGCGGGATGAAGTACCACATGCCTTTCTGGGCCGTGACGATGCCCGTCAGCGAGAGCGTCTGCGCGGTGATGATCACGCCGACGAGCGCCATGCCCTGGGAGACCTCGTAGGAGATCAGTTGGGCGGCTCCACGCATGGCGCCGAGGAAGGAGTACTTCGAGCCCGATGACCAGCCGCCGAGCATGATCCCGTAGAAGGCGATCCCGCCGAGGGCGAACACGTACAGAGGCCCGATCGAGACGTCGATCCCGTAAAGGCCGACTTTGGTCCCGAAGATGTCCTGCGTATTGCCGAAGGGGATGATCGCGAAGGCGGCGACCGCGGTGAGGATCGAGATCAGCGGGGCGATCGCGAACAGCAGGCCGACCGACGTCGTGGGCCGTGACTGCTCCTTGGTCAGCAGCTTGAGGATGTCCGCGAGCGGCTGCAGGGCGCCGTAGGGTCCGACGCGGTTTGGTCCGTAGCGGCTCTGAAAGCGCCCGAGCAGCTTGCGCTCGCCGAGCAGCACGACCGGCACCAGCTGCAGGCCCACGGCGAAGATCAGGATCGCCTTGATGATCTGGATCCACCAAGGTTCGAAGTAGCCGACGACGGCGAGCATCGTCTAGACGAGCTCCTTGGCCTTGAACAGGAAGTCGAAGGCCGGGGAGTGCTCGACCTCGGGCGCGTCCCAAACTGAGCGGTAGCCCGCGACATCGGCTGCGTCCTCGGGAGCGATCGCGGCTTCGGGAGGGCTCGTCACCGGTGCATGCGTGGGCCGCGGGAAGGCCGCGGCGCCGTCGCGCTCCTGCCAGCGAACCCCGCGGCCGCCGATCTCCTCGAGCGTGAGCCCGGCGTAGAAGGGCACAGCCGCGAGGAGCTGCTTGGAGGCCATGGTGCCGCTGAGCACGTCGAAGTCCAGCCCGAGCTGCAGCGCCAGCTCAGCGATTACATGCCAGCCCGCACGCACCGAGCCCGGACGAGCGATCGCGGGACGCAGGCGCTGCAGGCGCCCGTCAGGGTGCACGACCGTGCCCTCCTTCTCGGGGTAGGCCTCAGCCGGGAAGACGACGCTGGCGTGCTCGCGGATGGCGTCGGTGAGGAAGGCCGCATGTGCCACGACCGTGCTCGCGCCGGCGAGCGCCCGCTCCCACAGAGCGCGGTCGGGGAGGTCGCGCAGCGGGTCGCACTGCAGCAGATAGAGAGCGTTGAGCTCCCCGCCCGCGAGACCCTCGGCGATGGCTGCGCTGTCGCGCCCCTCCTGCGAAGGCTCAGCGAGTCCCGCTCCGCCGTTGGGGAGCACGCCTGCCTCGCGCAGCCCGCGGCCGTTGCTGGCGGCCGGGATTTCCAGCAGTCCCGCGCCCGGAGCCTCGGCGAGGGCCAGCTGCCCGGCGATGTCGAGCAGGGCGCCTGCCCCCGCCGCTCCGGCCGGGCCGGCGCTCAGGCGCTCGCCCCAGAGCACGACGACCTCACGGGGGGTGGCCTCGTCGGCGGTGTCGTTCTCCTCGGCCCGCGGCCCGTGCAGCAGCTCGACGAGCTCGTGGATCGCCTGTACCTCCACGCCGGCCTCGCCGCAGAGCCGCTCGAGATCCTCCCGGCCGGCGAGCGCCGAGGCCAGCGCGGCCGTGAAGGCGACGCCGGCGCCAGGGGTGAAGCGGATCGAGAGCGCGGCGCTCGGCTCCAGCGATGAGGGGCCCGGCGATGCCACGGCAAGCTTCAGGCCGCGGCGGCGAATCCCCTTGCGCAGGCGCAGATCGAGGATCGGAGCGTCGTTGACGGGATCGGCGTCGAGCACGAGCACGGCATGGGCGAACTCGAGATCGGAGACCCGTGCCTGCAGCTCAGGTGCGCCGAGCGCGCGGTGCAGCTCGAGCGCGATCGTGCCGGCGCGACGCGAGTCCAGGTGGGGCGAGCCAAGCGCCTCGCGCAACAGCCGCGACAGCAGGTAGCCCTCCTCGTTGGTGCTCTGCGAGCCCGCGATCGCCGCGGCCCTGGAGCCGGCGCGCTTGAGTCCGGCGGCGGCCTCCTGCAGCGCGCGCTCCCAGCTGACGGGACGCAGCTCGCCACCATCGCGGATCAGCGGCTCGGTGATGCGCTCCTCGGCGTGGAAGGACTGGTAGGCGAAGCGACCCTTGTCGCACAGCCAGCCGTCATCCACCTCGTCGTTCTGGCGTGCGAGCACGCGCAGGGCGCGTTCGTCGCGAACGGTGATCGTGACGTTGCACTGGGCTGGGCAGAGCGTGCACACCGAGCCGGCGCCCTCGATGTCCCACGGTCGTGCGCGGAAGCGGTAGGGGCGTGAGGTGAGCGCGCCCACGGGGCACAGCTCGACGATGTTGCCGCTGAAGGGCGCCACGTAGGGGTGCCCGTCGAAGGTCGAGACGTATGAATGCGCCCCGCGCTCGAGCAGGACCAACTGGTAGTCCTCGGAGATCTCCTGGGAGAAACGCACGCAGCGGTAGCAGAGGATGCAGCGCTCGCGGTCGATCGCGATCAACGGGGAGAGCTCCAGGGGCTTTACGAAGTGGCGCTTGGGCTCGATGAAGCGCGAGATTCCGCCACCCCAGCCGAAGGTGATGTCCTGCAGCGGGCACTCCCCGCCCTTGTCGCAGACGGGGCAGTCGAGCGGGTGGTTGATCAGCAGGAACTCGACCACGGACTGCTGGGCGACCTTGACCCGCTCGGTTTCCGTGTAGAGGACCATCCCGTCGCGGACGGGCGTGGAGCAGCCTGTCTGGAGCTTGGGGATGCCCTCGATCTCGACCAGGCACATGCGACAGGCGCCGACCGGCTGACCGAGCTTGGGCTCGTAGCAGAAGACCGGGATCTCGACGTCGCCGTGCTTGGCAGCGTCGACGAGCATCGCGCCCTCGGGGGCGCTCACCTCGCGGCCATCGATCGTGAAGTTGATCATCTTCGGCTCGGGGCGCGGCATCGCTATGCACCTCCCCGGTGCGTGCCGGGAGCACCCTCGTGCGCGCCGGGGGGCTGATCGCCGGTGCCGTGATGGGCGAGGTGCGTCTCAGGATCTTCGGAGAAGGCGCCCTGTGCGGCCAGCGCCGTATCCGAGGCGGCACTGCCGTTCAGGCCCCGCGCCATGCGTGCGGCCTCGATGTGCTCTTCGAACTCGCCGCGGAACTTTGCGATCATCGAGCCGATCGGCATCGCCATCGCGTCACCGAGCACGCACAGGCAGTTGCCGATGATGTGCTCCTGCACCGAGGCCATGATCTCGAGGTCCATCGGCGTGGCCTCGCCCGAAGCGATCCGCTCGAGCATCTTCACCGTCCAGTTGGTGCCCTCGCGGCAGGGCGTGCACTTGCCGCAGGACTCATGACGGTAGAACTTCGCCACCTTCAGGGCCACGTCGAGGATCGGTGTGGAGTCGTCGACGACGATGATCGCCCCTGAGCCCAGCATCGACTTGGCGCCCGCGAGGGAGTTGAAGTCATAGGGGATGTCGAGGTCATCGCCGGTGAGCACCGGAGAGGAGGAGCCACCGGGGAACCAGCACTTGACCTTGCGCCCTTCAGGCGGACCACCGGCGAGCCCGTAGATGATCTCGCGTGAGGGGATGCCCAGCTCGATCTCGTAGTTGCCGGGGCGCTGCACGTGTCCGGAGACCGACACGAGCTTCGTCCCTGTCGAGGTCTCCACGCCGAGCTTGGCGTACTGCTCGCCGCCCATCGCGACGATCGCCGGCACGGTCGCCAGCGTCTCGACGTTGTTGATCAGCGTGGGCCCCTGATAGAGCCCCTGGTTGG
>DATARM010000147.1:0-17338 GCA_036264155.1 Solirubrobacteraceae bacterium
GACTGTGATGCCGAGTCCGGTGACAACGTAGGCGATGGCCATGACGAGCAGATCGCTCCAGCGCAGCGCCCCTCCCCAGGCACGCCAGGCAGCAAAGCCCACGAGTCCCAGCGGCACGATCGTGGCCGCCAGGTTGGCCACAGCGTCGAGCCTGTTGATCGGGGACTCGCCATCGAGCGCGTCCACCGGCGGCGGTGTCGAAGCGTGCTGCGCGGTGCTGGGTAGGGCGGGTGTGCTCGCCTGATCGAGAGTCACGTCTACCCCTCAGGCTACGCCGATTTTGCGCACGGTCGAGATTGGGTAGCCTCGGAGCATGTGCCGGCTGTTTGGAATGAGCGCTGGATCGGAGCCCGTGCGGGCCACGTTCTGGCTGCTCGACGCGCCCGACAGCCTGAGGGTGCAGAGCCATCGCGAGCCTGACGGGACGGGGCTCGGCTGGTTCGAGGACGGCACTGCCCACCTGAAGAAGCAGCCGCTTGCCGCCTACGGTGACGCCGCGTTCGCGCGCGAGGCGCGCGAGGTCAGCTCGCGGGCTTTCGTGGCCCACATCCGGTTCGCTTCGACCGGCGGGCTCGAGCTGCGCAACACCCACCCGTTCGAGCTCGACGGACGCCTGTTCGCCCACAACGGTGTGATCCAAGGGTTGCCCGCCCTCGATCAGCACCTGGGCGAGTCGCTGGCCATGGTCCAGGGGGACACGGACTCGGAGCGCTTCTTTGCGCTGATCACCCGTGAGATCGCCGCCGCCGGCGGGAACGTCGGTACGGGGATCGAGTCAGCCTGCGCGTGGGTCGCCGCCGAGTTGCCGCTGCTGGCGATCAACTTCGTGCTCGCCACCTCCGACTCGGTGTGGGCGTTGCGCTATCCAGACATGCACCCGCTCTACCTGCTGGAGCGCGAGCCGGGGAAGCCGCTCGAGCACGCGAGCACGCTGGGTAGTCGTGTCCACTCGAGCGACGGAGCTGAACGAGCGCTGGCGGTGATCGCCAGCGAGCGCATGGACTCCGATCCGGGTTGGCAGATGCTGCCCCCGGGCGAGCTGATCGAGATCACCTCCTCGCTCGAGGTACGCCGCCGGCGGATCCTCGAGGGCCCGCCTGCGCACCCGTTGACGCTTGCCGATCTCGAGAGCAAGGCCAAGAGCTCGCAGTCCTAGCCGGCCGCCCCGATTGACCGGCCCGCGCGCAGGGTAGCTCCGGGTGCATGACTGACTTTGGCTACACCATGATGTGCGAGCAGTCGCGCGCCGATCAGCTCGTACGCGACGTGCAGCTGGCGGAGGAGGCGGGCTTCGACTTCTCGGTGATCTCCGACCACTACCAGCCGTGGCTCGCCGCTCAGGGCCACTCGCCCTACGCCTGGTCGATCTTGGGTGCGGCGGCCCAGGCGACCGAGCGAATCCCGCTGATGACGTATGTCACCTGCCCGATCCTCCGCTACCACCCGGCGGTTGTGGCGCAGAAGGCCGCCACCGTGCAGATCCTCTCCGGCAACCGCTTTCGCCTCGGTCTCGGCGCTGGTGAGAACCTCAACGAGCACGTAGTGGGTCAGCGGTGGCCGTCGGTGGGCGTTCGCCACGAGATGCTCTCTGAGGCGATCGACGTGATCTCGACGCTGTTCGACGGCGAGGGCACGGTCAACCACCGCGGCAAGCACTTCGACGTGGAGACGGCCAAGCTGTGGGACCTGCCCGATGAGCGCGTGCCGATCGGCGTGGCCGTCTCGGGCGGCGACTCCTGTCGCCTGGCCGGCGCCAAGGCGGATCTGATGATCGCGGTGGAGCCGAAGGGCGAGCTCGGCGAGATGTTCGACGCGGCCGGCGGCACGGGCAAGCCGCGGGTGGGTCAGATCGCGATCGCTTACGACGAGAGCCGCGAGCGGGCTGTGAAGCGTGCGCACGAGCAGTTCCGCTGGTTTGGGCTCGGCTGGAAGGTCAACGCCGATCTGCCGAACCCCGACGGCTTCGAGGGCGCGACGCAGTTCGTGACCGAGGAGCAGGTGGGCGAGCAGCTCGCTTGCGGTCCGGACGTGGATGAGCACGTGGAGAAGATCAAGCCGTTCATCGCGGCGGGCTTCACCGAGATCGCGCTCGTGCAGATCGGGGCTGACACGCAAGCGGAGTTCACGGACTGGGCGGAGCGCGAGCTCCTGCCGGCGCTGCGCTCGCTCGATTAGGCTGTGCGGAATGGCGGGCACGGTGACGTTCTATGACGTGGTGCTGTGGATCCACATCTCGGCGGTCTTCACTGCCTTTGGCGCGCTGTTCGCCTACCCGGTCTTCCTAGCTGTCAACGCCAAGGCGCCGTTGGCCGAGCGCGCCAACTTCCATCGCCTGCAGATCGCCTTCAGCAAGCGCGTGACGGGCCCCACGATCGCGGTCGTCCTGGCCGCGGGCGTATATCTGGCCAGCGACGCGCACCTGTGGTCGCAGGCGTGGGTGGGCATCGGCTTCGCGCTGCTGCTCGTGATCGCAGGTCTGGGAGCGACGGTGCTTCGCCGCGGCGAGGAGCGCCTGGTGGCGAGCGCCGAGGCGGCTGACGAGGCCGACTATGCGGCCACGCTCGCGCGGGCGAACGTGTGGGTCGCGGTCACGCTCGCGCTGATCGTGATCACGATCTTCTTCATGACCGCCAAGCCGTTCTCCTGAGCATGGCTCCAGGACTCGAGGCGCTCTGCTACGAGGACTGGGCCGCGACCTGCGACACGCTGCACGCCCACACGCAGGTGCTCGGCAAGCTGGCAGTCGCGCTGGCGCCGCCCGAGCCGGAGCTCCAGCACGCCGCGCTGCGCCTAACGGCGCGCGGGTGGGAGACCGCTCCGCTGCCCGCGCCGGACGGCTCGGGCGCCTTCGTCACGGCGCTCGACCTGCACAGCCACGAGGCCGTGGTCGAACACAGCGCTGGACGCGCGACGCGTGTAGCGCTTGGCCCTGACAGGTCTGTTGGCGCGGTGACACGCGAGCTGCTGGCGGCGATCGACGGGCTCGTGGGGGCGGCGAGGATCGACCCCACGCCGCAGGAGGTCTCCTGGACGGTTGCGCTCGACGAGGACGAGGAGCACGCGACCTACGACCCCGAGCAGGTGGAGCGCTACTTCGCCGCGGCTACCCGGGCGGCGCTCGTGCTCGCGGCGTTTCGTGCGCCGTTTCGCGGACGCTCCACGCCGGTGAACGCCTGGTGGGGCTCGTTCGATCTGGCCGTCAGCCTGTTCTCGGGACTGCCGGCCGAGCCACCGTCGCAGGACTTCATCATGCGTAACGCTATGGACGCCCAGGAGGTCGCTATCGGCTGGTGGCCGGGCGATCAGCGCTACGGCCGGGCGGCCTTCTACGCCTATACCCACCCCGCGCCCGACTCCTTCTCCTCGGCGAGCATCGCTCCGTCCGCGGCACGGTGGGAGGGCGAGCTGGGGGAGTACGTGCTCGATTGGCGCGACGCCTGCGCGAGCGGCGATCCCCTCGCCAGTGGTCTCGAGTTCGCACGCTCCGTCTTCCAGCACGCATGTGCTGTGTGCGAGTGGGATCCGGCACTCGCGGCCAGCACTGAAGGCAACCCGCCGCCGGTGGTCTAGCTACGCGGCAAAACGCTGAGCTGAGCGCTCGCGGCGCTTGGCCGCCTCGAGCTCCCGGTTCTTGGGAGGGGCCGACGTCACGAGGCCGGCCAACAGCCGACTGGTGGCGAGCGCCACCTCCTCGACCGCGCGCTCGAATGCCTCGACGTTCGCCTGCGAGGGCTTGGTCGAGCCGCTGATCTTGCGCACGTACTGCAACGCCGCGTCGCGTACCTCAGACTCGGTTGTAGGTGGGTCGTAGTTGTGTAGCGATCTGATGTTTCTGCACATACCAGAAGCGTAACGCCTGCTGGTGTCCGGCCGGCTCCATATCGTCCCCGGTTCTAGATGACGACTGCCGCAGCGATCTGGCTGGCGAGCATCCTCGGCCTCTCGGCTGCCCTGAAGGCACGGCGTCTTGAGCGTGCAGCGGCTGCCCTAGCGACGTATGGGATCGCCTCCTCCTCCTCAAGGCGCGTGGCTCTCTGGACTCTGATCCTGATCGAGCTCACGCTGGCCGGCGCGCTCGCACTCCAGGAGTCGTGGGCGCCGGGAGCCGTCTGTGGTCTCTTCGTGCTGTTCACGAGCGCGACCTCGCTCGCCCTGATCGCAGGTCACGGGGGGCGGCCCTGCGCTTGCTTTGGGAGTGAGTCGAGGCTCGACCGGTCCTCCCCTTTGCGCACGCTCGCGCTGGCGCTGCTGGCGGGCGCCCTCGCTGCCGGATGGCTCCCGAGCGCGCCGTCCAGCTACGAGCGCTGGCTGACCGTCGGGCTGTCGGTGAGCCTCGCGGCAGCGGTCGCACTGGGCGTGGCCGTGCTCGCTCTGGCACGGGAGGTTGGTGTGCTGCGTCTCGGGATGGCCGGACGTGGGGCTCTGGAGATTCCCCAGGAGGGCCCCCCGGTGGGCTCGGCGCAGGGGTGGGCGCAGACGATCCCGGCCGGGCCGCGGGCGCTGCTGCGCGTGGCCGTGTTCACATCGGAAGGCTGCCCGCTGTGTCACCAGCTCGCTCCCGCCCTGGACTACGTTGCCGCCGATCCGCTGCTGGCGGTGAGGAGCTTCGACGAGGCGGCCGACGTGGACGTCTGGCGTCAGGCGGGTGTGCCCGGAAGTCCCTACGCGGTGGCGCTGAGCCTCGACGGCACGGTGCTGTCGAAGGGAACCTTCAACAGCCTGGGCCAGCTCGAGAGCATCCTCGGAACCGCCCGTGCACGTGAACAGGAGCTGCCGGTTGCCGCCTGACGCGGAGGCTGAGCACTTCGCCGACGCCATCCGCGGGGCCAGCAGCCGCCGCGGCTTCCTCGAGCGGGCGGCCACGGCGATCATCGCCCTGGCCGGCGCCGGCACGGCGGCTCGCGCGCTGCTTCCCGACGACGCGGACGCGTACACGAACTTCTGCGGTCACACCTATACGACGGGCAACTGCCCACACCCCACGGGTCTGCCGCGGGTCGACCGCCATGACCTGCCGCTGCGCGCCAGTGACGGGCACCCCGTGGACGACCTGGGGCGTCCGATCGACGCACAGGGCTATCCGGTGGACGCGCACGGCAACGTCCTGCGTGAACCCGATGGTGAGCCGCTCGCACCGGCGCCCCGCTCGAAAGTCTGCCCCGCGGCTGGCCGCGACTACGGGCTGGAGCTGAAAACCGAAGGCTCGTGGTACCGCTGCTGCGGGGGGCGTGTGCGGCGCCTGATGGACTGCTGCGGCTACACGAACGTCCGCGTCAACGGCGATGCAGCACTGACGGGGTACTGCTACGGGGGCCGCAACGTGTTCTGTGTCCAGTACTTCGAAACGATGATGCCTTGCTGAGCGGGCTCGCGATCTGCGCAGGGCTCACCGCGGTCGTGGCGGGCATCGCCGGCGCCTGGTCCCCGTGCGGGTTCTCGATGGTTGAGACGGTCGGCAGCGCGATGGGCAACCCGAAGCGACCGGCCACGTGGATTGCCGGCACCACGTTCACGCTCGGTGCGATCCTCGGTGGCCTGGTGAGCTTTGGCGGGCTCGCGGTGGTCGGGAAGCTGCTCGACCCCGGCGCGGGCGGGATACGCGAGGCGCTCGGCGCGGTCCTGGCACTGGCCGCCGCTATCGCCGACTGGCGCGGCGTGCGAATCGCCCCGCAGATCCGGCGGCAGGTGCCCGAGCGCTGGCGCTGGACCCAGCCACTGCCGCTCGCCTGCGGCCTCTACGGCATCCTGCTCGGGCTTGGCTTCACCACGTTCGTGCTTGCCTTCGCGGTATGGGCGCTGGCCGGCATCAGCCTCGCCACCGGCGATCCCGCTGTGGGAGCGCTGATCGGGGTGGGCTTCGGTGTTGGCCGCGCGGCGCCCGTGCTGCTGATGGCTCCCTCCTTTCGCGGTGCGGGCGGCGGTGCGCAGCGACTGGATGCGATGGCCGTCGAGCCCCGCCTGTGGCTCGGCTTGCGTCGCCTGGATGCGGTCGGGCTGGGGCTGTGCTTCTTGCTCCTGGGCAGCGCGAGCGCGTCGGCCGCGTCGATTCCCGCTGCCTTCGACCCGACGGTCGCCTCCGGAGCTCTGGCCTGGCAGCAGCTGGCCGGTCCGGCTGTCCTGCGCCTGCCCACCGGCCACACGCTGAGCCTGCCCGGCGAGGAGCCGGCGCTCGGCGGAGGCCTGATCGCGTGGGAGAGCGCCGGAACGATCACGGTGGCGAGCACGGTCTCACTCGTACCGGTGGCCACGTTCCCAGCCGCGGGCGTAAGCGCCCTGGCGGTCTCGGGAGCCTGGGTCGTCTTCCGCGGTGGGGCACCCGGAGGCGGTGAGCTCCTGAGCGACGTCTCGCTGGGTGCCAACCGACAGGTCCGCCACCTCGCCGCCGCCAGGCTCGCGGGAGAGCTCGGGCGTCCGACGCTCAGCGGCTCGTCGGTGGTCTTCTCCATCGACACACAGCGGCGCAGCGTGCTCGAGCTGGTGAACCTGGCCAGCGGCGCGCGGCGGACGATTCGATCGCTCACACGCGGCGGTGTGCTGTCGAACCCCTCGCTGCTCGGCGGGCGGCTGCTCTACGAGCGCTCAGACCGCTGTGCCCAGACGCTGCTGCTCGGCTCCACGCTTGGGAGCGGGAGCGGGCGTGTCCTGCTGAGACTGCCCTCGACGGCCACCCGCGACCCCGGCTACGAACAGGGCTTCACCCACGCCTACAACTCCGCCAGCCTGTGTCGGGGCAGACGGACGGGCAGAGGCTCGAAGGTCGAGCTGGGGCCAACCGCCCTCAGTCCGAACCTGGCCTATGTGACAGAGCTGGAACCGGCACGTGACCATGCCCGCATCCTGGCCGTCTCGAGTCACTGAGCGCCCGCGCTGCACGCGGGCAGCCCTGCTGGTCGCGTGGGCTTGCTGCCTATCCCTGGGCCTGGCGCCCACCAGGGCTTCGGCGGAGTGGGAGCCAGGTGTGGAGGCGGCGATCGGCTATACGCACACCAGAGCGGGGGAAGTGAGCTTTGCAGTACGCAGCGAGCATCGCGCCTGGGCGTTCAGGCCCGATCGCACAGTGCCTTCGGCGAGCGTGCTGAAGGGGATGCTGCTGGTGGCCTACCTCGATGACCCGCGCGTGCGCAACCGTCCCCTGCGCGCCTCCGATCACCGTCTGATCGACCCGATGATCCAGCGTTCGGACAACACAGCGGCGACCGAGGTGCTCGGGTTCGTGGGTCCCAGCGGCGTATACGGCGTGGCCCGACGAGCCCACATGCGCAACTTCACGCTGGACCCCGTCATCTGGGGGCTCAGTCGCATCGATGCGGCCGACCAGGCGCGCTTCTTCCTGCACATCGACCGCGAAGTCGTGCCGCTCCATCGCGCCGCCGCGATGCACCTGCTGGCCACGGTGATCCCGAGCCAGCGCTGGGGCATCGGCCGCCTTCGCCTACCCGGCTGGCAGCTCTACTTCAAGGGCGGCTGGGGTGCCGGCACAGGCGAAGTCGAGCACCAGGTCGTGCTGCTGCGTCACGGCCCGATCCGACTCTCGCTGGCCGTGCTCATCACCAACAGTCCCAGCCACGCCTATGCCAAGCAGACGCTGCAGGGTGTGTTCGAAAGGCTGCTGCGGGGAGTCCACGAGCTGCTCATTCAGGCAAGCGCCGTGTAACGATCCGGCGGACGGGGTAGGCGAACGGAGGAACGGAGGAACCATGAGCAAATTGATCTTCAAGCCGGTGAGCATCGTCGCCGGTCTGGCGTCGGGGCTGATCGGGAAGAAGCTGTTCGACGTGATCTGGAGGCTGGTGGACAAGGAGGAGCCTCCACGGGCCGAGCAGCGGCGCATCAGCGTCCCCAAGCTGGCCGCTGCGCTGCTCATCGAGGGCGCCGTGTTCCGAGCGGTCAAGGGTCTCGTCGACCACGGTTCGCGCGAGGGCTTCGCGCGCGTCACCGGGAGATGGCCGGGCGAGGACGAGCCGGAGCCCGAGCCCGCCGCATAGCCGCGCACCTGCTAAGCCAGATGTGACATGGCTGAGCTGAGCATCACCGAGTTCACCGACCCCGCCTGCCCGTTCGCGTGGTCGGCCGAGCCCTCCCGCCGGCGGCTGCAGTGGCTCCTCGGCGATCAGATCGATTGGCGCCTACGCATGGTCGACCTCTCCAGCGACCCCGAGGAATACATCGAGAAAGGCTTCACGCCCGAGCGCCTGTCGGCTTCGCTGCGCGGCCTCGCCGAGCGCCATCACATGCCGATGGACACCTCGGTGCGCCCGCGCATGAGCGCCACCGTTCCGGCCTGCCGGGCGGTGGTGGCCACCCGTCTCAACGAGCCCGAGCGCGAGCGGGCCCTGTTGCGGCGGCTGCGGGTGCTCAACTTCGCCGGGGAGCTACTCGACGAGCCGAGCACGCTGGCGCCGGGCGCCGAGGACGTCGGGATCGCCCCGGTGGACCTGGATGAGTGGATGGGCGAGCCGATCACCGCGGATGCACTGGAGGAAGATCTCCAGCTCTCGCGCCATCCATCCCCTGAGGCTGTGGCGCTCGAGCACAAGCTCGCTCGCTGGGCGGAGGGCTGGCGCTACACCTGCCCCTCCTACGAGATCCTCCGCACAGCAGACGGCGCACGGATCTCGATCCCGGGCTTTCAGCCCCTCGCGTCCTATGAAGTGGCGATTGCCAACCTGACGCCCACGGCGCAGCGGCGCAGCGACC
Organism: Solirubrobacteraceae bacterium; assembly: GCA_036264155.1. Lineage (GTDB taxonomy): Bacteria > Actinomycetota > Thermoleophilia > Solirubrobacterales > Solirubrobacteraceae > Palsa-744. Next base: position 8,698 of record DATARM010000147.1, read on the forward strand.
CGGACAGCGTGACGGAGGTCCTCGCCTGGGCCGGCGAGCCGCTCGCCACAGCCGAGGTCGCGGCCATCTGCGCGATTGAGCTGGAGCAGGCGCGCGAGGAGCTCGGGCGCGGCGCCGAGGAGGAGCATCTCGGCTTCGATGGCCTCTGGTCCCTACCCACGAGCACGTCCGACAGGCCGTGAGGAGAGCGAGGTAACGATGGAGTACCGCACGCTTGGCAGCACGGGGGTCCGGGTCAGCCCGCTGTGCCTCGGGGCGATGATGTTCGGGGCGTGGGGCAACGCCGACCACGACGACTCGATCCGGGTCATCCACGCGGCGCTGGACGCTGGCATCAACTTCATCGACACCGCCGACGTGTACTCCAGCGGCGAGTCGGAGGAGATCGTGGGCAAGGCGCTCGCCGGCCGGCGCGACGACGTGATCCTCGCAAGCAAGTTCCACGGCACGATGGGCGAGCAGCCAAACCGCCGCGGCAACTCACGGCGCTGGATCCTCCAGGAGGTCGAGCGTTCGCTCACACGGCTGAAAACGGACTGGATCGACCTCTACCAGGTGCACCGACCCGAACCGGAGACGGACATCGCGGAGACCCTCGGGGCCCTGTCGGACCTCGTCCACCAGGGCAAGGTCCGCTACATCGGCTCCTCGACGTTCCCCGCCTCACAGGTGGTGGAGGCGCAGTGGGTGGCACGCAAGCGCGGCCTGCAGCGGTTCGTGTGCGAGCAGCCGCCCTACTCCCTGCTCGTGCGGGGCATCGAGGGCGATCTGCTTCCCACCGCCCTACGGCACGGCATGGGCGTGATCCCATGGAGCCCGCTGGCGGGAGGCTGGCTATCGGGAGCGTGGCGCAAGGGACAGGACGCACCGGCTTCGACGCGCGCACAGCGGCTGCCCGGCCGCTACGACCTCTCGCTGGCGGCCAACCAGCGCAAGCTCGACGCGGTCGAGGCGCTGGCGCTGCTGGCCGAGGAGGCCGGCATCCCGCTGATCCACCTGGCGATCGCCTTCGTGATCCACCACCCGGCGGTCACAGCCGCGATCATCGGCCCGCGCACGATGGAGCAACTGCACTCCCAGCTCGGAGCGGAGCGCGTCGAGCTCACCGACGAGCTACTGGACGGCATCGACGAGATCGTCCCCGTGGCCACGAACGTGAACCCGTCCGACGGGGGCTGGCAGGACCCTGCGCTCGAGCCCGCTGCTCGACGGCGCTGAGGAGGAGCGCGTGGGGATCGCCCCGTCGGGGCGTCAGTTCGAGATCACTTGGGGTCGCCAGCGGGCCACCGTGGTCGAGCTCGGCGCAGGGATCCGCGAGTACGCCGTCGGCGAGCGTCGGGTGCTCGAGCCGTATCCGCTGCAGGCGATCTGCGACGGCGCCCACGGCGCCGTGCTGATCCCGTGGCCCAATCGTATAGCCGACGGGCGCTACAGCTTCGACGGCGTCGAGCACCAGCTGGATCTGAGCGAGCCGGCGCGAGCGAACGCCATCCACGGCCTGCTGCGCTGGCGCCCGTGGACCATGGCCGAGCACGGACGCGGCCACGTCGTCCTGCAGACGGCACTGCTGCCGAGCAGCGGCTATCCGTTCTCGCTCGAGCTCTGCATCCTGTATGAGCTCTCGGGCGAGGGCCTGACGGTCTCCACGACCGCCGTCAACGTCGGCCAGCAAACGTGCCCTTATGGGGCCGGACAGCATCCCTATCTCTCGCCCGGCAGCGGCACCGTCGACGACTGCACGCTGCAGCTGGCGGCCGCCACGCGCCTGGTCAACGACGGACGCATGATCCCCACCGGCAGCGAACCGGTGGCGGGCACAGAGCTCGACTTCCGTAGCCCTCGACGGATCGGCGAGGCGCAGTTCGACGTGGCGCTCACCGACCTCGACCGTGACGCTCGCGGACACGCGACGGCCCGCCTGACCGGTGTCGATGGACGCTGCGTAGAGCTGTGGGTCGACGAGCATCACGAGTTCCTGGAGATCTTCACCGGTGACACACTCGCGCCCGCGCGGCGACGCACGGGCCTAGCGTTGGAGCCGATGACGTGCGCCCCCAACGCGTTCCAGAGCGCTCACGGGCTGCTGCGGCTGGAGCCCGGCGGGAGGCTCACGACCCGCTGGGGCGTGGGGCTGTGCGAGGCGTGAAGGGCAAGCGCGAGTAGCTCGTCCATGCCACGCTCGATCCCGGCGGTGAGGACGTCGATGTCACGCCCTATGCGGCACGAGCACCGGGCACGAGACGTAGGCGATCGGGAAGCAGCGGGATCACTGCCCGCTTGAGGTATTCGGCCCCACCTCCAACGAGCGCCTTGCGCATGAGCGGGGTGGGCAGCGGCGAGAAGCCGTACTGCTCGCGGATGCGATCGGGAAGCAATGCCACGGTTACGAAGTTGGCTGTCTCCAGGAGCGGGCGCGCGAGCAAGGGCACGGGCGGGGACAGCACGATCTGGCGGGCACGCCGACGGGCCCAGTCGGTGACCACGAGCTCCTCGCCGTCGAGCATGCGCCGGCGGTAGGCGTCGAGCGCCTCGAGCGTGGCCGGCATGTCGCGCTTGCGCAGGCCGAACAGCTTCCCCACGAGCGTGTAGTCCTCCCAGTAGGCGGCCTCCTCGGCGCGGGAGAGGGGACCGACGTACTTGCGGTAAACGACCAGGGCGGAGTCCACGAGCGTGAACAGGATCCACAGCAGCAGCTCCGGGTCATCGGCTCGGTAGGGCGTCCCGGCGGGGTAGGGACCGATCGGCTCGCTCAGGGCTCCGCTGACCCGCCGGTGCATGGCACGCACGCGCCGTGTCGCGCGGTCGGCGTTGGCGCGGGAGCCGAAGGCGACCACGTTCATCGTCTCGGCCGTGCGGGCGAGACGCTTGTAGGGCTCATCGAGCGCGCTCGTGTGCGCGAGCAGGCCGAACACGGCAAGCGGGTGCGCGGCCTGCATCAGCAGGGCGCGAGGCCCTGACAGCGCGACGGCGCGCTCACGATGGATGCGACGCATCATCGAGTCCTCCGTGAAGTAGCCCTCGTCAGTCGTCGTGGTCGAGCGCCGTGTGGCCATGGGTTGATGCTAGAGCCACACGCGCTCCTCTACGCTCGCTCTCGATGGCTCCCCGTGTAGGCACGATCTCGGTCACGGCACTGGCATGCGCGTGCCTGGCGGCCTGCGGCTCGACCGACCGGACGGGCACTGCCCAGGCCGGGCGCCCGACTCCCGCCGCGGCCCTCGTCGGCGACACCGCGGCGAGCACCCAGGCGAGCGGGGCCACTGCGCCTCCACCCGCGCTGCCGCTCGCTGGGCGTGTGATCACCGTCGACCCGGGACACAACGGCGGCAACTTCACCCACCCGCAGGAGATCGGGCGCCTGGTCGACGACGGCAACGGTGAGAAGGAATGCGACACGACGGGCACGGCGGCGCCCGATGGATACCGCGAGACCGACTTCAACTGGAGCGTGGCGGTGCGCCTGCGCGCGCTGCTGCAGGCGGCCGGAGCGAAGGTCGTGATGACACATCAGGGCAACACGGGCGTCGGGCCGTGCATAACCGAACGCGCCGCGATCGGCAACCGCGCGCACAGCGATGCGGCGATCTCGATCCATGCCGACGGCGGACCTGTGGGCGGATCGGGCTTCGCACTCCTGATTCCCGCGCCGATCCCCGATCGAGCCGACCAGTCGATCGTCGCGCCTTCGCGGAGGCTGGCGCTCTCGCTGCGCCCGTCGCTCGAGCGCATCGGTCTGCATCCATCCACCTATGACGGCCTCGACGGCCTGGCGCCGCGCACCGACCTCGGTGGCCTCAACCTCTCACGCGTACCGAAGGTGTTCGTGGAGGTGGCCAACATGCAGAACCACGCCGACGAGGCGCCGACGGAGCACGCCTCCTACCGCGAGAGTGTGGCGCGAGCGCTGCTCGCCGGCCTCGAGCGCTTCCTCGCTCAGTAGAGCGCAGGGAGCGCTGCAAGCTCGACCAAACGCTCGAACAGGGCGAGGTGCTCGCTGCGCTCGATCAGCGTCTCGGCGTGCCACTGCACACCCAGCACGAAGCGCCCGTCGAGATCCTCGATCGCCTCCACGAGGCCGTCCTCGGCCCAGGCGACGGGGCCGAGCGCAACACCCAGGCGATCGACCGCCTGATGGTGGAAGGAGTTGACCTGCACGGCGCCGGCGCCGGTGATCTGCGCCAGGGCACTGTCGGCGGAGACGTCCACGGTGTGGGTCGTGCGGTCACCGGGCTCGAGCTGACGATGCTGGAGCGCTCCGTCGCCCAGCTCAGGGACATGCTGATGGAGCGTTCCGCCACGAGCCACGTTGAGTACCTGCGCCCCCCTGCAGATGCCGAGGATCGGCAGCCCGCGCATGTCCGCCTGGCGGCACAGCGCCAGCTCGAAGGCATCGACGGCGCTGTCGCTGGGGCCAAGCTCGGGGTGAGCATCCGCGCCGTAGGCGCGGGGGTCGAGGTCGGGCCCGCCCGTCAGGAGCAGGCCGCCGAGGTGATCGAGCAACGGCTCGACGCTGTCCGGATCGAGCGGGGCAAGCGCCACGGGCAGACCCCCGGCGCGCTCGACCGCGCGCATGTAGGCGAGGCCGAGAGTCATCTCCGTCTGTGTTGGCTCGCCGTGGGGGATGCGCTGGGCGTCCCGCTTGCTGCGGATCTCCGAGACCGTAACCCCGATCAGCGGTCTGCTCATGTCAGTACCCACGTGTCCTTGCTCCCGCCGTTCTGAGAGGAGTTGACGACGAGCGCCCCGCGCTCGAACGCCACCCGTGTAAGCCCGCCGGGAAGCACCTCCACCGTCTCGCCGGCTTGCACGGCGAACGATCGCAGGTCGATATGACGGGGCTCGAGCGTGCCGCCCACGACGGTCGGATGGCGTGAGAGCATGACCATCTCCTGCGCGACATAGTCGTGTGGGGCGGCCCGCAGCGCGACGGCTGTGCGCTCGATGTCATCGGCCCGCGCGTGTGGGCCGATGAGCACTCCGTAGCCGCCGTGGCCGCTGCGCGGCTTGATGACGAGCTCGTCGAGGCGGTCGAGGATCATTTGCAGTGTCTCTGGATCCCCCGGGTCATACGTCGCCACCGAGCGCAGCAGCGGCTCCTCGCCGAGGTAGAAGCGCACCATCTCCTCGACGTAGGCGTGAATCAGCTTGTCGTCCCCGACGCCTGTGCCAAACGCGTTCACACACGCGAGCGTTCCGCGACGGATCGGCTCGAGCAGGAGCTCGCCGATCGCCGTCGGGCCACCGTCCCCAGCGGTCAGCCGGTCCTCGTCGGTGCGTCGGTAGACGACATCGACGGGGCGCTGTCCATCCCCGATGCGCGCATGGAGCCGCCCGCGGCGGAGCGAGAGCTGCCCGACCTGCACGAGCGGCAGGCCGAGGCTACGAGCGATGGTGGCGTGCTCGTAGTAGGCGGAGTTGCGCTCACCGTCGGTGAGCAGGATCACAGTGGGCTCCCCGCCGGCACGTGCCGGCGCCGCCGCCCTCAGCCCGCGCCCAAGGAGATCGAGCGCCCCGTCGAGCGAGCGCACATCCACACCTGGTGGTGGAGGCAGGCGCGCGGCCACTATCTCCCGGGCGGCCACCGCGTAGGCAATCCCCGAGGGCGTCCTCAGGTTGTCCTCGAGGGCCTTGAACGCGCCGTCGCTGTCGCGCACGATGTCGAGGCCGGCGACGGTGACCCACGTGCCGATCTCGCCGCCCGTGCCCTGCAGCAGCGGCTCGTAGTGGTTGGCGGTCTCGATGGCTGCCACGGGCACCACGCCGGCGTCCACGATCCGTCGCTCGCCGTAGATGTCGAGGAGGAACCGCTCGAGAGCGTGCACGCGCTGCGCGATGCCGACCTGCAGCTCGTGCCACTCGAGCGCGTCGATCAGTCGCGGGACCGGGTCGATGCGAAACTCCTGCGCCTGCTCGGGGGAGCCAAAGCAGACGCCTCGGCTCTGCGTGTCGCGGCGCACATCGACGGCCAGCTCCTCGAGGTCGCGCCTTCCGAGGCAGGCACTCAACAGGCGGTCAGGCTCGCGCCCCTGGGACCCCGTCGCGGCGCCCTCGTCGACTGGGGCGCCGTCGCCGAGCGGACCCCCCGCGGCTCGGTCAGTGACGCCCACCTCAGATGGTCAGGCGTCGCTCGAGGGCGCCCAGATGTTGATGTCGCTGTCCTCGGCGTGGCGCTCGATCTCGGCGAGCTCCTCGTCGCTGAGCTCCAACTGCTCGAGCGCTGCCACGTTCTGCTCGAGCTGCTCCACGCTGCTCGCGCCGATCAGCGCCGAGCTGACGCGCTCGTCGCGCAGCACCCACGCGATTGCCATCTGCGCGAGCGACTGGCCGCGCCGCTGGGCGATCTCATTGAGGGCGCGTACCCTGGCGAGGTTCTCCGCGGTGAGCAGGCTCTCGGCGAAGGCCTCGCCCCGACGCACGCGCGAGTCCTCGGGGATCCCATCGAGGTAGCGATCGGTCAGCAGCCCCTGGCCCAGTGGGGAGAACACGATCGCGCCCACGCCCTCGCGCTGCAGCACGTCGAGCAGCTCCCGCTCGATCCAGCGGTTCAGTAGCGAGTAGGACGGCTGGTGGATGAGCAGTGGTGTGCCCAGGGTGCGCAAGATCTCGACGGCTTCGGCTGTGCGCTTTGCCGAGTAGGAGCTGATGCCCACGTACAGCGCCTTGCCCTGGCGCACGGCGCTGTCGAGCGCGCCCATTGTCTCCTCGAGCGGCGTGTCGGGGTCGAGACGGTGGGAGTAGAAGATGTCGATGTAGTCGAGGCCCATTCGCTGCAGGCTCTGATCGAGGCTCGCGAGCAGGTACTTGCGTGAGCCGTACTCGCCGTAGGGACCGGGCCACTGGTCGTAGCCCGCCTTGGTCGAAATGATCAGCTCGTCGCGGTAGGGCCTGAAGTCCTCGGCGAAGATCCTGCCGAAGTTCTTCTCGGCTGCCCCATATGGCGGCCCGTAGTTGTTGGCCAGGTCGAAGTGGGTGATGCCGAGGTCGAACGCGCGCCGCAGGATCGCGCGGTTGGGCGCCAGCGGGCGATCGTCGCCGAAGTTCTGCCACAGCCCAAGCGAGATGCCGGGCAGCTGAATGCCGCTGGAGCCCACACGGCGGTAGGGAACCCGCTCGTAGCGCTGCGGATCGGCCACGTAGGTGGGATCGGCGCGGTCGGGGTCGTAGGGCATCAGTCGATGGTAGGTGGTTGGTGTGCTTCACACATCGCTGTTGTGGGTACTACCCACGAACGGAGTGAACCGAATCGAAGGAGAGACGATGGGTGATCGAGCACAGCGAATCGAGGGCAAGGCCAAAGAGCTGAAAGGTGCGGTCAAGCGCGAAGCGGGGGCTGCCGGCGGGCGCCCGGGAACGGAGGCCGAGGGCGCGGGCGAGGAGCTCAAGGGCAAAGCCAAGAACGCAGTGGGTAAAGCGCGCAGCGCTGTGAAGAAGAGCACCCGCTGAGACCCGGCTCACTTGCCGAGCCCGGCGATCAGGTTGATGGTGGTGGCGATGATGAGGGCGCCGAACATGTAGGAGAGCAGTGCGTGGCCGATGGCGGTGCGGCGAATGCCCTTGGTCTGCAGGTCGGTATCGGAGACCTGGAAGGTCATGCCGATCGTGAGCGAGAGGTAGGCGAAGTCGCTGTAGCAGGGCGAGCTCTCCTCGTTGAAGTCGACGCCCCCGGGTTCGCCGGCGTAGTACAGAGCGGCGTAGCGGAGAGTGAAGACGGTGTGCACGAGGCTCCAGGAGAGGACGATGCTCACGACCCCCATGCCGACGAGCAGCCCTTTGTCCAGGCCGGTGGTACTGCTCGCGCGCACGAGCACGAGTCCGACCGCGAGCAAGCTGGTGACGCTGGCGGCGATCAGCGCCGCCTCCCTGGCGCCGCGCGCCGGGTCCTCCCGTCGCGCCCGCTGGGAGGTCTTGTGCGCGTCCATCGGCCACAGCGTGTGCCACATCCAGAGGAGGAACACGAGCGCGCTCCCGTCCCAGGCTGCGAGGGGGATCAGCCACCACGGCCCCAGGACGGCGACGATCGCCGTTGTCAGCCCGCCGGTCGCGGCCGCCACCAACAAGCGCACGGACGCAGCGGGGTCTCTGGCGTCGCCCATCGGGTGAGTCTAGGTCGACGGCGAGCGGCGCAGGCGACCGGAGCCGCGACCGCGAGGATATTCTGCGCTTGGTCCACACTCCGCGTGCCATCCGTCACCCAGCGCCCAGGAGGTCCCGATGAGCGAACGAAGACTGGCCGTCAACGGGATCGAGCTCGACGTGCTCGATGCGGGCGCGGGCCCACTGGTCGTCCTCTGCCACGGCTTTCCCGAGCTGGCGTTCTCCTGGCGCCACCAGATACCGGTGCTCGCCGAGGCCGGCTTCCGTGTTCTCGCCCCCGACATGCGCGGCTATGGGCGAAGCTCGGCGCCGAGCGAGATCGAGGCCTACGACGTGGTCTCGCTGTGCGGCGATCTGTGTGGGCTGCTCGACGCACTGGGTGAGGAGTCGGCGGTGTTCGTCGGCCACGACTGGGGTGCGAACGTGGTGTGGCAGCTGGCGGTCGCGCAACCGCAGCGTGTGCGCGCGGTGGCCGGGCTGAGCGTGCCGTTCATCCCCCGAGCGCCCGCTCCGCCGATCCCAATCATGCGCGCCCATCTCGGCGAGA
>DATARM010000165.1:0-25588 GCA_036264155.1 Solirubrobacteraceae bacterium
GCTCGGGCTCGCGTGGCTCGTCCCGGGGAGCGATCATCTCAGCAGCCTGCGCCGGTGAGGTGCCCTCGATGTTCAGCTGCGGCAGGCGCGCGTCGAGCCAGCCCGGGAACCTCCAGGTCACTGCACCCAGCAGCTGCAGAACCGCCGGCAGCATCACGCAGCGCACAACCAGCGCATCAAGGAAGATCGCGATCGCCAGACCGAAGCCGAACTCCTTGATCGCCCGTTCGTCGCCGAGCATGAACGACAGGAACACGCACACCATGATCGCCGCGGCGGCGGTGACCACGCGGCCGGTCAGCGCCAGTCCCTCGGCCACGGCGCGGGAGTTATCCCGCGTCTGGGTCCAGCGCTCGTGGATACGCGAGACGAGGAACACCTCGTAGTCCATCGACAGGCCGAACACGATTGCGAACAGCATCACCGGGATGAACGACTCGATCGGGCCTTCCTGGACTCCCATCAGGCTCTTCAGCCAGCCCCACTGGAAGATCGCCACGATCACGCCGAGTGAGGCGCCGATGCTCAGCAGGTTCATCACGGCCGCCTGCAGCGGGATGATCAGCGAACGGAAGACGACCATCAGCAGCAGCGCAGAGAGCAGCACGACCACCCCGATGAACAGCGGCAGCTTCTTCCCGAGCGTGGTCGCGAAGTCGACCGCCCCGGCGGTGACGCCGCCGACGTAGACAGTCGTTCCCGTCTGCTTTGCCAGCGGCGGAACCACCTTGTCGCGCAGTCGTTCCACGAGCTGGGTGGTCGCCAGCGCCTGCGGCGAGGAGACGGGGTAGACGGTGATCGTGGCTACCTGCCCCGTGGGGTTGAGCTTGGCCGGGGCCACCGCCGCCACGCCCGGCGTCGAGGAGATCGCCGCGCGGAGCCGTTCGAGCGAGCCATTCGGGGAGCTTGGAACCTTGGCGACGACCAGGAGCGGTCCGTTGAAGCCCTGGCCGAAGCCTTCTGCCAGCAGCTCGTAGGCACGATGCGTGGTCTGCCCGGCGGGGTCGTTGGAGGCATCGCTCGAGCCGAGGCGCAGCGCGGTGGCGGGCACGGCGATGGCCAGCATCAGCGCCGCCGAGACCGCGGCGATCATCGCGGGGCGCCGCTGGATGAACGCGCTCCAGCGCAGCCAGGCCGCGCCTGCGCTAGCAGTGCTAGACGTGGCCCCTGCAGCCTGGGCGCTCGTGGCACGCTTGGCGGCGCGGGCCCTTGCCCGGCGCCCGCCGGCGGCGACACGCGGCCCGGCGAACGTGAGCAGTGCCGGCAGCAGCGTCAGCGAGGCGAGCATCACCAGCAGGACGCCGATCGAGGCCGAGATGGCGACGCCGTAGAGGAAGTCAACGCCGAGCAGCATCATGCCCAGCAGTGCGATCACGACGGTGGAGCCGGCGAACAGCACTGCGCGGCCGGCAGTGTCGATCGACTGCACGACCGACTCGCGCGCGTTCTGGAAGGTGGGGCCGGGTGTGGCGTAGGCCTCGCGGAAGCGGGTGAGGATGAACAGGGCGTAGTCGATGCCCACGCCCAGCCCGATCATCGCGGCGAGCTCGGAGGAGAAGTTGGGGGTGTCGACAACGTGCGTGAACAGGGCGATTGCGCCCAGGCCCGTTCCCAGCCCGAACAGGGCCGTGAGGATCGGCAGCCCCATTGCGATCACCGAGCCGAAGGTGAGCAGCAGCACGACGATGGCCGCCAGCAGTCCGACGGCGGTTGAGATGCCGAAGCCGGCTTGCTCGGTGGTCTCGATCGCCTGTCCGCCGAGCTCGACCTCCAAGCCCGAGCGCTGTGCGGCGCGAGCCACTTTGACCACATGTTCGGGCGCGCTTTTGGGCAGCAGGTTGGCTTTTTCGTCGAATACGACGGTGGCGAAGGCGATCTTCCCGTTGGCCGAGATCGACTTGCCCGCCGAGGTGGTGGCATAGGGGCTGATCACGGCGCTGACGTGAGGCAGCTTGGCCACTTCGGCGAACATCGCGCTCATGTGCGTGCGCACGCTCGGATCGTTGACGCTGCCGGAGGCGACCTTGAAGGCGATCGTGTCGCGGTCGCCGGCCTGCGCGGGGAAGCTCTTCTGCAGCGTGTCGGCCGCGCGCTGGGCGTCGGAGTTGGGCAGCGTGAAGTTGTTGGAGTAGCTGGTGCCGGCGGACTGCGCAAAGCCGTTGACCACCACCAACAGCGCGATCCATCCGATCACGACGTACAGACGATGGGTGGTCGACCAGCGAGCAAGCTTGAGCATCTGTCTCCCGGGGGGTTTCGACTGGAGGGGACGGGGTAAGGGTAGCCAGCGAGTTGCGGGGGGAGCTGGCGCTTCCCAGGACTTTAGCGACGGTCGAGGCGCCGGCCATTGGGGATTGCCCCTAGATGGGCAGCGATTCCTCCATGATCCCTGTGAGGCTAGCGCTCGTACACCCACTGGAAGCACTGAGAGGACACTGGAGGTGAGCGACATTCGAGACTTCGACGTGATCGTGCTCGGGGCAGGACCCGCCGGGGAGGTCTGCGCCGGTCGCCTGGCGCAGAACGGCAGCGCGGTCGCCCTGGTCGAGCAGGAGCTCGTGGGAGGCGAATGCTCGTTCTACGCCTGCATGCCTTCCAAGGGGCTGCTGCGCCCGGCGCAGGCCCTTGCCGAGGCGCGCAGGGTCCCGGGCGCCGCTGAGGCGGCAACGGGTGAGCTCGACGTGGCCGCGGTGCTGGCGCGCCGCGACGAGATCATCCACGACCGCGACGACTCGGCGCAGCTGCCGTGGCTGGAGGACCGAGGGATAGCGCTCGTGCGTGGTCATGGAAGGCTCGCGGGCGAGCGCGAGGTGCAGGTGGGGGAGACGCTGCTGCGCGCGCGCAAAGCGGTGATCCTGGCTCCCGGGACCCGCGCCGCGATCCCCCCGATTCCCGGCCTGGCCGAGGCCGATCCGTGGACCAACCGCGAGGTCACCACCAGCGAGGTCATCCCCGGCTCGCTGATCGTGCTCGGCGGCGGCGTGGTGGGCGTGGAGATGGCCCAGGCCTACGCGTCGCTGGGCGCCCGCGTGACGGTCGTGGAGGCGATGGCGCGACTGATCGCCTCCGAGGAGGAGCTCGCCTCAGATCAGGTGCGCGAAGGACTGGAAGGGCTGGGTGTGGAGGTGGTGCTCGGTGTCAAGGCCACGTCCGTCACGCGCGAGGGGGGCGCCGGTCCCGTGTCGATCGAGCTCGAGGACGGCCGCAGCTTCAGCGGCGATGAGATCCTGGCCGCGGTCGGGCGCCAGCCCAACACAGACTCGCTGGGAGTGGAGTCGCTGGGCCTTCAGCCGGGCAAGTCGATCGCGGTGGACGACACGATGCGCGTCCCTGGGCACGAGTGGCTGTACGTGGTGGGGGACGCCAACGGTCGGGTGCTCCTGACGCACATGGGCAAGTACCAGGCGCGCCTTGCGGCCGACCACATCCTCGGGCGCCCGGTGTCGCTGCGCTCAGACGGGAAGCTCTCGCCACGTGTGATCTTCACCGAGCCGCAGGTGGCGGCGGTCGGGCACACGCTCACGAGCGCGCGCGAGGCAGGGCTGTACGTACGCGCAGCCGACGTGCCGGTCGGCGCGGTGGCGGGTGCGAGCTTCATCGGCCACGGCGCGCCGGGCACGGCCCGTGTGATCCTGGATGAGGAGCGGGGCGTGCTCGTCGGGGCGACCTTCACCGGCGTGGACGTGGCCGAGTGGCTGCACGCGGCCACGATCGCTGTCGTAGGCGAGGTTCCGATCGAGCTTCTGGCTCACGCGGTGCCCAGCTTTCCCACCCGCAGCGAGGTGTGGCTGCGGTTGCTGGAAGAGCTCGGGCTGTAGGGCTCAGCCCGCGGAGAGGATCTCGAGGGTGCCCGTGAGCTTGTGGTCGTTGGCGTTGCCCTCGGGCTCGACCACGTGCCCGTCGACCACGATCGGGCTGTTCCAGTGCCCCGGCCGGCCGGCGAGCTTGGCGATCGGGCGCGCCGATCCGGGCTGGTAGACGTTGATACCGCCGGCGGATGGGTCGTATACGTAGAGCAGCCCGCCGGCCAGCACGGGGCTGGTGCCGGGGGTGGAGCTCTCCCACGCGCGATACAGGCGACCGGAGCGGAGCGCATAGGCGGCGGTGCCGCCTTCGTCGGCGAGAAACATGGTCGTGCGTCCGCCGTGCTGCCAGACGGCTGGAGCGGTGAACAGCTCGCCGCCACCGGGTATCGCGAGACGCTGGACTTCACCGCCGAGCGTGTGATGGCTGGATGGGGGATGGCCGTCGAGGCGTGAGAGCTCGAGCACACGCAGCACGCCGTCCTTGCCCGCAAGCACGATGCGGTCGTGGCCGAGCAGCGCGGGGGCGCTCGAGCCGAGGTCGGTGTCGCTGCTGTTCAACTGCGCCTGGTTGGTGGGCGTGAAAGCCTGGAGCAACTCGAGCTGGGGAAAGCTCAGCTCGAGCACGCTGTCGCCGAAGTCGTTGGTGCCGTTCCACGGCGCGTTGCCGGTGTCGATCAGGATGCGCCCACCGCCGGGCACGACGACGGGACCGCTGCGCGAGAGAATGGCCGAGTCGCTGGCGGAGCAGCTGCTGGGAACGAGCAGCTGGCGGCGCCCCGAGCAGAGCGTGTTGAAGACCTGCTGCAGGCGGCCGCTGGAGCGTTCGATTGAGACGAGGTGTCCCTGGTAGGGAGGCGCATCGCCGAAGTAGCCACCCGTGGCAGCGAGCACCGAGGACCCGTCGACGTTCAGGGCGGCGGCGAGCTTCTCGTGGGTGGGGTCGCGGGTGATCCGCACGGGCCAGCTGCCGCTGTGGTCCTCGCTGCCGTCAGCCAGGGAGAGCTTGTGGATCAGGCCGTTGGGGGAGGCGGTGTAGATGAATGCGCCGTCTGGGTCGGCCACGGGGCTAGCGGTGGTGATCTGGGCGCTGCCTGCCCAGCTGTCGATCCCGGGGGGCGTGAACGTCCACAGGATCCGCGCGCTGTCGGCGTCGATGGCGAGGGTCCTCCCGTAGGTGGTCGTGACCACGATCACGTTGTGCGTGGCGCCCGCGACAATCACCCCGTGGAGGTAGATGGGCGAGGAGTCGACGGTGCCTGGGAGCGAGACGGTCACGTGACGCAGGTGGGCGACGTTGGCTGCGGTGATGCCGGTGGAGTCTTCACTCGTGTCGGCGCGCTGAGGGTTGAGGCCGAACTCGGGCCAGTCGAGCAGCCGCGTCGCGGTTGCTGAGCTTGCCGCCGGTGCGATCGCGCTGGGGCTGGTCGTGGGCGTGGAGACGTCGGCCGGGGCGCTCGAGCCGCAGGCGGTGAGGAGCAGGCAGGCGATGGGCAGGAGCAGCGCGCGGAGGCTGGGAACGGTCACTCGGGCACTGTTCTAGCGCATCGAACTTGCCGTGTTCGGACTATGCTGAGCGCGCTGCGATTCAGTTCACCGAACGGGAGGTTGCGAGCATGGCCAAGACGCCGCAGGTGGGCGAGCAGGCGCCGGACTTCGAGCTGCAGGGCACCGACGGACCCTTCCGGCTCTCTGAGCATCGCGGCGAGCGGGTGCTGCTGCTGTTCTATCCCGGTGACAACACGCCGGTGTGTACGAAACAGTTCTGCTCCTACAGGGATCGAGCTGATGACTTCGCTGAGCTCGACGCGACGGTGGTTGGGATCTCCTCCCAGGATTTGGCTTCACATGAGGGCTTCGTCCAGAAGAACAGCCTGACGGTGCCGTTGCTGGCAGATGTCGACAAGGCCGTGGCGAAGGCGTACAGCGCGTACGGTCGCACGGGCACCAAGCGCGCGGTGATCGTGATCGACGAGCAGGGCATGGTGCGGCATCGACACGACCACCTGTTGGGGCTCGATTACCAGTCGGTGGATGAGTTGAAGGCGGCGCTGGATGCGCTGCCGGCGCCGAACGCGGCGTAGCGCTTCCGTCTCCGAATGTCGGCAAGGCTCCGTTTGATGGAGCCCATTACCCCTTGCCGCCGCGCTGGCTGGCGGCTCGCTCGCTCGAGTTGGCCGTCTAGGGCTCTCAGCGCGGTCGCCGTGGCAGCGGTGCCAGGTGGGTGCCGGTCGGCTCGCGGATGGTCGTGGTCCCGATCGTCGTGTGCTGGATGTTGTTGTCGAGGAAGTCGTCGTAGTTGACTTCGACGGTGAGTACGCCAGAGCAGTGGCCTGATGAGAAGATCGGGGCGGATATCGATACGGCCGTCCCTTGTGGGAGGTCATGGTCGGTGCCCAGCAGGCCGCCGATTTGATGGCAGCCTCGCGAGGACACGGACACGTCGTAGCGCTGGGTGGCTTTGGTTATTGGGTAGGGCGCGCGAAAGGCGACCTCGACCGACCTGAGCACATGGCCGCGGACATGAAGGTGGACCCTTAGAGGCTCGTGGAGGGCCGGCGGTGCCGTGGGGCTTGGAGGCGGACTTTCAGACAGACCGCAGGCGCGAAGAGTGCGTCCTTTGCCGGTGTCGGTACACAACTTTCCCGCATAGCGGTAGGTGATGGCGCTCAGCGCGCCATTGGGGCTTGCCGGGCCGCTGTAGGGGTAGGGCTGATCGCTGCCATCGGTCTCGCTGATGCTCCCCAACTGCCGACCGCTGGAGAAGCGCTGCACGATCAGGTAGGCACCGAGACCCTGCAGGACCCCCTGGGTGTGAGTTTCGGACCCCGTGCGGTAGGTGATGCTCACGGCGTGCCGGCCAAGCAGTCCAAAGGAGATCTCACGGCGATCCGCAGCCACGCCCACCCCTGGGCGAGGGTTGCTCGCGGCGCTCCGAAGCAGTCCAACGATGTCGCCTGCGTAGGTGTCTTCAGGCGCGGCGCAGTTCTCGAAGCTGAATCCTTCGGGACTACGCAGGACATCGGGCAGGGCATCTGGGGGGAGGGCATGGAAGCGCCCGTCGTTGCTGAATGCTCCGTCGACGCCGAGCTGGCCGAGCTGGCCGTGGTAGACCCGGCCGATCTGAACGCAGACCAGACCGCGCGTTGTGTGGAGGACGCGCATGCCCCATGGAAGACCGCCAGCAGGGTCGGCTGCTCGCAGGGGCAGCAGACGGCTGGCGCCCTCCACCGGAAGTCCCTCGCCGGCGGTGGGGCTCGGCTGGGTGATCGTGCGCACCGGGGAGCCAGTGAGTATGACCCCGGTCGCGGCGAGTGTGATGGTGGTTGTCGCGAGGAGCAGCGCGAACGCCACGAGGCCGACGTGTGGACGTAGGAGTGATCTGAAGGGCCGAAGTCGCCCTGCCGAGCGGACCGCTCGAAGTGACCACCGGCCGCGACTGCGACGCTTTCCCGCTTGGAGCAGCGCCTCGCCGAACCTATCCATGGCGTCCATCTAGGCCTCCCTCATCCTCGTGCGCAGCTCGGCCAGCCCGCGGCTCACGCGCTTGCGAACAACGGCCTCCGAGCACTTCAGGCGCGTGGCCAGCTCCTCGTAGTCGGCCTCCTCCAGCACCCGTCCCTTCACAGCTGCGCGCTGCTCGCCGGACAGTTGCTCCAGCGTCAGCAGCGCTGAGTCACCTGCCGCCGATACGGCTCTCTGCTCAACCAGCTCGATCTCCTCGTCGCTGAAGCTCAGTGGCTCGAGGCCCAGGCGTCGGCGTGCCCGATCCTCGACCTGGCCGCGACGGAGCGAGTCCACGAGCTTGTGGTGGGCGATCGTGAACAGCCACGCCAGCGCGCTGCTGCGCTCGGGCCGGTAGCGAGGAAGTGCGGTGAGCGCCGCTGCGAACGTCTCCGCCGTGAGGTCTGCCGCCAGCTCGCGGTCGCCTGTGCGGCGCAGGAAGAAGGCAAGGACGGCATTCACCCGCCGGCAGTAGAAAAGCCCGAACGCCTCGGCGTCGCGTCTCCCTGCCACGAGCAGCACCTCATCGTCACGATCGTCATCCACGTCCACAACCACTACATCGTTGCGGCGCGTCACTTGTGACCGCGCGGTATGGCCTTCGCGGGTCTCGCCCAGGCCGTTAGCGCCCCAGCACCCCGGCCGTCTCGCGCCCCTCGGCGGGGCGCTCGGCGGAGGCGCGCGCGGCGTAGATCTCGGCGAGCTCGAGCTGCAGGTTGCGCGGCTCCTCGCCGGGTCCTGGCGAGCGGCGGTGCCACACGCCCTCGCCGTCCAGATCCCACGAGCTCTGGTTGTCGGCAAAGGCGCGCTGCAGCGTGTCCAGCAGCTCGGCGCGCAGATCCTCGGACTCGATCGGCACGGCCAGCTCGACGCGGTGGTCGAGGTTGCGTGGCATCAGGTCAGCCGAGGCGATGTAGATGGTGTGCGTGCCCTCGCGCTCGAAGGCGTAGATGCGCGAGTGCTCCAGCAGGCGCCCCACGATCGAGACCACGCGTATGTTCTCCGAGAGGCCGGGGACGCCGGGGCGCAGGCAGCAGATGCCGCGCACGTTGAGCTCGACCTTCACGCCGGCCTGCGAGGCTGCGTAGAGCGCACGGATGCAGCGGCCGTCGACGAGCGAGTTCATCTTCATCGCGATCCGCGCGGGCGAGCTGAGGGAGTGGGCGGCGACCGTGCGCTCGATCTGCTCGATGATCCCGTCGCGCAGCTGGTTGGGCGCCATCAGCACTTTGCGGTAGTGCAGCGGGCGTCCGTAGCCGGTGAGGTAGTTGAACATGTCGGCCACGTCGGCGCCGATCTGCTCGTCGGTGGTGAACAGCCCGAAGTCCGTATACAGCCGGGCGGTGGCCGAGTGGTAGTTACCGGTGCCGATGTGCACGTAGTTGCGCACGCCGTCACCCTCGCGGCGCACCACCAGCACGCACTTGGCGTGCGTCTTCAGCGCCGGCTGCCCGTAGACGACGTGAACGCCCGCCTCCTCCAGCGCCTTGGCCCAGTGGATGTTCATGCGCTCGTCGAAGCGCGCCTGCAGCTCGACCAGGGCGACCGCCTGCTTGCCGCGCTCGGTCGCGTCGATCAGCGCGGGCACGAGCGGCGAGTCGTCGCTCGTGCGGTAGACGGTCTGCTTGATCGCGAGCACGTTGGGGTCGGCCACGGCCTGCTCCACGAAGCGCTCCACGGAGGTGGAGAAGGAGATGTAGGGGTGGTGCACGAGCAGATCGCCTTCGCGCATCGCGCCCAGCACGTCCGGGCGCTCGCCCTCGTGGCGCAGCAGACGGGGATGGGTGATCCCCACGAGCGGCTCCTCGCGCAGCTCCTCGTGGCCCGGCAGGCGCACGATCTGCCACAGGGCGCCCATGTCCAACAGGCCGTCGACGGGGTAGACCTCCTCGTCCTGGACGCCCAGCAGGCTCTGCAGCGCCTCGCGCAGGGGCTCCGAGCAGTTGGCTCCAACCTCCACCCGCACGACCTCGCCGAAGCGCCTGCGCCGCAGCTCGTCCTCCACGGCCTGCAGCAGATCGGCAGCGTCGTCTGAGACCTCGAGGTCGGCGTCGCGAGTGACCCGGAAGACGTCGTAGTCGACGATCTCCATTCCGGGGAAGAGCGCGTCGAGGTGGTGGGCGATCACATCCTCGAGCGGCACCAGCAGGGCCGGCTCGGGAGCGGGCTGCTTGAGCGTGACGAAGCGCGGCAGAATCTCGGTTGGGACCTTCACACGCGCGAACACGGTCTGGTTGGTGACCGGGTCGCGCACCAGCACGGCCAGGCTGAGCGAGAGGTTTGAGATGTAGGGGAAGGGACGTCCCGGGGCCACCGCCAGCGGCGTGAGGGCGGGGAAGATCGCCCGCTGGAAGTGGCGGGCCAGCTCGGCGCGGCGGTCTTCGTCGAGGTCCTGCACGCCGACCACGCGGATGTCGTGTCCGGCGAGGGCGGGACGCAGCTGCCCTTCGAAGCAGCTGGTCAGCAGTTGGCTCTGCTCGAGCACGCGCTCGCGGATCAGGGCGATCGTCTCCGAGGGTATGAGCCCGTCCTGGCTCGACTTCTCCACGCCGGCGTCGATCTGGTCGCGCAGTCCTGCCACGCGGACCATGTAGTACTCGTCGAGGTTGGTCGTGTAGATGGCGCAGAACTTCACGCGCTCGAGCAGCGGGACGGTCTCGTCCTCGGCCAGTTGCAGGACACGGTCGTTGAACTCGAGCCACGAGAGCTCGCGGTTCAGATACAGCGAGGCCTCGCCGCTTGCTGCGCTCCCATCGGTCATGAAGGGGTTGAGCGCGGGACGCTCGGCGGTATCGTGGTCTCGCTCGTGCATCTGCTCCCAAGCTACACGCTGCCGCTCCAATCCGGAACGGCCGGGGCCGGCTGGGTCCTCGCGCGCTAGGCTGCTCTCCATCGGAATGGCTCGTCAGCTTTGGCTACTTCGTCATGCGGACGCCGAGCCGCACGGCGCTCGGGAGGACTCCCAGCGCAGGTTGACCGCGCGCGGCGAGAGCCAGGCGCGCATTGCCGGTCTCGCCCTGGCGCGCATGGAGGCGAGCTTCGAGGCGATCCTGTTCAGTCCCAAGGCCCGCGCGCGCCGGACCGCCGAGCTGGCCGCCGAGTACCTGCCAGCAGCCGAGCGCGCGCGCATGGCTGTCCACCCGCAGCTGGCCGGCGGATTCGACGGGGCGCAGGCGCTCGACGCGCTGAGCGGCGTGACTAACGAGGGCAGGCTGCTGCTGGTGGGCCACGAGCCCGACCTCTCCAACGTCCTGGCCGAGTTGACCGGGGCCCGCGCGGACGTCAAGAAGGGGGGACTTGCGATCGTGCGCCTGGATGGCACACGGGCCGAGCTCACGGTCCTCATGCGACCCCGCGAGCTGGCCCTAATCGCCGGCGATGAGGCCCTCCGCGGCGACGACGCCGTCGGGGCCGTCGGCGCTCCACTCGGCGGGGAGTGAGGAGGGGACGTCGTTCGGGTCCACGACCTCAGTCGATTCGGCCGCGAAGCGGTAGCCGATGCCGAAGTGGGTGTGGATGTAGCGCCAGTTGGGTGAGGCCTTCTCGAGCTTCTGGCGAAGCTTGCGCACGAACACGTCGACAGAGCGATCGCCGCGGACCATCGTGTAGCCCCACAGCCGCGAGTAGATCTCCTCACGCTCGAGCACGCGTCCCTCGGCCGATGAGAGCAGCTCGATCAGCTCGAACTCACGGCGCGTCAGGTCGATGCTCTCGCCCGAGACGTAAGCCTGGAAGCGGTCGGGACGAATCTCCACGTCGCCCGCGCGAACCGGCTTGGTCTCAGTCCGCGAGGTGGTCCGCCGGCGCCTGCGCACGACGCTCTGGACGCGGGCGATCACTTCCTCGGGGTGGCAGGGCTTGGTGATCCAGTCGTCGGCTCCGAGACGCAGCCCCCGCACCCGCTGAGCGACGGTGGAGGGACCTGTGCACACGACGATGCCCAGCTCCGGCAGCGCCTCGCAGAGTCGCTCCAGCCAGCTCCAGGCCTGCGGCCCGAGAACCGCGAGGTCGACTACCAGCGCGCTCAGGCGCATTGCGACCACCGCCTCGGCGGGTACTGGGCTTGCGAGCACGCGGTGCTCCCAGCCGAGCCGGTCCAGGCGCTTGGACAGGACCTGGATGAAGCCGCTGTCGCGATCGAGGACGGCGATCCGAAGAGACGCTGAGGAGGGGGCCGTACCGTCGGGGGCGTCAGACGGGCCCCCCTGGGCTTCGGCGCGCACGCTTACCGTCATCGCGGCCAAGTGTAAGCGAATAGACGACCCTGGCAGCGGTTGGAGACAAATTGTCACAGGATCTTCACAGACCCAAGTTCGCTGTTTGCGGCCCCGAGCGGACCGGCTGCGATCAGCCGGGCAGTGAGCCTGAGGCTGGGCGCGAGGAGTCTGAGAACTCGCGGAAGAGGCCCGTGACCACGAAGGCCACCTGCTCGCCGATGTCGACGGCGTTGTCACCGATCCGCTCCAGGGCGCGCGCCACCAGCGTCATGTGCATGGCCCACTCGCGCGTGTCGGGGTCGTCGCCGATCTCGATTGCGAGGCGGAAGATGTCGCGGTTGAGGCGGTTGATTTCACGGTCCTGGCGCACCAGATCCTCGGCCAGGCCGATGTCGCGCCCGGCGAAGGCCGCCTTGCACTGCACGACCTCCGAGCGGGCGAAGGCGCCCATTTTGCCCAGGGCGTCGAGCAGTTCCTCGTGCACGGGCGGCTCGTAGCCCGACAGGGGGATCATCTTGGCGATGTTCACGCACTGATCGCCCATGCGCTCGATGTGCTTGATCGTGTGCAGCAGGGCGGCCACCAGGCGCAGGTCGCCGGCGACCGGCGCCTGCAGCGCGAGCAGCGAGAGGATGCCCTGGTGGACCTCCAGGTAGCGGCCGTCCACGCGGTCGTCGTCGGCGATCACCATCTGCGCCAGCTCCACGTCCTGGTGGCGCAGCGCCTCGAGCACGCGGTCCAGCTGCTCGACGATCAGGTCGAGGCCGCCGAGGGCGTGCTCCTCCAAGGCGCGCAGCTCGGCCTGGAAATGCGCCCGGCCCGCCGCCGGACCACTCGCCGGTGCGCTCTGCTGGAGCTCGCCCGGGCTCGCCACCGATGCTCCGTCCTCGCCGTTAGCCGAACTTGCCGGTGACATATTCCTCGGTTCTGGAGTCTTTGGGGTTGGTGAAGATCTCCTGTGTGGGGCCGATCTCGACGAGGCCGCCGTCGAGCATGAAGGCCGTCCGGTCGGCCACCCGCGCCGCCTGTTGCATGTTGTGGGTAACGATCACGATCGTGACGCGCTGCTTGAGCTCGTCGATCAGCTCCTCGATCTTGAGCGTGGCGATGGGATCGAGGGCCGAGCAGGGCTCGTCCATCAGGATCACCTCGGGGTCCACGGCGAGCGAGCGGGCGATGCACAGGCGCTGCTGCTGGCCTCCGGAGAGGCCCGCGCCCGGCTCGTCCAAGCGCTCTGAGACCTCCTCCCACAGCCCCGCGCTACGCAGCGCCGCCTCAACACGCGGGCGCAGATCGCCGCCCCGGCGCGAGCTCAGGCGCAGGCCCGCGGCGACGTTGTCGAAGATCGACATCGTCGGGAAGGGGTTGGGCTTCTGGAAGACCATGCCGATCGCTCGGCGCACCGCCACCACGTCGACCGATGAGTCATAGACATTGAGATCGTCGAGCAGCACACGGCCCTCTGCGCGCGCGCCCGGGATCTCCTCGTGCATGCGGTTGATGCAGCGCACCATCGTCGACTTGCCACAGCCCGACGGACCGATGATCGCGGTCACCTCGTTGGGGCGGAACTCGAGATCGAGGCCCTTGACCTGTTCGGCGTTTCCGTAGAAGGCGCGCAGCTGCTCGAGCTTCACGCTGATGCCCTGCTTGGCCTGCACGGCTTCGGCGCCTGGCGCCGGGGTCGGCGTCGCGGACGTCAGCCGCTGCGGGCCCTGCTGCGGGCTCGACTCGAGCTCTGAGCGGGGCTCGGGGTCCGCGTCAGCCACGTTCGTGGGCGGTCGTGTGGATGTCATGCAAGGCGACTCCTTCGCGAGACGAGGCGGGCGATGAGGTTGAGGATCAGGATCATGACGACCAGCGTCAGCGCGGCGCCCCAGGCCCGGTGTTCCACCGATTCTGTCGGGGATGTGACGTCGCTGTAGATTTGCACGGGCAGCGAGTTCATGAACGAGCCGAGGCCGAAGCTCGTCTTCAGCGTAGCTCCAGCTGTGAACAGCAGCGGCGCGGTCTCGCCGGCCGCGCGCGCGATCGCCAGCAGCACGCCCGTGACCATCCCCGGCAGGGCCGTGGGCAGCACCACGCTGAAGATCACCCGCCAGCGTGGAGCGCCGAGGGCGAGCGCCGATTCGCGCAGGGCGGCGGGAACCAGCAGCAGCACGACCTCGGCCGAGCGGATGACCACGGGCAGCATCAGCAGCGACAGCGCAAACGCGCCCTTGTAGCCGGCGTAGGTGCTGCCCGTGCCCACGATCAGCACGATGTAGATGAACAGGCCGAACACGATCGAGGGCACGCCCGTGAGCACGTCGACGAAGAAGCGCACCGCGTGGGCGAACCAGCTGCTGCGCCCGTACTCGACGAGCCAGATCGCCACGCCGATGCCGATCGGGATGGCGATCACAGAGGCGAGCGCCACGATCTCGACGGTGCCGAGGATCGCGCTCTTGATGCCACCGATGCTCGAGCTTTTGAAGAACGTGTTGCCGGTCGGGTCGGTGGTGAAGAAGCTCGTGCTCCACGACCCGAGGCCCTTGGCCAGCAGGTAGTAGACGATCAGCACGAGTGGCACGAGCGCAACCAGCGTGGCCGCGAGGATCGCGCCGCGCGCGATGCGGTCCTTGCGGCGACGCGCGGGGCTCACGGCGAAGCGATCGAGCAGCGGTGGAGAGGCGGCAGGTGCGCTCATGCGCCGCTCGCCGCGTCTGCGACCATCATCCCGCCGCCCACCGGCGTGGGCGTTGTACTAGTCCCGCGCGCGGCCCTCACGACGAAGAAGCGCGCCAGGCCGTTGACGAGCAGCGTGAGCACGAACAGCACGAGACCGGCCGCGAACAGGGCCGAGCGGTGCATGCCCTGGGCCTCGCCGAACTCGTTGGCGATCACCGCCGCGAGGCTGTAGCCCTGCCCGAACAGGTGGCTGCCCAGCTGGGGCGCGTCGCCGACGAGGATCGTGACGGCGATCGTCTCGCCGATTGCGCGCCCGAGGCCGAGCATTGCCCCGCCGACGATGCCCGAGCGGCAGTAGGGGAGCACGGCGATGCGGATCATCTCCCAGCGTGTGGCGCCGAGGCCGAGTGCGGCCTCCTTGTGATCGGCGGGCACGGTGGTCATGACCTCGCGGCTGATCGCGGAGACGATCGGCAGGATCATGATCGCGAGCACGAGGCCGGTGATGAAGTAGTTGGGGATGGTTACCAGGCCACCGCCGATGAAGGGGATGAACGAGAGCCGGTCGGCGACCCACTGCTCGGCGCCGTGGAGCTTGGGCGCGAGGAAGAAGATCCCCCACAGGCCGTAGACGACCGAGGGAACCGCCGCGAGCAGCTCCACGAGGATCGTCAACGGGGCCCGCAGGCGCAGCGGGCACAGCTCGGTCGCGTAGATGGCGCCCGCGACGGCGACCGGGACACCGATCAGCAGCGCCAGGGCTGAGGTGAGCAGGGTTCCGATCAGCAGCGGCAGGGCGCCGAAGTGTTCGGCGCTGACGTTCCAGTCGTTGTTGAACGTGAACCCGAGGACTCCCGCATGGGAGAACGCCGGGCTCGCCTCGCCGACGAGGCGGATGAAGAAGTAGACGATCAGGACGAGGATCAGGCCGGCCAGTCCGGTCAGGCCGTACTTCAAAGCCCTGTCGGGCAGGCGCGCCAGTGGCGACCGCGAGAGAAGCCCCCGGTCGCCACTGGGAATGGTCGCTGCCTCCATGCCCCGTTGTCTATCGAATCCGAGGCTGGATCGTCACGTCAGCCGCCGAGCGAGGCGCCGTTGCACTGCAGTGCGGCAACGGCCGCCTTCGACTTCGCCAGGATCGCGGCCGGTAGCGCCGCGTAGTCGGCCTGCGCGAGAATCTTCTGGCCTTCGCCGAGACCGTAGTCGAGGAACTTGACCACGCCCTTGGCTGCGCCTTCGCCGCCGGGGATGCCGGCCTTGCACATGTCCTTGCTCACCACGACGAACGTCTGCGAGGTGATCGGGTAGCTGGCCGCGCCGGCGGGGTTCGAGATTTTGATCCCGAGGTTGGCTGGCACCGCGACACCCTGCGCCGCGGCGCTGGTCGAGGCGAGCGTCGGTTCCACGAACGCTCCCGCCTTGTTCTTCACAGAGGCGTAGGTGAACTTGTGCGCGAGCGCGTAGGCCTGCTCGACGTAGCCGATCGCGCCAGTCGTCTGCTGCACGGCACCGGCGACGCCGGCGTTGCCCTTGGCGCCCGTTCCCGTGGGCCACTGCACGTCCTTGCCTTCGCCGACCTTGCTCTTGAATTCAGGGTCGACCGCGGCGAGGAAGCCGGTGAAGCCGGCCGTGGTGCCCGAGGAGTCGGAGCGGTGGATGACGGTGATCGATGTGCTCGGCAGCGTCACCCCGGGGTTCAGCGCCTTGATCTCGGTGTCGTCCCAGGTCTTGACCTTGCCGAGGTAGATGTCGGCGATCGTCTTGCCGTCGAGCTTCAGGCCGGTCTTCACGCCCGGCAGGTTGTAGGAGACGGTGATGGCGCCCAGGAACATCGGGATCTGCACCGCTGTGCTCCCGTTCTTGGCGATCGCTTCTTCGTCGGCGGCCTTCAATGGTGGGTCGCTGGCGCCGAAGTCGACGGTCTTGGACTCGACGGCGGTGATCCCGGCGCCCGAGCCGACGGCCTGGTAGTTGACGGTCAGGCCGGACAGTGAAGATGCCCACTGCTCATAGACCGGAGCCGCGAACGTCGAGCCCGCTCCCGAGATCGTTCCCGATCCCGCGCTGACGGCGGTTGCCGTGGTGCTGGGAGTGCTCGATGCGGTGCTGGCCGCGGTGCTGCTGGACGAGCTGGAGCTCGATTTTTCAGAGCTTCCGCATGCGGCGATTCCCAACGCGAGCACTACGCAACCGGCGAGTGCGCCCATCTTGTTCTTGATCACTACGTCTCCTCTGACTGGATTGTCTCTTGACGACGGCGAGCACCGAGTGCTGCGCCGGATCGACGTGATGCGGCGTAGTGTCTTCACCCGCGGGCGGCCTCCATGTGAACATTTCGTGAAGGCTGGGGTTGAAAGCGGTATCCGAAGCCCGGATGGGTGTGGATGAAGCGACGATCGGGAAGGGCTGCCTCGAGCTTGCTGCGCAGCTTGCTGACGTAGACGTCGACCGAGCGGTCGCCCGCCCGCAGCTCGCCTCCCCAGACTGTGCGGTAGAGCTCCTCGCGGGTGATGATCGCACCGAGACGCTTCACCATCGCGACGAGCAGCTCGAACTCTCGCACCGACAGCGTCAGCGGGCGCCCGGTGGCTAGCACGAGACCCTCCTCGGCCCTTATCTCGAGCTCACCCGCATACAGGGTGTCCGCGGGGACGTCAGGACTCTCCGGGAAGGCCGCCACGACGCGGAGCGTCCCACGCGCCGGGAGCGCAGGCGTTGCAAACTGGTTATCCGGCCGTGAAAAATCTGTGAAAGCCACCGGGGTTGGCGCCTCGATCAATATCCTCGCCGGATGAGCTTCCTGCGCCGTGGTATTGACACCGCCCTGATGGGCCTCGTGGAGGAGGCCGGGCGCAACGTACAGCGCTGTGGCCTGCTGCTGCGAGAACTGCTGGTCGACTACCCCGAGCACGCCACGCTGGCACAGGACCTGAAGGTGTGCGAGCAGGAAGGCGATCGCATCACCCACGACATCATCCACCGCCTCGCCGGGCGCGGGCGGGTCGGTGCTCCGTTTGACGCGGGCGATGGATATGCCCTCGCCACCGCGCTGGACGACATCGTCGATCACTCCGAGCAGGCGGCGGCGCAGCTGGGCCTCTACGGGGTGGAGGCGCCGATGGAGCAGGCGGTGGAGTTCGCCGACGTGCTGGTCGGCGCGGGCGAGCAGATCGCCCAGGCGCTGCGCTCGCTGCGCACGGGCACCGAGCTGGGACCCCACCTGGTGGAGATCCATCGCCTCGAGAACGAGGGCGATCGCCTGCAGCGCGACGGTGTGGCCTCGCTGTTCGCCGGCGGGATCGACCCGATGGTGGTGATCCGCTGGAAGGACATCTTCGAGTCGCTGGAGGCGGCCGTGGACGCATGTGAGACGGTCGCGCACGTGCTCGAGGGCATCACGCTCAAGCAGGGCCGCCGCCAGCGCTAGCTCGGCTAGGGAACGGTGCTTGGCGGCGCGCTCACCTGGAGCTGGGCTCCGCGGGGGTCGCCGATGAAGAACAGCTGGAACGGGATCGAGGCGCCGGCAGGAACCTGAGAGAGGACCGCTCGACCGGCGGCGAGGATGCGAGCGCCGCGACGTGCCGTGGCGTAGACGACGAGTTCGGCCTGGGCCACGGTCGAGTGGTTGACGACAGATCCCTTGGCTCCGAACCCGCTGCCGGGTTCTTCGAAGATATGGGCGCCCACGACCGTGATGGCCGGGACGGCGCCTTTCACGGTCGTTCCTTCGCCCACCTCCGCGGTCGCGCTCCCCCCAGCCTGCGTGCTCGTTACCTGGTCGTCGATCCACGTGAGCTGGCTGTGGGGCGCGACCAACGGCACCGACACGAGCGAGTGAACGAGTCCCGGGCTGCTGTTCGAATACACCGTGGCTCCGCCGACGCTACGGACTGTGACGGCAATCGGTACATCTGCCACCGCGCGACTCGAGCTGTTCTCGAGCGTAACCGCCACGGCTGCCCCTTCGGAGCTGTGCACGACGGTGCTGTCGAGCACTCTGATGGTGCTGCTGGGATGGGTGATCGTAAGGCCGGTGGTGTGTTGCGCGTGTGCGGCGGTGCGCAGAGCCTGCCGTTCCAGCTTCGCGCTCTTCTCCGCCGTGGTCTCGCAGCCCGTGAGTATCAGCGCGAGGAGTACGAGCGCCCCAGCCCTCACCCGAAGGCCCCGCTGATGTAGTCGCGCGTGCGTTGCCGGTCCGGATGGTTGAAGACCTGCTCGCTCGACCCGTACTCGACGAGCTCGCCGAGGTGCATGAACGCCACGTGATCGGCCACGCGGAACGCCTGCTGGAGGTTGTGGGTGACGATCACGATCGCCACGCTCTCGCGCAGGTCCACGATCAGCTCCTCGATGGTCGCCGTCGAGATCGGATCGAGCGCCGAGCAGGGCTCGTCGAGCAGCAGCACCTCGGGTGAGGCCGCCAGCGCACGCGCTATGCACAGACGCTGCTGCTGGCCGCCGGAGAGCCGCAGCGCCGAGCGGCTCAGATCGCCCGCCACCTCGTCGAAGAGGCCGGCCCGTCGCAGCGCGGTCTCGGCGGCCTGCTCGAGCTCGGGCGTACGACGGCGGCGACGCCCGCGGGGCGGCGCCTGCTCCGCCAGTGCGTAGGCGACGTTGTCGTAGATGCTCATCGGGAACGGGTTGGGCTGCTGGAAGACCATCGAGACCCGCCGGCGCAGGTCGTTGACCTCGAGCTCGTAGATGTCGCGACCGTCGAGCGTGATCCGGCCTGTGCGGGCGGCGCCGGCGGTTATCTCGGTGAGCCGGTTGAGCGAGCGCAGCAGTGTTGTCTTGCCCGAACCGGATGCGCCGATCAGCGCCAGCACCTCACCCTGGCGAACCGGCAGCGTCACGTCGCGGACCACCCAGTTCTCGCCGTAGGCGAGCGACACAGAGTCGATGTGCATCCTCTCCGTGGTCTGGGCTGCCGGACGACGCAGTTTGGCGTGGGCAGCTACAGGCGCGGCGGATCCATTGGCGATCGGCGTCGGCCGCGCTGGGGCCACATGAGGCTCGACATCGAGCGCGATCCGCCTGATCGGCGGCGGCATCAGCGGATCCATCAGCGCGACCCTCCCATTAGGCGGCCCGGTAGGAACAGACGTCTACGCTCGCGCGGTGCCTGCCCCCGATTGACGAGGTGAGTAACTGTCGCGTTCAGCGCCAGCACGATCATCAGCAGCACGAACGCTGCGGCATAGGCCTTCTCGTGTGCATTGCCCTCACCGGCGGGGGAGTTGTTGTAGACGTAGCTGGTGAGCGTCGATCCGGTGCCGCGCAGCGTGCCCAGTAGCGGCACGTGGCCGACCGGTTCGTTCTTCAGCGTTGAGCCGAGGAGGATGGTGACGATCGCGGTGTCGCCGATGATCCGGCCCATGCCGAGCACGATCCCGCTGGCGATGCCCGGTCGAACGGCCGGGAGCAGCACGTGCCGGCTGGTCGTCGAGCGCGTCTTGCCGAGCGCATAGGAGGCCTCGCGCAGGCGATCGGGCAATTGGCCGAGGGCCTCGCGCGTAGATCCGACCACCAGCGGCAGCGCCAGCAGCGACATCACTATCCCGGCGTCGAAGAACGACTCGCCGAGTGAGCCTTGCGCTGCGCCCTGGGAGAGAAAGCTGAGAAAGCCCTGGGAGAGGATCAGCAGTCCGAAGATGGCGAGCACGATGCTGGGCACGCCGGCGAGCATCTCGATCGCCGACTCCACCGCTCGGGCGAGCCATGCCGGGCGCGCGAACTCCGATAGCCAGGTCGCGATCGCCACGCCGAGAGGCGCCGCGATCACGGTCCCGATCGCGGTGACGATGAGGGTGCCTATGATCGGGTCGCTGAAGCCCCCGCTCTGGCTCTGATGCAGAGAGGGGGCGGGCGAGCTCACGAACAGGCTCGGGCGCAGGTAGGCGATCCCCTTGACGAGCATGAAGATCACGATCGCCGTGGCGATTAGGCACAGCCCGATACCGGTCGCCCAACACAGCCCGTAGCAGAGGCGATCGACCAGCGGCCAGGAGGAGCTGCGCTCGCGCGGCGGGCGCATCGCGGCCGCGGGCAGCATCGAGGAGCCGGCGGCCATCAGGCGCGTATCCCGTAGCGCTTGAGCGGCTGCTTCGCCGCCCAGCCGGCAAGGGAGAGCATGGTGGCGGATACGAGCAGCACCGCTCCCATCGCGTAGATGGTGTGGGCGAGTGGCCCGATCGTGAGCCCTTCGGATTCCTGGAGGATGCTTGCCGCGAGCGGCCGCACCGGCTCGAACAGGAAGGTCAGGCCGTCGAGCGGGTTGGCTGCGAAGCCGCGGCTGCCCGAAACCATCGCGAGCATCACCGCCTCGCCGAGCGCCCGCGCAGTGGCGAGGACGGTCGCGGCGGCGATCGCCGGCCAGGCGGTGCGCAGCGACACGCGCCAGATGGTCCGCCAGCGGTTCACGCCGAGCGCCGCCGAGCCCTCACGCCAGGATGCAGGCACCGCGGCCAGGGCGTTAGCGCTGATCGCAACCATGATCGGCAGGATCATCACCATCAGGATCAAAGTTGCAGTCGCGAGGTCGGTGCCGTTCAGCTGGACTACGTAGATCACCGACTGCTTGCGCGAGTTGCTGATCAGGTGTTCGTTGATCCATGGCGCGAGCGCGAGGATCCCGATTAGCCCGTAGATGACCGAGGGCACCGCCGCGAGCAGTCTTATGACCGGGTCGAGCGTGCGACGCAGCCAGCCGGGGGCGAACTCGGTGATGAAGATTGCCGCGAAGGTCGATACAACGAGCCCGAGGCCGACCGCGATGATCGTCGTCAGCAGCGTCCCCCAGATCAGGGGCCACGCCCTGAAGTAGAGAAGCCCGTGCCCGGGCAGCGGGGTGCTTTCGCGCATCACGCGCAACTGGGTGTCGACATCCCCTCCGGAGCCGAACCAGCTCAGCCCGTTGTAGGAGAAGGATGGCCATGCTTTCACCAGCACTGTCACGACCATCGCGGCGATCAGCACGAGCACGACTCCGGCCAGCAGGCCGAGCGTCAGCTCGGCCCGCCGGTCGGTCGCGGCGCCTGCGCGCCCGCGCTGGAGAACGGGCATACGCCGCATTGTTTTGACTCCAGCTGACAACTCTGTTAGTGAACTGCTATCCAGCTGGAGTTGATGATCGATTTAGTCGTTGCGTTCCCACTGGTGACCCAGGCCAGGAACTTGGCGGCTTCGCCTTTCGGAGCGCCTTTGGTAACCATCCAGAAGTTACGCACACCGGCGTACTGGCCAGACTTGGCGTTACGCAGCGTGCAGGGAATGCCGTTGTATCCCACCGCATTCACCCCACTCGTGTAGGCAAAGGATACAAAACCGATCGCCTGTTTGTCGCTGGAGACGGCGTTCTGCTCGAGGCCGTTGGAAGTCTTCGCCGTCGCCGACGGGGAGATCTTGAGCGTTTCCCCAAGGAAGATGTGCTGGAAGGCGTCCTGCGTACCCGAGGCGCCGTCACGATCGAACAGGTCGATCGGGCCGGAGATCGTCGCACCTGGAATCTGGCTCCAGTCACGGATGCGACCCGTGAAGATCGCTTCCACGTTTTCCTGCGAGAGGTTGGAGATGGGGTTCGAGGGGTTGGTGATCACGCACACGCCATCGCGGGCGACCTTCGTGAAGACAAGCCCCGTGGGATCCACGCCCTTGATCGGGTCGCGTGAGGAATCGCCAATGTCAAAGCGCCCGCTGGCGGCGCCGCTGATGCCGATGTCGGACTGACCACCGCCGACCTTGGGAGCGGGGATCTTCGGAAATGCCTGGTGGTAGGCGCTCGCCAATTTCTGGGCGAGGGGGAGGACGGAGGTCGAGCCGCCGATGATCAGACGCCTGGCGGCGGCGCCCGCGGGGATGGCAAATGCCACTGCCAGGATCGCTGAAACGACGAGGGTGCGATGCGCGCGCACGGTGCGGGCTCCTTTGCTTGGGAAGTTGAACTCTGTGGGAGCGAGTGAGTCGCTCGGGTCGGCAAACAGCTCAGGGGGCGAATCGATGCGGTGGCCGGTCGGCGGCACCCGCGGGAAGAGTGTCGATCCCCGATTTCACTGGTGTTTCGTTTTTGTGAACGCAGTCGCATAAGTGCCTGCTCAAGGGGACTTTCGCCTGCGTGCTCCCGATGTTTTCATTTTGTGAAAGCCGGGCGGCCATGCTGGCGGTCGATGTGTCGTTTTTGTGAACGACATTGCTTTTGTGTGTTGACCGTGTGACTCTCCCAGCCAGCCGCCGCTCGATGGCAGGCGCGACGTGTCGTCCGCAGCGCGCTTGCGACGGCGTTCAAATGCTGCCCGTGAATAACACGGCAGGACCCCAAGGACTCGATGACTGACGACGACCCAACACCCGCAACGCCTCCTCTGCCCCCGGCCACGCCGGACGGGGCCTCGACAAACGGCTACTCGCCGGCCCGGGCGACGGTGAGCTCAGGCTTGGCAAAGCGGCGCAATCCTGTGCTCGCTGGCGCCGGCTCATTCCTCTCGAACGCACGCCGGATTGCGCTACGTGACCCCCTCTCGCTGTTCCTGTTGATCGCCTCGATCGCCTTGGCGATCACCTTTGCCTCGCTGCTCGGCGCGATCAAGCCGAGCAGCTCCGGAGTGCAGGTTCCGCTGAGCGCGGTGCAGACGCTCAGCAAGCACAAGCAGATAGCGACGGCGGTCCTGCTCGACCACGACAGCCGCGTCGAGCTCACGACGACCGCTAGCGCCCCGGTGGTCACCTCCAGTGGCGTGGCCAACGAACCGTCTGCCGGGACGAGCGGGAAGACGGGGGGCAGCACGGTCACCGAAACCCCGGGCAGCGGCGGCCCCCAGCGTCTCTGGACCGCCTATCCGGCCTCCGGCGCGCTCACACAGCAACTGCTGCGCGAACTCGCCGCCGGGGGGGCTGTGGTCTCGGTGGACCAGCAGTCCGGCAAGCCAACAAAGGCGATCGTGGTCCAGTTCCTGATCCCGATCCTGCTGCTCGTGTGCCTCTTCTCGCTGTTCACGCGGCTCGGTGGCGAAGGCGCCGCGGGCGGGATCGCCTCGTTCTCGCAGTTCACCGGCAAGGGTCGCAAGAAGGGCAAGGGAACCGCGGATAAGACCACCTTCGCCGACGTCGCCGGCGCCGGTGAGGCACTCGCCGAGCTCCGGGAGATCCGCGACTACCTGGCCGATCCAAGCAAGTACCTGGCGGTGGGCGCAGCTGCCCCCAAGGGAGTGCTGCTGGTCGGTCCTCCCGGCACCGGCAAGACGCTGCTCGCCAAGGCTGTGGCCGGTGAAGCCGACGCCTCGTTCTTCTCGCTGTCGGGCTCCGATTTCGTCGAGTCGCTCGTCGGAGTCGGTGCAGCCCGTGTGCGTGACCTCTTCCGCAAGGCGCGCAAGGCCGCGCCGGCGATCATCTTCATTGACGAGCTCGACGCCGCCGGGCGCAAGCGCGGGGCCGGCATCGGTCAGGGCAACGACGAGCGCGAGCAGACGCTCAACCAGATCCTCGTCGAGATGGACGGCTTCGCCGGCGACGGTGGACTGGTGGTCATGGGCGCCACCAACCGACCCGACATCCTCGACCCGGCGCTGCTGCGCCCCGGACGCTTCGACCGCCAGATCGTCGTCGACAACCCCGACGTGCACGGACGTCTGGAGATCCTGCGCCTACACGGTGGCAAGCGGCCGATGGCCCCCGACGCCTCACTCGAGGAGGTTGCACGCCAGACGCCGGGCTTCAGCGGTGCGGAGCTCGCCAACGTGATCAACGAGGCCGCGCTGCTGAGCGTGCGTGACGGACGCGGGCAGATCGACCAGGCCACGCTCGAGGAGGCGATCGACCGCGTCGTTGCCGGTCCCGCCAAACGTCACATCCTCACCGAGCAGGAGCGCTGGCTGATCGCCATCCACGAGGCCTCTCACGCGGTTGTGACGGAGGCACTCGGTCACACGACCTCGACGCGCAAGCTCTCGATCGTGGCGCGCGGGCGTCAGCTCGGGATCGCCGCGCACATGCTCTCTGATCGTGACCAGGTGATCATGTCCAAGCTGGATCTGCAGAGTCAGCTGATCGTGATCACGGCGGGCCTCGCCGGTGAGCGGATCGCATTCGGCCACACCTCGACCAGCGTCAACGACGACCTGCATGCGGCGACCGCGCTCGCGCGCAGCATGGTCACCTCCTTTGGCATGTCCGAGGCCCTTGGCCTGGTGACGATCGGTGAGAAGAGCGGCGAGGTCTTCCTCGGCGCATCGCTGCAGGACCTTGGCTCGGTTGGTCCTGAGACGCTGAACCTGATCGACAACGAGATCGAGCGGATGGTCGGCGACGCCGAGGCTCGTGCCGGGGTCATCCTGGATCGCAACTGGAGCACGGTCGAGGAGACCGCCACAGCGCTGCTCGAGCAGGAGACGCTTTCGGGAGTCGCACTCGACGCAGTTCTGTCCACGGTCCAGGAGGCAACGCTCGAGGAGCTACACGACGTTCGTCGTGCCGCGCCCCGCGACCCCAAGCAGACACCGTGAAACGCCCCTCGCCGGCACTGGTGGTGGCACTCGTTGCACTTGTGTTCTCCACTACTGGTCTTGCTGACGCGGCGCGCCGCGCCGTGTTGAGCTCGGTCGCGGGGCATCCGATCAGTACGCAGCCCCACGCCGGCGGTGTGCTCTTGCTGGGGCGCAACCGTAAATTCCCGGCGTCCGCGATCCCAACGGTGCACAACGCGTCACGGCTTGGTGGAAAGACCGCCGAACAGATCTCCGGAAGCTGTCCGCCGGCGACGGTCGACCTTGGGAGTTGGTGCCTCGACACGGCGCCATACCCCCTGACGAACGCAGAGGCCGGCAAGAACAACTACATCTGGGCGAGCAAAGCGTGCGTGGCCGAAGGTGGCTGGCTGCCGACGGCGGCGGAACTGCTCGGCGCCGCCGAACGCGTCAAGCTCGAGTCCACTATCCACGACTCGCCGCTGACGGCGACAGTACCGCTGGACCCGAGCCGTGGTCTCAAAGACGAACGCGAGATGAGCTCGACGCTGGTCACCACCGAAGCGGGTTCGGCCGCGGCGGGATTCGAGGGCGTAAGCGAAGGTGCCACCGGCAACCCGCGTCAAGGTCAGGCCAATCCGATCCCGCTGCCGGCTGACCCATTGCCTGAATCGCTGCAGTACGTCACCGTCTACAGCAACGGCCAGAAGGGCGGCTTTGCTGGGTCCGAGCCGGTCATCGACCCGGAGAGCTTCCGCTGTGGCTTCAACAAGACGCCGGGTGCGCTGAACAACTCGGAATCTTGAGCGTTTGCGGGCGATCGCGAAAGCTCCTCATTGCCTGCGTATAAGCGGGTGAATGCCCCTGCTCGAGCGGTCTCGACATGCGCTCGTAATCTTTTGGTGAAGAGCCGGTGCAAAGCCCACCGATGAAGCTCGCG
>DATARM010000004.1:0-6105 GCA_036264155.1 Solirubrobacteraceae bacterium
TGGACTGCATGCACGACCAGCCGCACCTCGGTTTCAACAACGGGCGCGTCGAGCCGATCGAGGATCGCTGGGAACGGATGATCGCCGGCACGCCGTGGGTCGCATCGTGCACCGTCACGGTCGACTCCGAAGATGTCGAGAGCTGCTCGGGCCCCGAGGCCGGCGACGCCCTCTCCTACGCCGCGTTCGGCGACCACGGCGTCCGCGAGTTCTTCACCCACGTGCGCTTCCACAAGCACGAAGACGACGCTCGCATCATCGTGCACCTGCTCGTCGAGCTATACGCCCGCTCGCTGGAGGAGGCGACCGACGTGCTCGAGTCCTCGGCGCGCGGATCGCTCACCATCACCTCGCTGGCCGAGGAGTCACGCCCGCCCGCTGCAGCGGGAGAAGCCCACGGCCACGATTAGAGAACGCCTGGGCGGCGCGATACTGCGTCCTCGATCGCTCGCGTGCTGTTCGCACGCCACGCTCACTGCGTCCTTGTCTCGCTTGCCATCCGCCCTCTAGCGAGTAGCGAGGGGAGCGCAGCCAGGCGTGGCTTTAGCCCAGGCGCTCTTCGAGGGCGTCGAGCTGGGCGTTCAGCTCGGCCGGAAGGCGGTCGAAGCCGGCGATGTACTGGCGGAACTGTGGCAGCTGTGCCTTCCACTCCTCGGTGTCGACGCGCAGCAGCTCGGCCATCGCCTCCTCGGTGACGTCCACCCCGCGGGTGTCGATCCCATCGGGGCCGACCGGCGGCATCCATCCGATCGGCGTCTCGGTCGCTGCTCCGTGCCCGGCACACCGCGCGAACACCCAAGAGAGGACACGCGAGTTCTCGCCGTAGCCCGGCCACAGGAAGCGGCCGCTCTCGTCCTTGCGGAACCAGTTGACGTAGAAGATCTTCGGTAGCTGGGCTCGGCGGGCGGGATCAGATTTACCGATCTCCAGCCAGTGGGCGAAGTAGTCGGCCATGTTGTAGCCGCAGAACGGCAGCATCGCGAACGGATCGAAGCGCAGCTCGCCCACCGTACCGGCGGCCGCGGCCGTCTTCTCCGAGCTCATCACCGCGCCCAGGAAGACGCCGTGCTCCCAGTCGAGCGCCTCGGTCACCAGCGGCACCACCGTCGAGCGACGACCGCCGAACAGCATCGCGTCGATCGGCACGCCGGCGGGGTCCTCCCACTCGGGCGCAATCGCTGGGTCCTGGGCGGCGGGGGTGGTGAAACGCGCGTTCGGGTGCGCCGAGGGCGTGTCCGAGTCGGGAGTCCAGTCGTTGCCGTGCCAGTCGATCAGGTGCGCCGGCGGCTCCTTGGTCAGGCCCTCCCACCAGATGTCGCCGTCGTCTGTCTTGGCGCAGTTGGTGAAGATCGAGTTGCTCTCGATCGTGTGGATGGCGTTGGGGTTGGTCTCCTCGCCGGTTCCCGGAGCCACACCGAAGAACCCGGCCTCGGGGTTGATCGCGTACAGGCGCCCGTCCTCGTGGAACTTCATCCAGGCGATGTCGTCGCCGATCGTCTCCACCGTCCAGCCCTCCAGGGTGGGGATCAGCATCGCGAGGTTGGTCTTGCCGCAGGCGCTGGGGAAAGCTCCGGTGATGTACTTGACCTCGCCCTCGGGGGAGGTCAGCTTCAGGATCAGCATGTGCTCGGCCATCCAGCCCTCGTCGCGCGCCATCACCGAGGCGATGCGCAGCGCGAAGCACTTCTTGCCGAGTAGGGCGTTGCCACCGTAGCCGGACCCAAACGACCAGATTTCGCGAGTCTGGGGGAAGTGCACGATGTACTTGTTGTCCGCGTTGCACGGCCACGGCACATCCTCCGCGCCGTCGCTGAGGGGCATTCCCACAGAGTGCAGGCACGGGACGAAGTCACCGTCTCCAAGCGCGTCCAGGGCACCCTGACCCATGCGGGTCATGATGCGCATGTTCACGACCACATAGGTCGAGTCGGTCAGCTGCACGCCCACGTGGCTCTTGTCCGAGCCCAGCGGCCCCATCGAGAAGGGCACCACGTACATCGTGCGACCCCGCATCGAGCCGGCGAACAGGCCGCTCAACATGCTGCGCATCTCTTCCGGATCGCGCCAGTTGTTCGTCGGGCCCGCTTCCTCCTCGGTCGCCGAGCAGATGAACGTTCGATCCTCCACCCGCGCCACGTCCCCGGGATCGGAGAGGGCGAGGTAGGAGTTGGGGCGCTTGGCGTCGGACAGCCGCTCGAACGTTCCGGCGTCCACCATCTCCCGACACAGGCGGTCGTACTCCTCCGCCGAGCCGTCACACCAGTAGACCTGGTCGGGTTCGGTGAGAGCTTCCATCTCCTTGACCCAGGCCAGCAGGCGCTCGTTCTTGGTGGGTGCGGGAATCGTCGTGTTCATGGGTCCAGGCGGCTCCTCGGTCGGCGGGGAAGATCGGCGCACGCTGGACGATCTGCGATCGTCGGCGCTGCGGGCCATGCTTGGCTCTGCGAAACAGAAAACACCCTCTAACGGGCGAGAAGGAAAGCGTACCGCACGGCCAAAGCGCCGGGAAGTACGCCTTCCCCAATGCCAGACTGGTGCTACTCCACGTTGCCCTCGGCCGAACTGCCGCCGGGGTTCTTGCGCGGCACGAGCACCAGGCGCTTGAACTCCGCCACCAGCACTCCGTCCTGGTTGAGCACGCGCGTGTGCACCTTCACCGTGCCCCGGTCGGGCTTGGATTTGGACTCCTTCTTCTCCAGCACCTCCGACTCGCAGTACAGGGTGTCCCCATGGAACACCGGAGCCGGGTGCTTGAGCTCTTCCGTGGCCAGGTTGGCGATCGCCTTGCCGCTGACATCGCTCACCGACATCCCCAGCGCGAGCGAATACACCAGCGGACCCACCACCACGTTGCGTCCTTGCTGAGATTTGGCCGCATACACGTCGTTGAGGTGCAGCGGATGGTGGTTCATCGTGATCAGGCAGAACAGGTGATCGTCGGACTCCGTGACGGTCTTGGCGGGCCAGTGCTTGTAGACGGAGCCCACCTCGAACTCCTCCAGGTAGCGGCCGTAGGGGTGCGCACCGCTCGCCTCGCGGTCAGCCTGCTCGGTCTCGACTGAAGTGGTCTCGCTCATGGGGTTCGGATGGTCTCCTGTGGCAGGGGTGATCGGATTGGCGCCCCAGCCCCTACGGACCAGGCAGCTCTGACATCGCGTCCGTGCCGTGGCGGAACTCCAGCCGCAGCACGCGCACGGCGAACTCTAGTGGGAGCCCGCCGGCGCTCGCCTTGCGGTGGCGCAGACGGCGTTCGGCGGGCAGCACAAAGCCCTGACCGACGAGCATTCCCCTTCGGATGACCGTCCGAGGGCCCGGGCAAAGGCCGCTTCGCTGGGCAGGCCGCAGGCGACGTCGTATGCCTCGGCCACAGTGGCGGCCGGGCTGAAGCCGGTGAGCGCCGGGCCCTGCGAGCGCAGCGTCCGCAGCGCCGAGGCCCGTAGCGTACTGGCACCGTGGAGCGGCATGTGGCACAGGGCCGGGGTGAGGCCCACCGGTCGATGGGAGAACGGGTTGGCGAGGCTCCACAGCCGCGGTGAGCCCAGCGCCCGCGCCGTTTGCATCCGCAGCGGGATACGTGCCGGGTCGAACAGCGGCGAAGGGCGGTTGACGATCAGCACGAACGCCCGCGGTGAGCGCGTGGGGCGAAAGCTCGGCGTCACCACGACGAGGTAGTCCGAGCCGATCGGCGTGCCGAGGGTGAGCGCCAGGGTGCGTCGGGAGATCGCCTGAGACCCATGGGCGCGGGGGAACTCGATCTCCACCAGCGCCAGGTCATCCGGCGCCGGCGCGACGCTCAGGCTCGAGAGCCGCCATGGCCGCGAAGACGCCGTGGCACCGGCGACAGCCACCTGCGCGAGGCTCGCTCCAGCCACGCAGAGGGCCACCAGCCCGCAGCTCGCCATCAGGACCGCAGATGCCACACGCAGCCGCATCATCAATACTTCCTAGCACCGAACAGGCAGATAGCCGTCCCAAAGCTGACCCAGGAGAGCCCTTGCGCAACCCCCGCGACTTCCTCAAGCCCCTCGCCATCGACGCGCCCGAGCCGGCGCGCGAGATCCCCTTCAAGCCCTCGAGGATGATCCACTTCATGGACTTCTCGAACCCGAAAATGGTCGAGAAGACCCCGGACCTGGCCAAGAAGGTCGACATCCTGCTCGGCAATCTCGAGGACGCGGTTCCGCTGGAAAAGAAGGAGGCGGCGAGGGCAGGGCTGATCAAGGTCGGCAAGGAGATGGATCTCGGCGACACCGCCCTGTGGACCCGCGTCAACGAGCTCGCCTCGCCGTTCGTGCTCGACGACCTCACACAGCTCGTCACCGAGATCGGCCACAAGCTCGAGGTCATCATGATCCCCAAGGTCGAGGGCCCGTGGGACATCCACTACGCCGACCGACTGCTGGCGCAGCTCGAGGCCAAGGCCGGGATCGAGCGCCCGATCCTGATCCATTGCGTGCTGGAGACAGCGCAGGGCGTGGCCAACCTCGAGGAGATCGCCTGCGCCAGCCCGCGCATCCAGGGCATGAGCTTCGGGCCGGCCGACCTGGCAGCGTCGCGGCGGATGAAGACCACACGCGTCGGCGGCGGGCACCCCGGCTACCGCACCATCGCCGACCCCGACCCCGAGCATCCGGACGCCCCCCGGCCGAGCTACCAGCAGGACCCCTGGCACTACTCGATCGCGCGCATGGTCGACGCGTGCACCTCAGTCGGGGCGCTCCCCTTCTACGGCCCCTACGGAGACATCGCCGACGAGGAGGGCTGTGAGACGCAGTTCCGCGCCTCCTTCCTGCTCGGCTGCGTCGGCGCCTGGTCTCTGCACCCCGCCCAGATCGCAATCGCCAAGCGCGTCTACTCGCCCGACCCCGACGAGGTGGCCTTCGCCAAGAAGGTCATCGAGGCCATCCCCGACGGACGCGGAGTGCACATGATCGACGGCAAGATGCAGGACGACGCCACCTGGAAGCAGTGCAAGGTCATGGTCGGCCTCGCCGAAATGCTCGCCAAGAAGGACCCTGAGCTGGCTGAGGCCTACGGGTTCGAGAGCGCCGCCGCGGCCTGACAGCGGCACCCATACGAAATGCATTGCGTTTTGGTATGCTTTTGGTATGGTCCAAGTGGTAACCCGGCTCGATGATGAGCTCGTCGCCGGCCTCGACGGTCTCGTGGCGGATGGAGTCGTGGCCAGTCGCTCGGAGGGCGTTCGTGTCGCGCTCGAGAAGCTGGTGGATGAGCAGCGACGGAGCAGGATAGGAGCCGAAATCGTCGCCGGGTACGAACGTTGCCCCGAGACAGACGAGGAGCTCGCACAGGCTGAGCGGGCGACCCGCGCGATGATCGAAGAAGAGCCTTGGTGAGCGTCCCGCAGCAGGGGGACGTCTGGTGGGCCGAGACTGAAGACAAGCGCCGCCCCGTGCTCGTGATCACCAGATCGCACGCGATACCGGTGCTGAAGCGCATTGTTGTGGCCCCAGTCAGCCGAGCTGTTCGCGGAATTCCGACCGAGATAGGACTTGGGCCAAGCGAGGGCCTCCAGAGCGACTGCGCCGCCTCGTTCGACAACCTCCAGCCGATCCTGCGGTCCGCGCTGACCGAAAGAACCGGCACACTCGGCTCACGACGCCAAGAGATCTGCGAGGCGCTGAGAGCCCTCGCCGACTGCTGAGCATCGACCCGCCGCCGCCGTGTAGGCTTCCGCGCCGCATGAGATTCTTCGAGTACGAGGCGCGTGAGATCGTCAAGCGTGCCGGCATCCCCGTCACCGACTACGGCTTCACCACCGACGCCGCCGAGGCGAAGGCCATCGCCGAGCGGATCGGCGGCCCCACGGTGATCAAGTCCCAGGTGCTCACAGGCGGGCGCATGAAGGCCGGGGGGGTCAAGTTCGCCGACACACCCGAGGAGGCCGAGAGCCACGCTCGCGACATCCTCGCCCTGGAGATCAACGGCCACATGCCGCGCGGCGTGCTCGTCGACCCCAAGGCCGAGGTCGAGCAGGAGTACTACGCGGGCGTCGTCTGGGACGGCACCGCGAAGAAGCCGCTGATGCTCTTCAGCGACATGGGCGGCATCGACATCGAGCAGGTCGCCGAGGAGCACCCCGAC
>DATARM010000020.1:0-36553 GCA_036264155.1 Solirubrobacteraceae bacterium
CCGGCCACGTCCCAGCCGTGGTGAACGTCACCTTCGTTGGCCTGCCATCGGGTTCCCTTTTCACCCTCATCACCATGTTTTGGTTGGGGCTGCGTCCGACGAACTTCGCTCCCCTGACCCCCACCAGATAAGGGCCCGCGATCACGTTCGTGTTGATCGTGCCGGTTTTCGGCGGAGTCAAGGCGATCGTGTAGCTCGATTTGATCGGCCCCGTCGCGGACACCGAGATGACGTTTTCGCCTTCCCCGTTGTAGCCCGTGACGCCCGGGATTTCTCCGATTTCAGCGTTGATCTGCGGCAGGGAGTAGTCCTGATACTGGTGGTAGCTGACGAAGCGCGTCCAAAAGGACGGGACCTTGGAGCCGCCTGGAAAGCTTTCGCTGCGACTGGCCAGGCTCGACGGTCCATTCCACTCCTGCACGATCGCCTGGCTCAGCTCGATCCCGGCGAACAGCACGCCGAGGATCACCAACCCTGTCGTGAGCGCTCCCCGCGATCGTCTTACCAGCGCCACCACCGCGATCAGCACGAGCCCGACCACGCTGTAGTCAACGTAGGAGAGCAGGCGAAAGGGGAACTGGATCGCCCAGAAGACCCTAGGCACGTGGTACCAGAGGTGCGGGAACATGAGCAGCGCCAGGAAGGGGATGCCGGTCACGAAGACCGCTACCGCCAACCGTCTCCATACAGGTGCCAGCCCTCGCCAGCAGACCGCCAGTGCCACGACCGCCCAGATCAGCGCAAGGGTGGGGACCTGCAGGTCGAAGGTGGCGAACCCTGGGATGTTCGAATGGCGAACCGGGTCGAAGATCAGGCCCGGCGGCATGCCCCCGGTGACTTCGGGGATCTTCGTGAAGGAGTGCCCGGTCAGGGTCCGCTGGCCGTACATCACGTCCGGCAGTAGGAACCACAGGTTGATCGCGATCGCCACTCCTCCCACGCTCAACACCGCCACGATGCGCCGTACCCCGGGTAGCGCCCTCGGGCCCACCGCCAGCGTCACAGTCACCGACAGAAGCCCCAGGAAGGCAGCCCCGTAGAGCAGCGTGATGTTGTGACTGCCGCTGAAGATCACCGTGGCGAGCAGGAATGCCAGCAACGGCGCCGGGCGCCAGCGCGGGGCGCGCAGCAGCCACAGAGCCGAGGCCACCACCAGGGGGATCGCGGAGGTGGCCACCGCCTCCGCCCAGGCTCCTCGGGCATATACGTCGGTCACGTAGTAGGTGGAGGTCAGGAAGACGGCCGCCGCGATCAGGCTTGCCCAACTGCCGAGACCGACCTGTCTGCCGATCCACGCGAAGCCGCCGAAGGCCATCGCCATCACGACCGCGAAGGAGAGGATGTAGACAGCGAGGGTGTGGCCGCCCGAGAGGACCGAGGCGGCACCAACGATCGAGTACAGGGTGCCTCCGTAGAAGGCATACCAGGGCTCAAAGCCCCCGAGACCCGACTGGAAGAACAGGCTGGGATGACCGAGCGCGGAGATGTTGTTGGCCTGCATCTGCACCAGCCACAGATGCGTTGGCCAGTCACCGCCGAAGGTGCTCCCCGTGAGGACCATCGGGGACATCAGCAGTGCGATTAGGGCGATAGGGACCAGCAGGTGCCAGCGTGCCCATGACGGTCGACCCTCCCGGGAACGGGGGGGCGCGACGGAGGAGGATCGCGATGAGCTCGCAAGTGGCGGGGCGCTCGACATCAGTCCCGGCTCGGGATCAGACCAAGGTCGCTAGGCATTCGCGCACCGGTGCACCATAGCTAACGGCTCACGCCCCTCGGGCCATCAGCACCCGCACCAGCTCCGCCGGGAAAACCCGCAGGAGCAGGAGCGCCAGAATGTATACGGGTGTGGCGATCGCCCACAGCGCGAGGCTGGGTAGCGGCAGCAGGAGCACGGCGGTGGCCAGCCCCCCGGCCAGGGCCACCCTCGGTAGCGTCCTGAATTCCGGACGCAGGTGGGCGTGGTCGGCCGAGAGCGCCCGCAGGTACCCCAGCGCGACTATGAGCTCGCAGACGGCCGAAGCGATCGAGGCTCCTTCCGCTCCCATAGCCGGCACCAGCGCCACCGACAGCGCGATCGATGCGAGCAGGGCGATCCCCGTCACCGCGAGCAGCGCCCGATGCATCCGCAGCGACAGCAGCGTAAAGCTCCAGGTCGCAGCCAAGAAGCCCGCCAGCAGCGCCAACGCCTGCAGGCGGAGCACCGGGACGGCCGGAGCGTAGCTGGGCCCTCCGAGCACTTCGATAACGAACGGTGCCGCCACCACCAGACTCACGGTCACATACACCCCGGCTATCAGCGCCGTATCGCTCACCTTCCTCACCGCATTGCGCAACCGCTCGTGGTCGTCGCGTCCGGCCCGGGCGAACACGGGAAACGCGGAGCTGGCGATCAGGCCGGAGGTGCCCCCGATCACCTCCACGACCTTGTAGGCGGTCGAGTAGTAGCCCGTCTGATGCGCATCCGAGATCAGCGACACGGTGATCAGCCCCACCCGTGGATAGAGGATCGCGACCGTCGTCGCCGCCGCATATGGGAGTGCGTCACGCACGAACGAACGCCACCGGTCGAAGTCGAAGCGCGGCAGCAGGGAGACGCTCCGGCGCAGATATACCGCCGCCGCTAGCAGCGCGGCCGCGGATGACGCCACGCTCACCCAGAAGAACGGAAACAGCCTGGCGCCGAGAAGGACTAGCAGGACCGTACCAACAGCCACCACGCCCGCATTGACGAGTTCGAAGATCGAAGCTATCCCCCACCTGAGTTGGGCGGTGAGCGCAATCGAGTAGGTCAGCTGGACGTTGAGCAACACCAATCCCGCACCTGAGACCAGCATCCCCTCGATCACAACGCTGGGATAGTCACCGAGCACCATCAGGGGGACCGCCACCGCGAGTCCAATGAGCGTCAGTACCGTCCTCAACCCGAGCAGGTTGGCGAGCAGGGCTCGCCGCTCGGCCGGCCCGGCGAGTGCGTATTCGCGCATGCCGATGCCGCTCAGGCCGAACTCGGTGACACCCGCGACGATCATCACGATCGAGGAGGCCGTGACGAAGCGCCCGAAGTCAGCCACGCCTAGATGGCGGGTCATCAGGGGGACGATGCCGCCTGTCAGCAGGATCGTGGCCCCGTAGGCGAGCGCCCTGATCGCTCCTCCGCGGATCACCTTGGCGCCCGCCTCAGGACGGTCGAGGATGTCAGCGGGCGGCTCTGTCGCTCCTCCCGCCAGCTCGGCTGGGCTCACGCGAGCGGAGGTTGAGCGCCGGTCGCACCGGGACGTGGGGACTCCGCGGCAGGGGACGGTCCCGAGCCGAGGTACCTGTATTTCGCCACGTAGAACTGCAGCATCCCCGCATAGATTCCCTGGTAGAGCGAGAGGCGAAGGTTCTCGCCTGGGGAGTAGACCTCTCGCTCGCGGGCGAAGTTGACAGCGAACACCGCCGGAACCGATGGGAGGAACAGCAGCGGGGATAGGCGGTTGAAGAGGCGCCGGCGCGGTGGCCAATCGGGACCTTCGTCCCAGTTGAACTTCGGGATCTCCGAGAAGTCACTCAGGAGCTGCTCGGCATGAATCTTCGCCGAGCGACGCCACTTCGTGAGCACGGTGCGCAGGGCGAAGTTGTTGTAGGTCGGGCGGTGCTCCAGTTGCAGCTCGATCCGCCTCACCGGCGGATCGACCCGCTCGGCGCTGTGATGTATGCCGAGGACATGCACGCACGCCCGCCGGAACAGCGCCAGCTTGTAGGGGCCCTTCTCGGTGATATAGCGCCGTCCATCCCACATGCGCCACAGAAGCTCATAGCCATTGACGCTCTCCTCGCCGACGAGCGCGCGCAGCGAGTCACGCAGACTCTCGCTGAGATACTCATCCGCATCCAAGGACATGATCCACTCGCCCCGCGCGACTTCGAAGGCGAATATCGTGGTGGCCTCAGCATGGCCAGTCAGGGGACGCACGTAAATCCGACATCCGTAGCGCTCGGCGATCTCCAGGGTGCGATCATCGCACTCGCCGTCGTGCACAAGGACGATCTCATCGACGACTCCCGACAGGCTCTCCAGGCAGCGCTCGATCACCGCCTCCTCGTTACGTACCACCAGGCAGGCCGACACCGAATCTCCTCCCAGGGCAGGGCTATCGCCAGATTCCATGAGCAGACAGGATAGGGAGACCATGAGCGCCCCGCCCCGTGTAAGCGTGATCATGGCTGTCTACAACGAGGAGCGCTTCCTTGAGGAGGCTGTCGAGAGTGTTCTCGCACAGGGCTTCGAGGGCTTTGAGGTGATCATCGCCGACGACGGCTCGACGGACGCCACCCCGGAGATCGCCCGGACACTGGCCGAGCGCGACCCTCGGATTCGGGTGCTGCGCAGTGAGGGGAACCGCGGCAAGCCGTTTGTGCTGAATGAAGCGCTGGCAATCTGCCGCGGGGAGCTCATCGCCTGGTTCGACGGAGACGACGTGATGCTGCCCGACAAGCTCGATCGTCAGGTGCGCGCCCTGGACGCCAATTCGACGGCCGCCGGATGCACGCACGATGCCGAGATGTTCCACGCGGAGAGCGGCAGGGTGATCGGGCGCTTCTCGCGCGTCTTCAACGGCGCTCCTTTGCGCAGCGGCGGTATCGAGCTGTGGTTCGATCCCACCTACCGGAT
Organism: Solirubrobacteraceae bacterium; assembly: GCA_036264155.1. Classification (GTDB taxonomy): domain Bacteria; phylum Actinomycetota; class Thermoleophilia; order Solirubrobacterales; family Solirubrobacteraceae; genus Palsa-744. Next base: position 4,658 of record DATARM010000020.1, read on the forward strand.
GCTCCCCTCCGCGACGATGATCCGCGCCTCGCTCGTCCCATCGGGGGGATTCGACGAGCGCTTGACCTATACCAATGACTGGCTGTTCGACATCGAGGTCTTCCGTAACGGCCTCTGCCTGGCCCTCGACGAAGTGCTCGTTCGCTACCGCCGCCACGACGCCAACCTGAGCACCCAGGGAGAGGCGACGGGGCGCACCGCTGAGGAGAGTCTGATGGCGATGGCGATCGTGACGGCGCGCTACCCAGAGCTACAGCGTCACGCCCGCACGATCGGCGCGGCGATCCTGCTCGGCCAGGCTCGGCGTCACGCCGCGCGCGGGCAGTGGCGTCCAGCGTGGCGCTACGGCAGGGCCGCGATCGGTAGCGGTGGCGTAGCCGGGCTTTGGGGAACGGCGGCAGCGATACTCCGTGCGGCCCTGGGTGGAGCAGCATCGCACTAGACCCGCGGGGAAGCGACGCCGCGGCGCTCCAGCCATCCCCTCCATCCCAGCCATGCAAGAAGGAGCAGGATTCCAAGCGCCGAGACCGTCGTGACGATCCGCCCGAGCAGCACAGCTCCGCCCACCCGCGTGGTAACCGTGACCTTCACATCGCCCCCGCCGGGACGCATCCGGCTCACGACCAGCCGGTTGCCTTCGGTGCGGCCGAGCACATGCAGGCCATCCACGTGCACCAGGTAGGGCCCACTCACGATGTTCGTTGCGACCGGCTGCATACCCGCCGGCATCGCGAGCATGGCAGAGAGCCCGTTGCCCGCGGCATCCACGAGACGAGGGTCGACGTTCAACGTGCGGTTGTTCGGAACAGAGACGATCGGCAGGGAGTTATCTGCATAGTCGGCCCCCGAGTACCAAGTGGTGGGCACCGTGGTCACCGGAACGAGCGCTTCATCGCGCTTCCTGTACCAGTTGGTCTGGGTGGTGTTGGCTGCCCATAGCTGCCAAGCACACAGGATCAGGCTAAACAGCACGGCCTGCACGAGTAGCGTGCGCAGAGACCAAAGCGATCCGAGCAAGCGCCCAGGCCGATCGGCCAAGCGCTGGAGGGCGAGCACCGTGATGGTTACCAGCACGACGGTGAGCAGGAGGATGTAGGAGCCGAGACGATAGGTGAACTGGATATCCCGGAGCAGTCGCGGCATTCGTTCCCAGGGCCACTCGAAGAACAGCAGGAGCAGCACCACGATGATGCCGAGGGTGATGAGCACCCACGCACGACGTAGGCGCGCCATCGCGCGGTCGCGCCACAGCCACGCCGCTGCGACCGCACTCCACAGCATGAACCACAGCGGCACCTGCACGAAGAGAGCAGGCGTGCTCGACTGCGACGGCACTTCCCGGAGCGGATAGAAGAGGACTCCTGGGGTGTCGAAGAAGCTCGTATACGACCAGTTGAAGGGACTGCCCGCGATCACCGTATGACCGGCGTAGGCAACATCGGGCAGGAGGTACCAGCCGTTGACGCCCGCCGCGAGGAGGGCCAGGCAGACGACGGCGAGCACCCGATGCCAGGAGACCCTCGGGCGGTAGGCAAGGAGCAGGCTCACCACCCCCACCGCGAGCACGAGGCCGCCCCACTCGAGCGTGATGTTGTGGCTTCCTGTGAAGGTCGCAGTCGATATGACCAGCAGGAGCACAGTTGATATGCGCCACCGTCCTGCCCGCAGCAGAGAGGCCGCGCTGGCAGCCATGAGTGGAATGGAGGAGACGGCCACGAACTCCGACCAGGCACCCCGCCCATAGAGGTCGGTCGAGTAATAGGAGCCCGTGAGCATCACCACGGCCGGGACATGCGCCAGCAGGCCGCGGACACCGCATTGGCGGGCGAGCCACCAGCAGCCCCCGTAGGCCGCCGCCAGCGCCGCCGCCGTGACGATCGCGTAAGCGACCGCGGCATGATTCGACAAGATTGCCGAGAGCGCCCCTGTTGCGGTGTAAAGCGGGCCGCCATAGAACGCGAACTCCGGGTTGAACACTCCGCTTATGCCCCCCGGGGCTTCGACGTTGAGGAAGAAGGACGGCCACAGGGTGTGGCCGAAGTGGTGGCCCGCCACCCAGATCAGCCACAGCGAGTTGGTGAAGTCCTCCGAGTAGCCCGCACGGGTGAAGAACATCGGGCCTCCCACGAGCAGGACAAGCACCACGGCGGGGAGGATCTCCCACGCGCGACCTCCCCGCCGGCTGCGCCACCAGCCCTCAATCCCCCTCAGCGGCAAGGAGCCGCCGCTCGAGCCCTCGGCTACCGGCTGGGTTGAGGGCTCACGCCCGCGCCGCTCCGTCTCAGCGCTCACGGCGTCCAGCAGGGCAAGCCTCTAGGGGAACACGTGAGCGTGAGCACCTCATTCCCAGGACCCTACCTGTCGTCGGGCTGCGGAACACTACGCGTCGTTCGAAGGGATGGAACGGGGCGCCCGCTAAGGCCGCTCGCCCATCCGTCCTTCGCGCGCGTCGGCGAAGCCCCTCCTGGTCGCCCGCAGCGCTGCTCGACGATCGGGGCGGCTGAGAGCATGCAGGGTGAAGGTCGCCAGGATCGAGAGGCGACGCAGGGAGCTGGCAACGACTCCCAGCGGGCGGCGGCGCTCGAGCACCGCCACCGTATTGCGCACGCCGTAGTACAGGGTGTGAGTGGACCTCTGCTCGCCGCCCGTCGACGCCGAGACACGGTGCCATCCTCTGGCGCCCGGCGCGAACACGACCTCCATCCCGGCATCTCGTACTCGCAGCGACCAGTCGACATCCTCCACGTAGGCAAAGAGCCCCTCGTCGAGGACACCCGCGGCTTCGATTGCCTCCCGGGAGACGGCCATCAACGCTCCCACTGCCCGGCCGGTCGGCTCTATGCGCTCGTAGGAGGGCCCATCCCTCCGGCCATAGCCCCTGGGACGCCCCGAATAGCCCACCAGCTCGCTGACGCGCTGGCCGGCGAACCACACGATCTTTGGCCTGTCGGCGAAGTAGAGCTTGCCAGCGAGCATCCCCGCCTCCGGATGCTCGCGCGCCGCACGCTCAAAGCCCTCGAGCACATCGCGTGCCACCGTCACGTCGTTGTTGACGAGCATCACCCAACGGGCACCCAGCTCCATGGCGAGTCGAATGCCGAGGTTGTTGCCGCCCGAATAACCCAAGTTGGATCCGGCCTCGATCATCCGGACCTCCGGGAACCGAGCGCGCACTGCGGCCTGAGAGCCATCGCTCGAGCCGTTGTCCACGCAAATGATCCCGAGGTCTGCCCGTGCCAGTCGGGTAAGCGACTCCAGGCAGCGCACGGTGTCTTCACGTCCGTTCCAGTTGAGGACTACCGCCTGCCAGAGCGCAGTGTCGGGGCTGAACGTTTGCCGGCCTTCCCCAGCCGGCTCCCCGTGCACACCATCCTCGGCGGCCGGCCCAAAGCGATCAAGAGAGCCCATAAGTGCGTTACGGTAGCGCCGTGGGCCGCGACCTAGTTCCCGCGCGTCCTGCCGTCGCGCTCTATATGTTCTCCGCGTTGCGAGGCATAGTTAGATGACCGGGGCTTTCCTCTGCGGGTGTGTCCTCTTTCCGCTTGTGCTGCTGGCACTCAGCACCGGCGGCGGCCTGCTCGTGCGCAGAGCCTCCGGCGGATGGCTGCCAGGTCTGCTGATCGCCCCTGTCGGCTTTGCCCTGCTCGTGTCGCTCTGCTCGTTCGTGACCTACATCAGCTGGCTCGCACCGGCCGGCGGCTACATCGCCCTCGTGGTCGCCCTTGCCGGCTACGCCCTGGAGGTCAGAGCAGGCGCGCGTTGGCCTGCCTGGGAGCGGGGTGCCGTCTGGCCATTCCTCGCCGCGCTGGTCGCCTTCATGGCGATCGGAGCCCCCACGCTACTCACCGGCACACCGACCTGGACCGGGTATTCGCGCATCGTCGACATCGGCTTTCAGATGGACTTCTCCCAATACCTCGCCGAAGCGGGCCGGGCAGCGGTGGGAAGCAACTCCTCTTACCACGCGAACGTCGAGAAGCTTGTAGGGATCGGCTATCCCGGCGGCGGACAGGCCACCCTCGGGGTGGTCGCCGCCCTGATTCGCACCAACCTCGCCTGGTGCTACCAGATGTACCACGCGTTCGCCGCCGCGATGGGGGCCCTCGCCATCTACTCGCTGCTCGGCAAGCTGACACGTAGCCGTCTGCTGCGCACGGTCGGTGCGGCGGTCTCGATCCAGCCGAACGTGATGTACGCATATGCCCTGGAGGGGGGCATCAAGGAGCTGACTGCAGCGACCTTGATAGTCGTAAGCGCCGCCGTATTCGCCGAGGGTCTCCCAGGCCCCCGTCCGCACCGCTCGGTGCTGCCGGCGGCGGTGGGGATTTCGGGGGCCGTGGGCGCCTTCAGCGTCGGAGTCGCGCCATGGCTAGGGCTGCTCTTGCTCGGGCTGTTCATTGTGACCCTCATACCGCGACACCGCCTGCGAGCCTTCGCTGGCTGGGTGCTGCTGGCGGCAGTGACGATCGTGATAAGCCTGCCGGGCATCATCAGCTACGCCAACCAGTTGTCGGGGATCGTCGGCAGCGCGATCGGCGGCACGGTCGACCTGGGCCTCGGAAACCTGGCAGCTGCGGTCCCCGACTGGTCGGCCGCTGGAGTGTGGCTGACCAGCGACTACCGCTTCCCGCTGGTGCACGTGGCGATGACCCATCGCCTTGACGTGTTCGTCATCGTGCTCGCAGTCATCGGGATCGCCTACGCGCTACTGCGCCGGCGCTGGGTGATGGCGCTGCTGGGAATCTCGGCGCCGATTGCTCTCTACTACTACATCGAACACAGCTCCGCCTGGATCCAGTTCAAGTCCTTCACGATCACCGGCGTACTCGTGCTCACCCTCGCCTTCGCCGGCGCGGCGGCGCTACGCGAGATCCGCTGGAAACCACTCTCGCTTCTCGGCTGGCTGGCCGCCGCCATCATCGCTGGGGGCGTGCTCTACGGGAACGCCACCGTCTATCACGACATAACACTTGCCCCGGCCGCCCGCTACCACGACCTGGCCGCCATCGACAAGCAGTTCTCAGGCGAAGGTCCGACGCTGTTCCCGGCCTTCGACGAGTACGCCGAGTACTTCCTCCACGATGTGCGCGGTAGTTCCTTCGTCGTGCCCGCAAACGACGAATACAAGCTGAGGCCGGGTGTGCTCGCACCGGGAGCCGTCGGCTTCTCGTTCAACCTCAACCAGTTTGAACTTCCCTTCCTGCAGAGCTTCCATCTCGTCGTCCTGCCGCGGGGACCCCTGGCCGTACGGCCGCCGAGCAACTGGGATCTGGTGAGAAGAAGCGCCTACTTCGACGTATGGAGGCGGACCAGGCCCGCCTCCGACGTCATCGCCCACCTGCCCCTCTCGGGCCTTCCTCACGAGCGCACCGCCGCCTATTGCCGCAAGGTGCAGATCACGCTGCACCAGGCGGGGTCGGAGGCATCGCTGGCATATGTGCCCGCGGCGCCGATAACCGAGGTGCTTCCAACCTCCGGTGTGCATCCCGACTACTGGAAACCGGAGGGCGGTGAGCTGGTCGCATACGGCGCAGGCAGCGACCGCATCAGCTTCACTCTCTCCCAATCCACGAGGAGCTATGAACTGTGGATGCTTGGCACGGTGGGGCGTCCGCTGAGGTTCTTCGTGGACGGCAAGGCAGTTGGGGCCGTCGCCTACGAAGAGCGCTACCCGGGACAGATGCTGCACATCGGGACGAGCACCCTCGCCGCGGGTCGGCACACGCTCGTCATCGAGAGGGGCGGCGGCAGCCTGCACCCCGGCAGCGGTGACGACGTCGATCCCGACACCAGGGAACTTGGGCCGATCCTGATCCAACCTCGTAGCTCCCAGAGCTACCAGGTGAAGATCGCAGCGCCCGCCGAGGCCCCGCGGGTCTGTGCAGCTCCGGTGGGCTACGAATGGATGGAGGTCGTGCGCAATGGAGCCGTGTCTGCGACCTCCTCTGGCACGGCCTGAGCGCAACGGCGCGAATCCCGAGGTCGGAGCGAGCCCCGATCGGGCCAGCGGCGAATCGCCTAGACCCGGCCCCCGGATGACTGGGCCGCCACCTGAGAGAGCTCCCCCTCCCCCAGGCTCTCCTGGAACCAGCGCACGGTCTTCTGCAGGCCTTCCTCCAAGCCCACCTGCGCTTCGAAGCCCATCAGCTCGCGTGCCCGCGAGACATCCAGGCAGCGCGTCGGCTGACCGTCGGGCTTCGAGATGTCCCACACGGTCTCGCCCTCGTAACCCGTGTAGCGGCCGATCATCTCCGCGAGATCGCGAATCCGGGTTTCAACGCCGGTCCCGACGTTTACGGGGTCAGAGGTCTCCAGGTGCTCGCCGGCCAGCAGGAGCGCCCGTGACGCGTCATCCACGTACAGGAACTCACGCGATGGGCTGCCGCTTCCCCACATGACCACCCGGGGCTCGCGGGCAGCGGTGGCTTCATGGAACTTGCGGACCATCGCCGGGATCACGTGGGAGTCCTCGAGTGAGAAGTGATCCCCCGGGCCATACAGGTTCACGACAAGGGGTACGACCGAGTTGAAGCCGTACTGGCGCCGGTAGCTGTCGGAGAGCACCAGCATCATCTTCTTCGCCAGCCCATAGGGAGCGTTAGTCTCCTCCGGATAGCCGTTCCACAGCTCGTCCTCGCGGAAGGGCGTGGGTGTGAACTTGGGGTAGGCGCATACGGTGCAGGCAGAGATCAGCTTCTCCACACCTGCCTGACGGGACTGCTCGAAGATGTTGCCCGCCATCATCACGTTGTCGTAGACCAGCGGAGCGGGGTTACGGCGGTTGAAACCGATGCCACCCACGTTTGCCGCCAAGTGGATCACGATCTGGGCGCCGTCGACGGCCTCTCGCGTCGCTCTGGCGTCGCGCAGGTCATACTGGGCGGAGCGAACCACCTTGACCTCGGCGCCGAGGGACTTCAGGTCCCGAACAAGTGCGCCCCCAACGAAACCGGCTCCGCCTGTGACGGCCACGACCTGCCCGCTCCAATATGCTCGGCTGCTGGCTTCGGACACCGCCACTAGCCTAACCCATCCTGTCGCGGTTGCCTGAGCCGCGAGCGGAGACCCACGCCGGGTCAGCCAATCCGCTCCAGTCGTCGGCGCATTGCCGCACCGGTCGCAGCCGGTGAGAGCCGCCGGGCGATGTCCTCCCGCGCTCGGGCCCCGACGTTAGCGGCCTCCTGCGGGTTCTCATAGACGCGGCGCATCAGCCGCGCGGCATGCTCCACGCTCGGCTGCGCCCACTCCCCCTCGGCGGGATAGATCTCGCTTTCCGGTCCCACGAGGCTGAGCGCATGCTCGACCAGATAGCTGTTCTCCCCGTTCATGAAGTCCACGTTGCCCGAGTACCCGGTGGCGATCACGGGCTTGCCGATCGCCATCGCCTCCGCCATCGTAAGTCCGAAGCCCTCGGCCCGGTGCAGGGAGACATAGCAATCGCATCCGGCCATCAGTCCCTCGAGCTCCTGGCCGCTCAGAGATCGGTCTATCAGGTGAATGTCTGGGCGTCCGTGGGCCGCCCACAGGACCTCCTCCTCCGGTAGAGGGCGCAGGGGGGCGTTGATCGTCTTGATCAGCAGCTGCGCTCCCTCCCCGGGGGCAAAGGCCTGTGTAAAGGCTTCGATCAGGCCGACGGGATTCTTGCGCTCCACCGTGCTTAGGTAGTCGAAGACGAACAGGAACAGAAATCCCTCCGGGACACCAAGTCGCAGTGGGTTAGCGGGCTCCGCTGGCGCCAGCACCGGGGGAGGCAGTGGGATCACCGGTACCGGGGCGACGGCCCCGATGTTCTCAGCCATGAACTGCGAGTAGACCCAGATCTCATCGATGAGGGCGAAGGCGCGCCGCCAACGTAGGGGGATGCTGTTCGTCTCCCAACCCCAGATCCCGATCCGTGGACCCTCGAAGTAGTCCTCCCCCAGACGCTCGACGAAACCAGGGAGCTCGTCGGCGTTAACGGCCACCAGATCAAAACCGTGGCGTCCTTCGTGAATCAGCTCCTCGAAACGGTGCGCCCCGTACTCGGCCGCGAGCTCCTCAGGTCGCACGAGGTGGTGTAGAGGCACGCTCACCGTACTCACCGGAACCCCGGCGGCCGCAAGCGCCCTCACATAGCCCCTGGCGGCTGACCCAAGCCCCAGGGTGTGACCAAGGTAGCCGGTCACGCGCACCGCCGGGGATCCATTCGCCGCCGGTTTGGCAGCGGTCTCATCCAGCCCATGCTGAGGTGCCTCCGGGGCAGGAGCGCCCCCCGCCACCGGCGGAACCACAACTCCCGTAGAGACCCTGGGCGAAGTGCCCGGCGGAGGCGGCAGGAATGGCTCTGGAATCGCCAGCTCCTCGCGCCCGAACGCCCAGCACCAGGCCACATATCCGGCCCCGTCCCCTCCGTCGAGATCGGGGTAGGCGCGCAGCACGTCGGGGCGCTCCTGGGCCACGCGGTAGAACACGTAGCGGTTGATCCCGTGGGCGCCTCCCTCCGGCGCCGGACCTTGGAGCCACTGGGTGAACGCCCTGGTTCCCTCCGCGCTGAACAGGTCGCCGAACTGCTCGCCCAGCCAACGAGCGCGTGCATACAGCGCATGCATACGCTCGTCGTATACGAGCCCATCGGCCAGACGACGACCGATCTCGAGGCGCTGGCCCGCGTCCTGCCAACCGGCCTCATGCAACTCAGCGGCATATCGAACGCAGATGTCTCGAAGTACAGGCGAGCTGCTCACACGCACGCGGCTTGCGTGCCTGGCGAGACGGTGGGGATGGTCTGGTTCGAAGCCCGGGAGATTGAAGAACAGCGCGGGCCGGCCTCCGTCGACCACCAGACCGGAGGGGGTCGACTCGAGCTTGCTGTCATGCAGGTTCCACATGCTCAAGTTGCTTCCCGCGTCCTCCAGCACGCCCGTTGAGAAGCGTGCGGGAGCGAGCTCGAGCAGACGTGCAAGCCACGGCCGATCCTCTGGCCGAGAGCCGCGGCGACCGCCGTCGATTGGGCCGATCGCGTGTTCTACGTGGGTGCCCCACCACGCGAGGAAGCCCTCGGCGCCCGGCGTCCCATTGGTGCCCATCAGCGTGTCATCGATGCGGCCAAGGCGGCGCATCTCGCGTGGTTTCGGCTCCAGGTCGTCCTCCGGCACGTCAGCGAGCATGCGCGGCACGAGCAGCACGCTGTGAACAGCCAGGGCGGCCTCGATGGGCGCCAGCGAGCCGACAACCCAGGCCGTCGGCGGCAGGTGCAGAACGGGTCCGCTGCCTCGTTGTGCATGGAGGCGAAGCAGGCGGGGCAGCAGGAGCACCGACAGCTCGTGCTCGTCGTGGCGTGCGATCAGGCGCTCCATGTCGACGTCCAGCTCCGTTGCAGCCGAGCGCGCGGCAAACGGCTCACCGGAGGCGCGCGCCGCATCCAGGACGCGACCGCCACCCATGAGGAGCACGTCGAGCCGCCAATCGGGCTGGTGCACAGCCAGCGAGCGAGCGAGCACCCGCGCTTGGGGCAGCGTGTCGGGCGTGGCCAGGGTGAGAACCTGCATCAGCTCCCCTTCTCCCCCCCCGCGTCCGCAAGCTCGGGAGCTGCAGAGGGGGCTGTAGCAACCACTGCATAGGCAGGAGCCTCGAAGCGAAACCGCTCGAAGCCGTCGAACGTGGGCGCGAAGACGTAAGCGGAGGGGAAGCCGGCGATCGCCACGGCAGCCAGGGCGACCTCGGGGAAGATCGGATTCCGGTGTGTGAGATCGACCCAGAAGGTCTTCAGTGAGGAGATCCGGTGGGGATTGACAGTCTCGGCGATGAACAGGCCTCGGGGCCTCAGCTTGCGCGCTGTGAGCTCGAGCAGGCGCAGCAGCTGCTCGTAGTCGAGATGCTCGATCACCTGGGTGCAGACGATCGACCCGAGCGATCCGTCAGGAAGGCCTTTGAGATGCTCGTTGGCCTCACCCAGCACTACGTCCAGCCCAAGCTCGCGGCAGCGCTCGACCATGCCTGGGTCGCGATCGACACCTGAGGCCACTATGCCATCGCCACCCATCAGCGCCAACAGCTCGCCTCTGCCACAGCCTACGTCGAGCACCGGCTGGTGATCGCGCACAAGCGTCAGATACGGTCGCTGGGAGGCGGCCACCCGCTCAGCGGGACCGCGGAACAGGTCCTCGAAGGCGGCATAGGCGGATCCATCCGTCACGACCGATGCCCGCGAGCTGTAGCCGAGCACCTCCCCGACGGGTGAGCTCATGAGCTCGAACGGCCCATCTGCCATGTAGGGGAGGGCGTAGAGCTCCGCAGCGATCGGCTCGATCGCCGCGAGGGCCTGCCCTGCGCGCGCATCGGTATCTGAGACCCGGCGTCGTAGAGCCTCAGCCGTAGCAATCAGCTCGCGGGCCAGGTCCTCCAGGCGCTCGATCTGCTCGGTGTGACGCGTTCCCATGTGCTCCAGCTCGGCCTGCAGGCGCCCCACCGACGCCGCAAGCTCTGCTTCCCTGGCCCGCTGTCGGACGTAGGGACCGACAAAGCGCAGAGCAAGCCTGCGCAGCAGCGACCGCAGGCGCAGCCGCATGGATGAGGCAAGCTGAGTTACCGGTCTAGTCTGATCGTCGGCGGTCATCAGGGCGGCTGGCCGTCATTATCGCCGAAGGCCGCTCCTCGCCGCGAGACCCGCAGGACTCCTCTAGGCTGACTCCCTCACGGTCACCTTCCAATGAGCACGACAGAGTCGCCCCATACGCACCGAGCCGTCAGCCGGGGCGACGTCCGTATCGTGATCGCCGCCCGAGCTGATGACGAGCAGCTGCAAGCGTGTCTCGGCTCCATCGTGCGCCACAGCCCGGCGGACGACGCACCAGTGCGCGTCGAGCCAAGCGTGGAGGCACTGAACGCGGTCCTCGACGAGCTGGCTCCTGCCGACGTCGTGATCATCGACAGCCCTTGCCGGGTAACGCCAGGGTGGCTCGAGCATCTCCAGGAAGCCGCCCGCGCGGACAGCAACACGGCCACGGCGAGCGCGCTGGCGGATGCCGGCACTCGGCTCGCGATACTCGAGAGCTCCGATGCCCAGGCCGGGCTCGCGACGCTCGCCGAGGATCTCGCCAGCAGAGCCCTGCGCCTGCGACCGCGCCTCGAGCGAATGTACGGGCCGGCCATCTATGTGCGCAGGCAGGCGATCGAGCTGGTGGGGGCGCTCGACGAGGAGCTCGAGCTCGTCTGGTCGCTGGAGGTTGACTTCGCACAGCGCTGCATACGCTCAGGCCTCGCGCATGTCGCTGCCGACGATGCCTTGGTTCAGCCACTGGCGCCCCACCCGAGCCGAGACTATGAAACCCCCCCGCCGACGCTGCTCGAACGCTACCCCTCGCTTTCTGACCAGACAGGGCCCCCGCTCCCGGAGTCAAGCGTCCTCATACGGGCCCTCGAGGCAGCCAGATCTCCGCAACGGAGACTGTGGGTCACGCTCGACGCCCGCGCGCTCGAAGGGTCCATCACCGGCACCCAGGTCAACATCCTCGAGCTGATCCTCGCGCTGGCGAGACGCGATGAGCTGCGGCTGCGGCTGCTCGTACGCCCTTCCCGGATCGACAGCGAGACGCTGGCGCTGTTGCGTGGCCTGCCCTCGACTGAGATCCTCGCCGAGGAGGACATCGAGCCCTCAACACCGGTGAGCACGATCTTTCACCGCCCCCAGCAGGCGTTCGCCCCAGAGGACGTCGAGCTTGCCCTGGGTCTGGGGGAGCGGATCGTTCTCAGTCAGCTGGACCTCATCGCCTATCGCAATCCCGGCTACTTCGAGAACACGGCGGCCTGGGAGGCCTACCGTCGCGCGAGCCGGCACGGCCTCTCGGCGGCCGAGCGCGTCGTGGTCTTCTCCGACCACACCCGGCGCGAGCTCCTCTCAGACGCTCTCGTCGAGGACGAGCGCATCCGCATCATTCCTCCCGGGCTCGACCATCGCGCCGACGGCGAGCCACGACGCCCGTCCGAGCTCTGCAACGAGCTGCCGCAGGCGGGGTTCCTGCTGTGCCTCGGCACGGACTTCACGCACAAGAACCGTGTGTTCGCACTACGCCTGCTAGCCGCGCTGCGCTCGGCACATAGCTGGCGGGGAGCCCTGGTGCTCGCCGGTACGCACATCCAGCACGGCTCCTCGCAGGCCGCCGAGCGAGACTTCCTCGCATCCCGCCCCGAGCTGAGCGCTCACGTGATCTCGATCGGAGCCGTGAGCGAGGAGGAGAAGCGCTGGCTGGTAGGTCAAGCGGAGGCGGTCCTCTACCCCTCGGCATACGAGGGGTTCGGTCTGGTTCCGTTCGAGTCCGCTTTGGGCGGCGTCCCGTGCGTGTTCGCAGCCCAATCCTCCCTGGCCGAGGCCGCACCGGCCGGAACAGCGAGCATCGTGCCCTGGGACCCGGCGGGGAGCGCAGACACGGTCCACGAGCTGCTCACCAACCCCGACGCGCGCGCGCGTCACGTGGAGGCGCTAAGCGCCGCCGCCCACTCACTGACATGGGATGCCACTGCGGCGGCGATTCTCGAGGTCTATCGGGAGGCCGCGGTTGCCCCCGTCCGCGACGCAGGCACGCTGAGCCGCGATCTGGTCACGCGCGAACGCGTGCTGACGGCGGCCCACCAGATGGTCGCCGCCCGCTTGATCGGCGAGCGCGAGCACGCACAGAGGATGTATGACGAGCTCAACTTCCAGGTCGGCAGCGGCCTGAGCCTGATCGGCCCGAACGGAACGCTGCCGGAGAACCTCCAGCGTGCGCTGCTCACCGTCAGCTCCCACCCGGCGGTGAGCCGACCGCTCTACGGGCTGCTCGCACGATGCTTTGTCGCGGCTCGTGGGGTTGGGCGTCTCGCCCGGCGGCTGCGCCCGAGAAGCTGAGCGCGCTCCTGCTGGGGCCGGCGGTCGATGGCTATACGCTGAGTGTTCGTGTCCACCGAGCTGACAACCCCGCCGGGGCTCCCTGCGCTGGCCGCCCAGGGCGTCGAGAAGCACTTCAAGATCCCTGAGGAGCGTAGTCATACGCTGAAGGAGCGCGCGCTCCATCCCCTGCGCAAATCGCGCCACGAGCAGCTGCACGCGCTGAAGGACATCTCCTTCGCTGTCGAGCCCGGCGAGTTCTTCGGGATCGTGGGACGCAACGGCAGCGGCAAGAGCACGCTGCTGAAGTGCCTGGCCGGCATCTACCGGATCGACCAGGGCAAGATCTGGTGCAACGGACGACTGTCCACGTTAATCGAGCTCGGGGTCGGCTTCAACCCCGACCTGGCGGCCTTCGAGAACGTGGCGCTCAACGGGATCATGCTCGGCCTCTCGCCGAAGGAGGCGCGCGCCCGCTACCAACGGGTGATCGAGTTCGCCGAGCTGGAGGAGTTCCAGGACCTCAAGCTCAAGAACTACTCATCTGGGATGCACGTGCGTCTGGCCTTCTCGGTGGCGATCCAGGTCGACGCCGACATCCTGCTGATCGACGAGGTGCTGGCCGTCGGCGATGCCGCATTCCAGCAGAAGTGCTTCGACGTGTTCAACCGCATGCGCGAAGAAGGTCGCACGATCGTTTTCGTGACGCACGACATGGGCGCCGTCACCCGCTTCTGTCACCGCGCCATGCTGCTGGAGCGCGGTGGGGTGGTCTGCATCGGCGACCCGCGCGACGTGGCCGACCGCTATCTTGAGATCGCCTTCGGCCGCGAGGTGGGCTACGAAGACGCGGACGTGGGTAGCGCGCGGATGGGAGATGGCGACGCGCGCGTGAACGAAGTCTGGCTCGGCGACGAAGCGCACGAACGGCGCGCCGTGGCGCCGCAGTCGGAGGCGCTGACCCTGAAGGCACTCGTCACGTTCAACGCCGATGTGCGGGATCCGGCCGTGAGCCTGACCCTCCTGAACGAGCAACGCCAGCCTGTTGTGGTTGCCAGCACCGTACATACCCAGGAAGAAGCTGGAGGCTTCAAAGCCGGCGAACAGGCCGTGTTCGCCTTCTCGTTTCACAACATGCTCGCACCCGGCCGCTACCACACAGTCTTGACGATCACCCATCGCGGCGACGGCCTCGACGTGATCGACCGGTTCGCGGGCGGACTGTCATTTGTCGTCTCGGGCCTGACCGCAAGCGGCGGCATGGTCGAGATCCCGGTGCAGACCGAAGTCGTGCGCCGGGGCATGCAGGCGCCGCGGGAGATCGAGGCCGCCGCCGGAGAGTCGAGATGAGCACGCCGACCGTTCCACCGACGATCACGCAGGCGGTCGAGGTGCGGCCCGCGTCGCTCGACATCGCAAGTCAGCCGATCCGCGGGCCGCGCGCCCTGGACGACAGCTGGTCGCGCTTCTGGCAGCTCGCCTACAACATCGCGCGCAGTGAATTCAAACTGAAGTTCTTCGGTTCCGCCCTCGGCTACATCTGGCAGGTGATGCGCCCGTTGCTGCTGTTCGGCGTCCTCTACGTGTTCTTCGTGGTCATCTTCAAAGTGAACCGTGCCCACGGAGCTGCTGGCAAATTCTATGGCGTGCAGCTGCTGGGCTCGATCGTGCTGTTCACCTTCTTCAACGAATCGACCGCCGGTGCGGTTCGCAGCGTCGTGGACCGTGAGACTCTCGTGCGCAAGATCCAGTTCCCGCGACTGGCCATCCCGATCTCTGTCGTGCTGCTGGCGGCCTTCAACCTGGGCTTGAACCTGGTTGTGGTGATGATCTTCGCCGTGGCCTCGGGGGTGGACCCTATGTTCAGCTGGTTCGAGCTCCCTCTGATCATCCTGATGGTCGTCCTGCTCTCCACCGGCATCGCGATGCTGCTCTCGGCGCTGTTCGTACGCTTTCGCGACATCCAGCCGATCTGGGACGTGTTCTCCCAGATCCTCTTCTACTCCTCTCCCGTGATCATCCCGGTGGAAACGGTCCGGCGGGAACTTCTGCACCACCAGTTCCTCTACCACGTCTACACGCTGAACCCACTGGTCACCGTCTTCCAGCAGTTCCGCCACGCGATGGTCAACCACGCCACCCTCAGCGCAGGCCAGGCACTGGGAAGCTGGACGGCCCTGCTGGAGCCGCTCGCGCTCGTGGCCATCATCTTCGTGCTGGGCTTCTGGGTCTTCAACCGCGAAGCCCCTCACATCGCCGAGGATCTCTAGGACTCCGGACCTCAGCGCAGGTCGAAGGAGGAGACCTCCGCCTGCTTCAGCGCCACCTCGCGGGGCACCGTTCGGACGTGGACGCGAGGCAGCGGCAGGCGATCCTCGAGGCGGTGGATGGTGTGGTAAAGGACGTGGCGGCGCAGGTAGGGCTGCACGCGAGCATGGATCTCCTCGTCGCTCAGCGCACGACCCAGAACTCGACTCTGAAGGATCCGGGTCTCCGCCTCGCACACCTCGAGCTGACGCGTGGTCTTCTGCTCGTCGTGCACGCGAAAAGCGCCGAGGAACCTCGGCAGGCGAACAATCTTGGCGCCGGCATCACGGAAGCGCAACAGCAGATCCCAGTCGAGCGCGAAGCGCATGCTCGGATCGATCCTCCCACCGGCTCGCTCCCATAGCTCACGCCGCCAGTACAGCGTCTCCTGCGGGATGTAGTCGGCGTATGCCAGCGTCTCGCCATCATGAGGTGGCAATACCCAAGTGCCGATATGGCGGTCGTGCTCGTCGATCAGGATCCGGTGGCCGTAGACGGCGTCGACCTCGGGGTGGGCGGCGAAGTAGTTCGCTACATAAGCGATCGAGCCCGGCAGGAGCAGATCGTCGGAGTTCAGGTAGGCCATGATCCCCCCGCTCGTGTGCGCGAAGCCACGGTTGATCGCATCCGCCTGACCGTCGTCTGGTTCGGAAGCCCAGCGGGTCAGCTCGCTGTCATATCGCTCGAGTACCTCCGCTGTCTCGTCGCTCGAGCCACCATCCTGCACGACGTACTCGAGGCGCGGGTAGTTCTGGTTGAGGACGCTGTAGATGGTCCGTTCCAGGTAGCGCCCCTGTTCGTAGGAGGGCGTCACGATCGAGACAGCAGGCGCATCGCGCTTGGGCGTGGTGCGCAGATAGCTCGCGGGAACACGCAGCGGCTCGGGAAGATGGTGGCGCAGGATCCCCAGGCGAGGGCTCGTCCATTGTTTCAATGCGAGACCAAGCGCACGTCGCCGCTCGCGACGAGCGAGATCTTCGCGCAGAGCGTTCTCCACGTCGATCACGCGCTTGGCTACCACGTCGATCGAGTCCTCCAGCTCATTCGATTCGCGCTGATCATCGCCGGGGGCGCCGTTCGGACCGTTGCTGGACAGCCGCCCCAAGCTGTCCTCCAGACGCCGCGCGCACTCGTTCAAGATCTTGGCGAGATGCAGTTGCTCGTGATTTTTCATGGCCCGACATAGTACGCACGCATCGCCCGCCCAGCCGAAGGCGCCGCCAGAGCCCGGGCGCCCAGCGCCCAGAAGTGTCGCCTGACCGCCTCCACGCGATTCGCAACTAGGTCTAGGAAGATCTGAGTGGGGACAGCTCAGCTTCCAGCACATCGATGCGCTCGGCGGCGGCTTCCAGCTCACCCAGCCGCGACCTGGCAACCCGATCGAGCTCTTGTACGAGATCCAAGCGCTCGCTCGCCACCCGCTCGAGCTGGTTCACCAGGTCTAGGCGCTCTGCCGCGGCATCCGAATACGTGTTAAGCAGCTGGCGCTCGGACAAAAGCTCGGGGGCGAGGCGTTCGATCGCCTCCGATATCGCCCCGTCGCCCCCGGCCCTCGTCGGAGGAGATTGGCGGCGAAGATCCTCGGCGGCGCGGAGTGCGAGGAACAGCATTCTCGCCGCCGGCGCTATTCCCCAGGCAACGGCCAGTTCGCGAGGAGATGTTGAGTGATGGCGCAAACTCTGCTCGATCTCTTGGAACAACCGACTACTAGGATCTCCCGTCTCGGGTTGGCTGAGACCGAGAAAGGAAGCTAGGCGCGCGATCTGTCCAGGACCGTCGCGGAAGTAGTCCTCGTAAAAGACGAGCAGGCTGGGATGTCCGCGTGTCTCAACAAGCGCACGCGCCGTGTACTCGAGCCAGAGATCTCCCCATGCGCCGGTGGATTGGGTTGGCTCGGGACGCCGCTGAAACGACGAAATTGCGTCCATGGGGTTGCGTAGACAGATCACGTATCTGACATCAGGTAGGAGCTCTCGCCAGAACGGCAGGGTGAGCGTCGTCCGCGACTCCTTCCATCCCCACACGGGCTCATCGCCGAACTTCTCCTCTAGCAGGGCTCGTGCGCGCTCACGGAGCGGATCGAGCTCGGGGAGCCGCTCCCACCCGGGCGGGGCGGTAAGGGGATGCCACCAGTCTGTGCCGAGCTTTGAGAGGATCTCGTCGTTGAGCTCCAGCATCCATCGTGGCTCCCAGTAGCCACGCGGATTCTCAACCTCGGTGGGCGGCACAAGATCAGCCTCTGGTCCAAGCTCGACACCCATAAGGTTGAGCAGGCGCATCGTCAGGGATGTTCCGCTGCGCCCGAGGCCGAGCACACACACAGGTTCTGAGCTGTCCAGGCTCACCCTGCCATGCTACTTGGGTCCTCTGAGCAATTCGAGCTCGGCCGCCTTCTCCTTGATCTTGGCCGTGGTGAGCTCCAGCGCTTGCCGGCGGGCCTCGGCGATCTCGCTGAGCTCATCCACCAGTGCCAGGCGCTCGACAGCCGCCCGCATGTACATCTGTCCGACGCGCACCGCCTGCTCGGCCAGCTGACTGGCTGATTCGAGGATGAGCCCAAGCATGTCAGCCACGACCCGCTCGTGGAAGAAGATCAGGTTGCCCATCGCCCCCGGCTCAACCTCAGCGTCGTCCCACTTGAGCGTCACGAACTCTCCGCGGTGAACGATGAAGCCGAAGTGGGTGTACCCGCGCGACGCCAGCTCATCGAGCATCTGCTGAGCGGTCCACGGGCAGCGACCGAGGCCGTTGGGCAGCTCGGTCCAGTGCTCCACCATCACGACATCGGCTTCCAAGGTGCCCATGCCTTGTACCACAGCGAGATCGTGGCCCTCAGTATCGACCTTCAGGATGCCCACATGGCTTGGGATCTCGGCGGCTTCGAGCAACGACCCAAGCGAGCGTCGCTCAACCGCGACGGTCTGTCCCCAGGCCACCTCATCGGTGTCCTCACGCTCCAGCAGCGTGTGCCCAAAGGAGAGCGGGCTTCCATCTGGCCTACTCGAAATGTGCAGCTCGCCGGTGCCGTCACCATCGCTTATGGCTAGCTCGTGTACGGTCACGCGCCTCTCCCCAGCAAAGCGAGTGCGGATGGCCTCAGCGTTATCGTGATGGGGATCGAAGGCATGCAGCTCTTGCACACCGGCCGCGAGCATTGCGTGAGCCAGGCTTCCCTGCTCCGCCCCCACGTCAATCATCGACCGGTCATTGAGACAAGCGATGATGTTGCGGAGCAGAGCCAGCTCGGGATCCTGGCCATAGACGTCCACCGTGGGGATGGTAGATCAAGCTTCAGGCGGGGAAATCGGCGTCGCACACCTGGGGAACCGTGCCCTGGTGTTGGACGCGCCAGCTGCAGAGGGTATATTTGAGCGGCTAACGGCGTGATCTATGGGCCCTTTCGACCGTAGAAGTCACGCCTTCGATGGGCCTCCTACGCCTCGGTTACACTGCCGCGGGTGCCGGGACAGAACCGCTACGGAGGCCACGGCCGCATAGCACCGCCGGTCGATCCTTGAGTTCATGACGGCCCTTCTGGTCACGCTGGGTGCCTTCGCTTTCTGGGGGCTTACCGGCCTTGGCTCGCTCGCTCTCCTTCGGGCCGACATGGCGTCCCTACGGATCGTGTTGACGGCGCCCGCGCTCGGGATGTGCATCACGGTCCTGCTGCTATTTGTCTGCAGCGAGGCCGGGCTGACGACTGCCTCGTGCGCAGTACCCATCGGGCTGGTATTGCTCCTCGGCTCGATCACCGCCCTCAGCTTGCGACGTCCACGAATCCACGCGGGCGCATTGGCAGTCGCGGCGATCTGTGTGGGCCTGCTGCCCTTGCTGGCTTGGCCGATGTTTTCGCTGGGCTTCCGCTGGCTGGCCAACGGCAACGAAGACATGACCAACTACGTGCTTTCGGCACAGGACCTGCTCCATCACAGCCTGCTGGCGTCGATCGACTTTCGCGGCCTGACGCAGGGACGCGACTACGCGACGGTGCTCACCGGCATGCACCTGGCCGGGTCCCGGCCAGGCAGCGACCTGCTGCTCGCGTTTATCTCCCAGGTCATCGGTCGTCCGGCCTATCAGGCCTTCATGCCCACCATCCTGGCCTTCAACCTGTGTGGCGCAAGCGCGGTCGGCGCGCTGGCACTGCAGGCCTCGCGCCGCTGGTGGGCGGGGATCGTGGCCGCCGGGCTGTTGCTGATCTCGCCCCTGGCAAGCTACGGCGTGCTCCAGCAGCTACTGGGCCAGGTCCTGGGTCTCGGTCTTGGAGCTGCGCTGTGCGCCCTGTTGATGCGTCCAGAGCTGCACGGAGGAGATGGCCCTCGTGCGAGAGAGGTGATCCCGATCGCCCTCCTCGCCGGAGGCCTGCTCCTCGGCTACCCCGAACTGATACCCGAGGTGGGGCTCGCCTACCTGGCCTACGTCGCCGTTCTCGCAGTGAGCGGGCGGATCAAGGTCTCGGCTGTGGCATGGCTGTGGCTCCCAACGGTGGCGATCGTGGTGATCGTCTTCAATAGCTACTTCTTCACTGAGATCCACTTCCTGATCCTCCAGTCCAGACACGGGCTCACACCGGCCAGCTACCCGCCGCTGTTCGGATACGTGCTCGTCCCCAGCGCCCTACCCAGCGTCTTTGGCATGCAGGTGGCCCCGCCCGATCCCAACGCTCCCTACCTGGATGCCACGATCGTGCTCGCCATGATGGGAATTCTCGGCGCGCTCCTCGCCAGCCTCGCTAGTGCACGCCGCGGTGGGGGGGCGGCACTGGTACTCCTAGCCCAGGCTGTGCTCGGGGTGTTGATCGTGATCAAGAACAGCGACTTCGGGATCTTCAAGCTGATGATGTACGTGCAGCCCTTCATCGCGGCGCTGATTGCTGTCCAGTTCGCCAACGCGAGGCGGTTGGCCGTCGCCGGAATGGGTGCCGTTGTGTTGGCTCTCCTGATCGTGGCGCAGCTGTCCAGCCAGAGGGTGTACGTACGAGCCAGCAAGGATCCCATCGACGTTCCAAACCTCTCGGCCACCGATGTAATTCCCGCGTTTCACGCTGCGGCCACCAGGGCCACCAACCCGATCGTCTCGGTTACAGAGAACCCTGTCCTGATCAAGCTCGAGGCGGCAAGCGGCGAAGGACATAGCGTGTACTTCCAGAGCCGAGACGTCTTCTTGAAACTCGTCCGCGAATACGCGCAGGTGACCGGCGGCGGCCGGCGGGCACGGGCCGAACGCTACCTCAAGGCCGACCCCTGGAAAACCCAGTCATTCCGCCTCCTTGACTCGAAGGGGACGAGCGACAGCTTCGAAGAAGACACACCAGCCTCATCGAGCCTGAGTGGGGGCAACTGCGAGCTGGTGTTGCCAAGCGGCAACGAGGTTCCGTTCAACCGGCTCTCCCTATATTCAACACCCGACCTCGTGAAGATGGACTGCGCGGCTCCTCACAATCTGCTCGCGTTCACCAGCTCAAGCCTGGGTGAAAGCTTCTATCTGCCCCAGATACGCAAGCACGTCAGCTTCTTTCAGCTTCAGGCGGATCCGTTCTTCCCGGGAACGATGGTCGGCTTCGGCCGCTACGCGATGTTCCGAGTGCTCGGCCCGAGCAGTGGGGAGCGGCTCGAGATGTCCCTGACAACCACGCTCATCCACGATGGCGTCAACCAGCTGCCGCCAGCGGTAGTGGTGGGCGCGAGCCGCGTGCCCCTGCCGCTCGAGGGGCGGGGGTCGGCACGTGTGTACTCCCCCCCGTTGACGCCCCAGATGATCGACAGCGCTCCCTACCTCCTTCTCGACATGGGCAGCGAAGCGCGCTTGGCGCCCTCGGTCCACCACGGGCTGCAAGGACTCTACGGTCGGAGGGTCCCCACCGATCCGCGACTCCTGACCTCTTATCTTCGGGATGTCTCGCTGATCAGCGCCGCGCAGTACGCGCACCTCCATCCTCCCTCGGCCCTGAGCAGCTTTCCCACCAGCCTGAACGACAACCAGCTCGAATACTCTGGAATCTACGAGGACGGCTGGGTCGCAGAACGCTCCTTTGTCCGCCTCGCCGGCGGCCCCTCCGCCGACCTGGTGGTCCACGGACAGGTGCCCGAAGGCGCAGGAAGGCATCTGGAAGTGCTCCTCGACGGCCACGTCGTGGACTCCCATCCGATCTCCCCCGGCCCACTGAACGAGCGTGTCCCCGTTCCCCCTTCCACCGCACTACGCCGCGTCGAACTGCGATTCGCAGCGACGATCACCTTGAAGGCTCCGGACCTCCGTCCCGCCGCGGCGCTTCTCAGCTACCTCGGCTTCATGCCCCTGAGCGCCAACTAGACCGGCAACCGCATCGGGAGAGGCTACGGGGACGGTCCGGCGGGCCGACTCAGACGAAGCGACTCCTCGCCCACGCGAGCCCGAACCCACGCATAGGTACGAGCTATCCCGTCGCGCAGCGACACGCTGGGCTCCCAACCCAGCTGCGCGCGGATCAGCGTGTTGTCGCTGTTGCGCCCGCGAACACCCACTGGAGCCGAGGTGTCATAACGTCGGTGCAGCTCGATTCCCGCCGCCTCCTCGACCAGGTCGACGAGCTGATTGAGCGTCACGAGTTCGCTGCTGCCGAGATTCAAGGGCCGTGACACGTCGCTGTCCATGATCCGGCGGATGCCCTCTATGCAGTCGTCCACGTACATGAAGCTGCGGGTCTGCTCGCCGTCGCCCCATATCTCGATCTCCCCACTTCCCGAGAGCTCCGCTTCGGCCACCTTGCGGCAGATCGCGGCGGGGGCCTTCTCGCGTCCGCCGCGATAGGTACCCCGTGGGCCGTAGGCGTTATGAAGACGCGCCACGCGTGTGGGGAGCGCCATGTCGGCGCTGAACTCCTGGCACATCTGCTCGCTGAAGAGCTTCTCCCAGCCGTAGGCGCCGTCGGGGAGGGCCGGCATCACGTCGTCCTCTCGCAGCGGCTCCAGCGCAGCGGAGGTCTGGCGGAGCGTGGGGTAGACGCATGCGGATGACGAGAAGAAGAAGCGATTTACGCCCTCCCCGTGCGCCGCCCGAAGCAGATTCGTGTTGATCAGGACCGACAGCATGCAGCGAGCTCGATGCGAGGTCAGGTAGCCGACTCCGCCCATGTCGGCAGCGAGGTTGTAGACCCGATCCGCACCGGCCACCGCCTCCCTGCACGCCTCGAGGTCGCTCAGGTCCAGCTGCACGTTCTCAGCCCCAGAGAAGCACTGCTGCCACTCCTCCGGCGACCGGATGTCAACGGCTCTCACGTCGGCGTGCTCATCGCGGAGCAACTCGCCCACCAGATGGCCGCCGATGAATCCCCCCGCGCCTGCGATAAGCGTTGTTTTCTGTGCTGTGTGCATCTCAGGCCCCCCGCGCCACGTTGGGATGCAGGACTAGGATAGCCCGATGCGGCTTTGCGTTCTGGGTCTCGGACGACTGGGACTCCCGTGGGCTCTGGTCGCCGACGCCACAGGGCACGAGGTTTGCGGACTCGACATCGACGCCTCTCGCGTGCAGGCGATCAACGAACGCAAGATCCACACCAGCGAGCCCGGAGTCGGCCAGCTTCTATGCGATCCGCGTTGTGGGCTCATCGCCACAACAGATCCGGCCGAAGCCTTGAACGAAGCCGAGCTCAGCATCGTGACCGTACCCACCCCCAGCCAGCCCGATGGGAGCTTTGGCCTGGCCGCGATTCTTGCTGCAGTGGAGACCATCGGCGCTCATGCGGGGAGACTTGCGCCACGTCATGTGGTGGTGCTCAAGTCGACGGTCTCACCGGGGGCGACTGACGGGCCCGTGCGCCAGGCACTCGAGCAAGCGAGCGATCTCGCCCAGGCGAGGGCCCCAGAGCTCGTCCACGCCCCCGAGTTCCATGCCATCGGCTCGGTGGTGCACGATGTCACCCATCCGTATCTGGTGATCGTCGGTGGCCGCGAAGTCTCGGCTCTATCCCGAGCGGAGGAACTGCACAGCTCGCTCGCCGAGGGGGCAGTGCCGGTCGCCCGACTCGACGCAACGGGCGCCGAGCTGGTCAAGTTGGCGAGCAACTGCTTCAGGACGATGAAGATCGCCTACGCGAACGCGCTGGCGGAGCTGTCTGTGGCCTATGGCAGCGACCCAAAAGCCGTTTGCGCGGCGGTGGGCGCCGATCCACACATCAGATCGGGCTATCTCGGCCCGGGCTTGCCCTATGGCGGCCCGTGCTACCCACGCGACAACCCCGCCATGGCAGCCGCAGCGACGGCCGCCGGCATTCCAGCAATCCTGGCCCAGGCGGTCGACGCGGCCAACGAGCGCCGTTTCAGCGAGCTCGAGCGGGCCGCGCTCGATGCCCCTCCAGGTCCGATAGGAGTGGTTGGGATCAGTTTCAAGGAGGGGACGGATGAGCTCGACGGCTCATCTGCTTTGGAGCTCGCGCGACGCTGGCGCAGCGCCGGACGGGAGGTGCTGGTGCACGATCCCCTCGTCACGCCAGATGGCTATGCCACTGCCCCGCTCCACAAGATCCTCGAAACGTGCACCACTGTGCTCGTCGGCACGGCTGATGCACGATTGGTGGGTGAACTGGCATCGGAGCTCGACCACTGCGAGCGCCAACCGCATGTGCTCGATCCGTGGGGCGTGCTCGACACCACCCACCAGGCTGCTCTGAACCTGTCAGGGCTAGATCACATCTGACCGAGAGTGCGCCGAGAGACGCCGTCGAGCGTCGCCTCCCGCCGGCGTCCCAGACGCGCGTCCAGCAGCCCGCGCACCTGGACGAGCTTGGGCTCGCAGTAGATCATCCGCAGCCGCGGGTTCATGTAGCCGACCGCGGTGGCGATGTTGCTCGTGGTGTGCAGCAGCACGTCGCAGCGCGCGAGCAGCAGCGCGTCCACAAGCGCCTGTTCGCCGAGCGCGATGCCCGGCGGCGCTCCCCAGTCGTATTGCGTCGCCCCGACGGGGGCACGGGCCACGTCCGGCTGCACGAGCAGCCGCTCGCCGAATGTGTCCCTGTATCTGTCAACTGCCTCGCGAACATCGGTGGCGAGCACCACCGAGGAGCCGGGCTCACGCCTGAGCAGCCGCTTCGTCCATTCGATGAACACATCGACCGTGGGGATCTGGCGTGGACACTCGTGGCTGTGTTCAGGGTGGCGGAAGTGCACGCCGATCGCGCGTCCGGCGACACCGCCATCGCGCCACAGACCCTCAACGCGACGTCTCAGCTCCTCACGCACCCGCACGTGCGCGGCATAGGCGCGCCCGTAGTCCTGCCGCCATCCCGAGCCACGCTTGTACATCTGGTAGGCGTGCAGCCCGGTCATCGACAGGTCGGCGTACTCCCAACTCGAGTGCTCCACAGTCGGAGCACCCGGAAACTCCAACGGCTCGAAGTAGCGCTCCCATAGCTCCCCGTCCTCGGGGGTACCGTAGACGAAGAGCGGGGTGTGATCGCCCACGTGCCACTCGACGCGCACAGCGGTGCAACCATCTCGCCCAAGCGAATGATGAAGATGGTTCACCACACGATTGACGTGCGAGAAGAAACCGCCGTTCCAGGCGGTTACCACCAGGGTGTATGGCTCAGTCCCTTGCGAGGCGCTCGTCGAATCTGAACTCGGTGAGAACACTGCCGTAGAACGGTCTTCTGGGGTGCGATCTTAGCTCCACTACGCGGTGATCGAGGGCTCGTGTTGCCACCGCCGTTGCACAACTCCCAAGGCCACCGTCCAGCGGCAGCGTCGGCGAGCTCAGCCCGTCGCCGCTAGCTCCCCCGCGAGCGCCAGCGTCCGCGCGGCGGCAACGCGTTCGAAGAAAGCCTCGAGCGCGTCGATGCGCCGCTCCCAGGCGTACTCCTGCGCCGTTTCGATGCCTGCCTTTCCGAGGCGCTTGCGCAGCTCAGGATCGGCGAGCAACTGCTCGAGCGCGACAGTCACCGCAGCCACGTCCGGGGCGGGCATCAGACAGTTGACTCCCTCGACGCAGAAGTCGCGGTTGCCGTGCGCGTCGGTGCAAACAACGGCGGCCCCCGTGGCCATCGCCTCCAGCGGAGGTAGCGCAAAGCCCTCGTGTGTGGAGGTTTGGACGAACACCGTCGCCTGACTGAACAGCTCACCCACCTGCTCGTCGTCCGGCGAGACCACGTAGCGCATGCCCTCCTCGTCCGCCAGCTCGGGCTCGATCCCGAACATGCACAGCTCGGGCCGCGGCTGCTTCAGCGCCCGCCAGGCGGCGAGCGTGAGCGGCAGGTTCTTCAGCGGGTTGGAGCGCCCAAGCGCGAGCACCATTTCCGATCGGCGCTCGACCTCTGGCCGCGGGCGAAAGGTCTCGAGATCGATCCCCGGCGGGATCAGCTCGGCATCGAGGTCGAGCTCGTGCAGGCGTTCGCGGTTCCAGTTGGAGATCGTCATGTAGCGGAACTCGGGTCGGTAGGAGTCGAGCACTGCGTGGCGTGCACGCTCGTGGTCGGGGTAGTAGGAAGTCTCGATGTCCTGCACGAAGTACACGGGGATGCCGCGCGGGATGCTCGCCCGCCACACGTGCACGGCTGTCATCCACCAGGTGGCCACCTTGATCGCGTCCACCTCGGCAAGCGCGTTGGCTAGCTCGTCGTAGTCAGCAAAGCTACGTACGGGAACCTGCAAGGGAAACCACTCGGGTGGATCGCCAAGCGTGTAGAGCGAGGCGTCGTGACCGCGTGCCTGCAGGCGGTTCAGGTGCTCGAAGATGTCGCGGTGCCCGCCTCCCACGCCGGTGTCCTCCGTCACGTAGACGATCCGCAGCCGCCCGTCCTCGCTGCGCACATCGCGCTCGTCGAAGAAGGCCGCCCAGCGCTCCCAGAAGCGCTCCTGCGAGGTTCGCTCGCGCGCGCCCAGCTCGGTCCCACGCGTGATCGACTCGTGGTGGATCAGCTGCGCCGCGGGGAAGTAGATGACGCGCAGACCCGCCTGCCAGGCGCGCAGGCACCAGTCGACGTCCTCGTAGGCCATCCCGTAGCGCTCGTCCAGCAGGCCCACACGCTCGATCGCCTCGCGGCGCACGTACATGCAGGCTCCCGTCACCGCCAGCGCCGGGCTGGTCTGGTCGGCCGGGCCCCATCCTGCAGGCTTGAAGCGGTAGCGGTGGTCGAACCACTGCGGCTGGTCGCGGTTGCGCACCGTGCCCCCGAACTGGATGCGCCCGTCGGGGTACTGCAGCTGGCCGCCCACGATCCCGATGTTCCCCTGTCGATGCGCGGCGTACTGCAGGCACTCGAGCCAGCTCGGTAGCGCCTCGGTGTCGGAGTTCAGCACGACCACGTCGCGGTCGGGCGCGCTGGCGCGCAGGCCACGGTTGACGTTGGCGGCGAAGCCGGCATTCGTCTCGCCATCGATTACCAAGTCGATGCCCTTGACCTGCCTGAGCGCAGCCAGGTGCTCAGGCCCACTGCAATCGTCGGCCACGATCACTCGGGCCATACCCTTTGGGACCGTCTTCAGGAGGCTGCGAACGAGCACCCGCACGTGCTCGGCGTCGCGATAGCTGGGGATCACTATGTCCACCGGGCGGCCGTGCTCCCGATACCACTCCACGGCGCGTCTGAGTTCCTGGTCGCGGGCGTGGGTGCGCAGGCGCAGGCGGCGCTGCAGGGGGGTGAAGCGCAACGGGAAGGTGACGACGCGGAAGAGGATGGTGCGCAGGCCGAAGTACCTATAGGTCAGGTAGATGCGGCGTCTCAGGTTCGCTAGGGCGCCCACCGGGCGGCCCTCGGTGGGGCTGTTGCTCATCGCGTGAACGGCTCCTGGGTTGTCGGTATGAGCTCACCGTCGAGCTGCAGCGCGACGAAGCCGGCGCGACCCTCGAGCGAGAGCCTGCGCCTGGCGCCCGCGGGCAGCCGATCGGCGCGGGAGCCGAGCAACGCCCCCGCCGAGCGCACAACATGATGACGGGCGACAGCGGCCAACGCGGCGAGCAGGCCAGCGCCCATGAGACCCTCGGCTCCCAACTCGGCCCGAGCCTGCCCCAGCTCGCCGCGCAGCCGCGAGAGCTGTGCACGCGCCGAGGCGGGCTCGCGCCAGCCATAGACCTCGAGCAGGCCCCGCCACTCGTCGAAGCTGCGCCGCAGCTGCTCGCCGGCGCTGTAGTGGTGGGAGTGGTGCACGGCGGCGCCCGGTACATACGCCTTGGCGTAGCCGGCGCGCAGCATGTCGATCGCCAGCACCCTGTCCTCGGCGTAGGCGACCTCACGGAAAGGGACCCGCTCCCATGCGCTGCGCGCGATGCACGCGTTGGCGTCGGTGAAGAAGCCACGCCTCCCCACCAGCTCCACTACTGGCAACCCGCGCTCATCCTCGGCCAGGCGCTCGAGCTGCGGCTCCGCGCTGTCGGCCAACGAAGCGAACCATCGTTCGAGCTCCAGGCGCACCGGCAGCGGAGCGTCGGGGCGCGGCCGGTAGGGGCCGTAGACGATGGCAACGTCGCCGGCCAGCTCAAAGCCCTCGAGCAGGCGCTCGAGCCAATGCCCGTCGACCGGCTGGGCGTCCTGGGTGAGCAGTGCCACCCGCTCGGTGTGCGCCTCGCGCAGCAGGCGATTGCGCGTGGCGCCGTGGGAGAACTCCTCGGGCGCGATCTCGATCACCCGCGCGCCGTAGGCGCGGGCGAGCTCAGCCGAGCGGTCGCTCGAGCCCGAGTCGCATACCACCAGCTCGTGGGCGATCGTCTGCTCGCCGAGCGCGGTAAGGACGCCGGCGAACTGAGCGCCGGCGTTGCGCACGGGTATCGCCACGGTGAGATCAGGCATAGAAACTCGTCAGTGTTAGAAGCTGGGAGGCGTAGCTGAGCGCGATCAGCGCCAGCGCGAGTACCACGCCGGTGGTGAGCATCCAGCGACGCCCGAAGGCATGCAGGGCGCCCACGACGAGGATCGCCACCGGTCCTATGGCCGGGAACGCATAGCGTCCGAATTCGGCGATCAGGACGCGGGGAGAGGCGGTGTAGTAGGCGGCCTCGAAACCCAGGATCACCGCCACCGGCATCGCGATCAGCGCCAGCAGCTCGAGCTTGTGGGTGCGCACCCACCCCCACTCGCGGCCGGTGGCCCACAGCCCGAGCGGAACAGAGAGAAGCATCACGACGAAGATCGTCTCGTAGACCCCGCGGGGGAAGAAGATGTCGTACCAGCCGAAAGCCGCCCAACCCCGTTCCACGAAGATCGAGAAGAACGGGTCCTTGAAGAGGATGAACCCCGGGTGAGTTGGTGGCGGGAAGTACCGCGTCATGAAGGGAAGCCTCGGCAGCAGTGCCTGCCACACGTAGGAGAGGTAGCTCGGGATGTGGTGCAGCGCTTGGGTGGCAGCACCGGCGTTGGAGCTGATGGCACCCGAGCCGGTCGGGCTGGCGAGGGGCTGGAAGGTGTTGAGCACGTGCCCTGAGAGCTCGGCCACGACGATGGCGCCGACTGCCACCCCGAGCCAGGCGAGCAGATCGGAGCGGCTGTGGTGGCGCCACAGCGTCGCGAGGAACACGAGCGCGGCCACCGGATAGAGCGAGAGCCCCGTACCCTTGATCAGCGGCAGCGCCACGAGTACCGCGCCCGTGAGCACCCCCCACGGAATCGTCATTCCTCGCCGGAGCATGCGGATCAGCAGCAGCTCGAGCGCCGCCGCTGCGGCGTTGACGCCGACGTCGTTGTTGACGATCCCCGAGATGAACCCGTACATCGGCTCATAGGCCACGAGCAGGCCGGCCAGCACCGCCAGCCACTGCCGTCGCGGCGCGAGCTCACGCGCGAGCAGGTAGGTGAACAGCACGACCAACGCGCCGAGCAATGCCGAGACGATGCGCATGAGCGTGACCTGCGAGAACACCGATCCCCCACGGGTCAGCAGGTAGGCGGGCGCGAGCGCCAGGTAGTAGAGCGGTCCGTGCGCCGCCGAGGTGGTGTAGCCGCCGCCGTCGTTCCGGCGTGGCGTGGTTCTCGTTACCTCGCGTTCGTACTCGCGCTCGACAGCTATCGACCACGGAGCCTTCGTGTCGCCGACCTGGTGGTTGGTGAAGAAATCGGTGTGTTCGAGCGCCAGGTTCTCCGCTCCCGACCAGCGCGCAAGGCCCGAGTTGGGATCGTGGCTCGGGCCCTCACCGCGTTCGACCAACGACTGCACATAGGCGAAGTGATCGACCTCGTCCGGGCCTTGGAAGACGGGTGTGATCAGCGCCCAGCAGCAGGCGTTGAGGGCGGCAATGGCAAACAGCCACGCCCCCATCCTGCGAGCGCTGCCGGCGACCGCCAACGCGAGGCAGCGCACCGCGAGCAGCGCGAGCGCCGGCAGCACCACCAGCAGGAGCAGGGGGTAAAGCCATGGGCCCACGATCCCCGGACGGAAGAGCGCGGCCCGATCGAAGATCTCGCCGGCTCGGGAGACGTAGCTGCGCAACGAGCCCGCCGGCGGCAGGTACCAGACGGCGATGCGCGCGGCGAGATCCCTGCCGTTGAGTGTGGGCGGGAGGATTGGCGGCTTGGACAGCGGTGTGCCGCCCCACTTCACGGGTCCGTCGGAGCTCAGACACACCTTGGCCCGTTTGGGGGCTTCGCCCCCACCAATCTCCGAAATTGGAAAATCAGCGTTGCTTGGGCGCCCCGGGGTTCCCTGCAGCGGCGGCAGGCTGTCTTCGATCGTGTGCCCGTGCGCTGCGAGGGTGAGGTGCAGCGCGGGGCGCGTGGGCGTTCTGTAGATCGCGCTGAGACGGACGAAGGCGGTACCGGCGGGCGGCTGCAGCCCGGGGATGCAAAGACGCGTCCCGGTCGTGGTCTTCTGTTCGTAGCTGACGGCCTCGACGCTGTTGGTACCCGTGTAGTAGAAGCGCGGGTGCAGGCAGTAGTAGGCCGTCACCGCCACCAGCGGGATCGCGGTGAGCGCAGCCACCCGCCACACGCGGCGATCGCCGGCGAAGACCGCCGCCAGCGTCCGGCGCAGGAGGCCCACCCTCAGCGCCGGCGCAGACCGAGAATCGAGAGCAGGAAGGAGGAGAAGAAGATCTGGATGCCAACGATCATCAGCGAGGCCGCCACCACCGCCAGGCGTTCGTCCGAAAGCGAGCCGAACCCGTGCGAGATCCACGTCCCCACGATCACCGCTCCCATGATCACCCCGACGAGCAGGAAGGCACCGCCCAGCAGCAGCCCGTGCTCGAGGCGAAAGCGCGAGCGCATGCGGTCGAACCACGGGTCCTTCTCGCCCATGAAGTACGTGCCATAGGCGTGCGCGCACAGCCC
The DNA here is from genome assembly GCA_036264155.1 of Solirubrobacteraceae bacterium. Taxonomy (GTDB): domain Bacteria; phylum Actinomycetota; class Thermoleophilia; order Solirubrobacterales; family Solirubrobacteraceae; genus Palsa-744. Next base: position 35,035 of record DATARM010000020.1, read on the forward strand.
CAGCGCGAGAACCTGGGTGCCGACGATCATCAGCAGCGAGCCGCCGATCAACGAGTGCAGGCCCCAGTCGCGCCCGAAGAAGTTGAGACCTGCCCCCACGAGCACCACGATCAGCGTGCCCAGGCCGGCGAGCACTGCGCCGGGGATGATGAACAGGTGGTTGGGGGAGTGCACGAGCAGGAAGCGCAGGTGGCGCCAGCCGTCGCGGAAGCTCGAGAGCTTGCTCTCGCCGCCGCGGGGGTGGTACTCGATCGGGAACTCGGCGATGCGCAGGTTCTCCTTGGAGGCCCTGATGACCATCTCCGAGGCGAACTCCATGCCGGTGGTGCGCAGGTCGAGGCGCTCGAGCACTTCGCGGCGCAGGGCGCGCATGCCGCAGTGGGCGTCCTTGATGCCCGTGCGAAAGAACAGGTTGAGCAGGCCCGTCAGGATCGGGTTGCCGACATAGCGGTGCAGCCACGGCATGGCCCCGGGCTGGATGTTGTCCATGCGGTCGCCGATCACCATCTCCGCACCCTCTTCGAGCGCGGCCACGAAGCGGGGGATGTCGTTGAAGTCATAGGTCAGATCGGCGTCGGCCATCACGATGTAGCGGCCGCTGGAGGCGGCGAAGCCGGCCAGGTAGGCGCTGCCGTAGCCGCGCCTACGTTCGACGATCACGCGAGCGCCGGCCTGCTCGGCCAGCCGCGCCGAGTCGTCCTCGGAGTCGTTGTCGGCCACGACGACCTCCCCGACGACACCCATACGATCGAGGGCCGCCCGCGCCTCGCGCACGCAGCGCTCGATGTTCTCGGCCTCGTTCAGGCAAGGGATCACCACCGACACCAGCAGCGTGTCGGTGTCCGGCGACTCGAGGGCTTGGGGGGAGCTTGTCTGGGCGAGTGTGCTCATCGGCTGCTGGCGGCGCACCGGCGAGATGAGATGCTAGCGGTATGCGCATCTGCGTCGTCTACGACTGCCTGTACCCCTACACGGTGGGGGGAGCCGAGCGCTGGTACAGGAACCTCGCCGAGCGCCTGGCCGAGGATGGCAATGAGGTCACCTATCTCACGCTGCGCCAGTGGGAGCGAGGCGCGCGCCTGGACCTCGACCCGCGCGTGCGCGTGATCACGGCGGGTCCACGCATGGCGCTGTACACAGCGGGAGGACGCCGGCGCATCCTGCCGCCGCTGGTGTTCGGCCTCGGTGTGTTCGCTCACCTGCTACGCCGTGGGCGTCGCTATGAGGTGGTGCACTGCTGCTCCTTCCCCTACTTCTCGCTGCTGGCCGCTTCGCTTTTGCGCCCGCTGCAGGGCTACGGCCTCGTGGTGGACTGGTTCGAGGTTTGGAGCCGCTCCTACTGGCTCGACTACCTCGGCGGCCTGGGCGGACGAGTTGGCGCGCTCGTACAGCGCCTGTGCGCGGCGGTGCCGCAGCGCGCCTTCTGCTTCTCCGAGCTGCACGCGCAGCGCCTGCGCGAGGAGGGCCTGCGCGGGCCCGTGACGGTGCTTCGCGGGCTCTACCGCGAGTCCGAGCCGCC
>DATARM010000009.1:0-45803 GCA_036264155.1 Solirubrobacteraceae bacterium
GAGCGCGAAGAAGCCATCGCGGGTGACGAGCGCGGCGCCGTACTCGCCCTGCTTGGCCACGATCACGCTGGGCCCGCGACCTCCGTTTGCGGGACTCCACGAGAGGATCTCGCGGGCGGCCGTGACAAGGTTGGGCTTGCCCGTCAGCTGGCGCAGCTCGGCGTCGTTGAGGATCACGCAGTCGACGCTCTCGATCGCCGCCACGAGCGAGTCGCGGGCGATGTCGATCCACAGGTTCATCGAGTCGAGCGCCACGAAGCGCGCGTCGGGAAGCTGGGCGCGCACGTCGCGCTGCAGGTCGGGCTGGATGTTGGCCAGGAACAGCACGTCGCTGGCGCGCGATTGCTCGGAGAGCTTGGGCTCGAAGCCCTCGAACACACCCAGTTGCGTGTCGATCGTCTCGCGCGAGTTCAGATCCCAGCCGTACTCGCCCTGCCAGAAGAAAGTCTTGCCTCCGGCAACCAGCTCTACATCCGAGACGTCCACCCCGCGACGGCGCATGACGGCGAGCTGCTCCTCACCGAAATCATCGCCCACCGGGCCCACCACGCACACGTCCTCGAAGAACGAAGCGGCCAGGGCGAAGTGCACGGCTGCGCCCCCGAGCATGCGCTCGCGCTCGCCGAAGGGCGTCTTGACTGTGTCGTAGGCGATCGATCCAACAACGGTGATTGACATGGGCGCGCACCTTAGCGGGACTCCGATAGCCTCGCCTCCAATGCGTGCCATCCAGATGACCGAGTTCGGCGGACCGGAGGTTCTGAAGGTCGCCGAGCTGCCCACGCCCGAGCCGGCAGCGGACGAGGTGCTGATCAAGGTCTCGCGGGCGGGGCTCAACTTCGCCGACACGCACACGCGCACCAACTCCTACGTGCAGAAGGCCACGCTGCCGCTTGTTCCCGGCGGCGAGGTGGCGGGTGTGCGCGAGGACACGGGCGAGCGCGTGGTGGCGCTGGTGGGCACGGGCGGCTACGCCGAGTACGCCGTCGCCCCAGAGGACCGGGTGTTCCCCCTGCCCGACTCGCTCGACGACGGCACGGCGCTGGCGATGATCGTGCAGGGCACCACCGCCTGGCACCTGTTCAAGACCTCCGGCCGTGTGGCCCAGGGGGAGAGCGTGGTCGTGCATGCGGCCGCCGGAGGCGTGGGCTCGATTGCCGTCCAGCTCGGCCATGCGCTCGGCGCCGGACGCCTGATCGCCACCGCCTCCAGCGTGGAGAAGCGCAAGCTGGCACTCGAGCTCGGCGCCGATGTCGCTGTGGACCCCGCCGCCGAGGGTCTGACCGAGCGCCTGATCGAGGCCAACGAGGGCCGGCCCGTGGACGTCGTCTTCGAGATGTCCGGTGGCGCGGTGTTCGATGCCTCCTACAAGGCGCTCGCGCCGTTTGGCCGGATCGTGGCCTACGGGATCGCGACCAACGAGCCGAACCAGGTGCCCACGGGCTCGCTGCTGCGCCACTCGCGCGCCGTGGTGGGCTTCTACCTCTTCCACTGCCTCGGGCGCTCGGGCATGTTCGCCGAGGCCCTGGCCGACCTCTTCGCCCGTGCTGCCCGCGGCGAGCTGAAAGCGGTCGTCGGCAACACTTACCCACTCGATCAGGCCGCCCAGGCCCAGATCGACCTGCGCGAGCGACGGACGACCGGCAAGCTGCTGCTCGACCCGGCCGCCTAAGCTCTCATCACCACCGTCATGACAAAGTCATTTGCCGAGCTCGGTCTCTCCGAGTCAACTCTCCAAGCGCTGAGCGATGTGGGCTACGAGTCGCCGAGCCCAATCCAGGAGCAGGCGATCCCCTCGCTGCTGCAGGGCCGCGACGTGATCGGGCAGGCTCAGACGGGCACGGGCAAGACGGCCGCGTTCGGGCTGCCGATCATGGAGTACATCGACCCGGAGGAGTCCTCGGTGCAGGCGCTGGTGCTGACACCCACGCGCGAGCTGTGCATCCAGGTGACGCAGGCCCTTCGCACCTATGGCGCGCACTCGGGGATCGACGTGGTGGCTGTGTTCGGCGGCGCCCCCATCCGCACCCAGCAGGCGCAGCTGCGCGCCGGAGGCCACGTCGTGGTCGGCACCGTGGGACGCGTGCTCGATTTGATCTCGCGCCACTCGCTGGTGCTGCACGACTGCCGCTTCCTGGTGCTCGACGAGGCGGATGAGATGCTGGACCTGGGCTTCCTGGAGGACGTCGAGAAGATCCTCTCGCTGACGCCGTCGAGTCGCCAGACGGCGCTGTTCTCGGCCACGATGCCGCCCCCGATCCGCAAACTCGCAGACCGCTACATGTACGACCCGGAGATCGTCAAGGTCGAGGCCGAGACGCTCACCATCGACACGGTGGCGCAGTTCCAGCTCCCGGTGGAGACGAAGGCCAAGGCCGACAAGCTCGTCGAGGTGCTGAGCGCCGAGGCTCCGGAGCAGGCGATCGTGTTCGTGCGCACCAAGATCCGCTGCGAGCAGCTGTTCAAGATCTTGCGCGACCGTGGGATGAACGCCAGGGCGTTGCACGGCGATATGTCCCAGGGCTCGCGCGACGGGGTGATGCTGGCGTTCAAGGGCGGGCGCGTGCCCATCCTCGTGGCCACCGACGTGGCCGCCAGGGGCCTTGACATCTCGACGGTGACGCACGTGATCAACTACGACGTTCCTACCTCGCCCGACACCTACGTGCACCGCATCGGGCGCACCGGCCGAGTGGGGCGCTCGGGGCGCGCGATCACCTTTGTGGAGGACCGCCAGAAGCGCGAGCTGGAGGCGATCGAACGCCACATCGGCACCTCGATCGCGCAGTGGAGCAAGGGCGCCCAGGCGGACCCCACACCGGTGCGCGAGCGCCCGCGCCGCCACTCCAAGCCCCGCATCTCCAGACAGGACAAGCAGGAGCCCTATGTGAAGCTGGTGCTCGGCGGCGGTCGTGCGGCCGGGCTGCGCGTGGCCGACATCGTCGCTGCGGTCACCTCCTCCACAGGCCTCGACGGCGAGGCTGTGCGCGACGTGCTGGTGCTCGAGCGCTTCTCCTTCCTGTCCGTGCCCGGCGACGAGGCCGAGCGCGTGATCGAGGCTCTCGACGGGCACGAGGTGCGTGGCCGGGAGCTGAGCCTTCAGCGGGTGGGAGCGCAGTAGCGCAGAGCCGCGGGGAGGGTCGCGACGAAGTGGCCATGATAAACTACCATGGCCATGACGAAACGTCTTGTAATATCGAGCGGGGGACAAGTGTCTGTCCCGGCGGCGGTGCGCAAGCGGTGGCGTACCCGAGCAGTCCTTGCTGAAGATCTCGGCGATCATGTAGTGCTGCGCCCGGTTCCGGACGATCCTGTGGCCGCAGCCGTAGGAGCATTCGCAACTGAGATCGGTGGGCTCGGCTCGGAGGAGGCGAAGCGCCTGGATCGCGAGGAGGAACTGGAGGTCCAAGATCACAGCCGCCGCTGACGCGGGCGAGTTTGGGCCGCAAACCCTGATCGACGCCTCGGCGCTCATCGCCCTGCTCGGGGCTGAGCCCGCCGCCGGCGAGGTGCAGATGATGCTGAACGACGGCGTTGCCATGACCACCCTCAACCTTGCCGAGGCTGTAGACCGACTCAAGCGTCGCTACGACCTCGGCATCGAGCGAACACGACCGGTCATCGAGGGCCTATTGGTAAAGAGCCTGACGCTGGTTGAGCTCGAACCCGCTCAAGCCTGGCGGGCGGGCGAGATCCGTGCTGCTCATTACCATCGCTCCCGTTGCCCGATCTCGCTCGCAGACGCTGTGCTCGTGGCCAGCGCTCCACCCGGGGGGCGCATCGCGAGCTCCGACGAGCCGCTGCTGCGCGTGGCTGGGAGCGAGGGCATCGCCATCATCCCGCTGCCTGACTCTGAAGGGCGCCGAGCAACCCCGCAATAGACGCCGGTGACGCTATCGTGCCCCTCCCACTGCGACCAGAACGAGGGAAGGCCAGCATGTCCACAGCCACGATGCAAACCACAGAGGGCCCGATCGTCTTCGAGCTGTTCGACGCGGACGCCCCGAAAACAGTTGAGAACTTCCGCAAGCTCGCCGCCGAGGGCTTCTACGACGGGCTCACCTTCCACCGCGTGATCAAAGACTTCATGATCCAGGGTGGCTGTCCGCTGGGCACCGGCACAGGCGGTCCCGGCTACACCTTCGAGGACGAGATCAACCCGCACAAGATCGTGCGCGGAGCGCTCGCCATGGCCAACGCCGGCCCCGACACCAACGGCTCGCAGTTCTTCATCGTCACCACCGAGGCCGCCTCATGGCTCGACGGCAAGCACACCGTCTTCGGCCAGGTCACCGAGGGTATGGACGTGGTGGACAAGCTCGAGGCTGCGCCCACCGATGGGCGCGACGCACCCACAGAGCCGATCGGCATCGCCACCATCGAGCTCTCCCAGTAGAGCCGCGAGCAGTTGTTGAGCTGTTCGGTCGGCGCATGCGCCGACCGCGGGGGCGCACATGTGCGCCCCCGGGATGGGCCACATGTGGCCCATCTGTGAGATGCGCATGCGCATCTCAGGGGTCGGTGCATGCACCGACCCTCACCTGCTCGAACAAATGCGTAGGCTCACCAGAGGTGTCCGAGCGGATATCAGCCCTCGCAGCTCGAGCGGGCCCGTCAACCGCGGCTCATGAGCACCTGCCGCCCGGGCCGCGCTGGCCGATGGTGCTCCAGACGCTGCTCGGGGTCTTCTTCGCAGAGCGCTTCACCGCCTACTGCCTGCGCAGCTTCGACGGGCTGGTCACGTTGCGGATCGCAGGCATGGGAACGGTCGTCTCGGTCTTCGATCCCGAGCTGATCAAGCAGGTGTTCACCGGCGATCCCGACGTGTGGCGGGCCGGAGAGGCCAACGCCCGGTTCCTCGAGGCGCCCGCCGGAGCGAGCTCAGTGCTCGTGCTCGACGGCGAGGAGCACATGCGCGTGCGCCGCATGCTGCTCCCCCCGTTCCACGGCGAGGCCGTCCGCAGCCATGGCGATCTCATCGCATCGCTCACCGCTGCCGAGGTCGAGGCGTGGCCGGTGGGCAGGCCGTTCGCTGTGCATCCCCGCATGCAGGCGATCACGCTCGAGGTGATCCTCCAGGCTGTGATCGGCGTGTGCGACGAGCAGCGGCGCGAGCGGCTGCGTGCACTGCTCCCCCGGGTCGCAGGTGCCAACCTGTTCGCCTTCTGGGCCGAGGGGGCGCTGCCGGGACTGGCCCGGAGCGCGCTCGGCTCGCAGCTGCCCTGGATCGCCGCTCGGCGCGAGGTCAGCAGGCTGCTTGACGAGGAGATCGCCGCGCACCGCGCCGAGCCCGATGGACGCGAGGACGTGCTCGCCATGCTCATCGGGGCCGCAGATGATCGTGACGCGCCGCTCAGCGACGACGAGCTCCGCGACCAGGTCATGACGCTGCTCGTCGCCGGGCACGAGACCACCGCCGCCACGCTCGCCTGGTGCTTCGAGCGCCTCGTGCACAACCCCGCCTGCCTCGAGCGCCTGCACGAGGAGATCGCCAATGACGGCGGCGAGGCATACCTCGAGGCGGTTGTCAACGAGACGCTGAGGACGCGTCCAGTGATCGACCAGGCCGTGCGCAGCCTCACGAGGAGCACCGACTGCGGCGGCTACACCATCCCCGCCGGGACCCCCGTGGCCGCGTCGATTCTCGGCGTGCACTCCTCAGATGCACATGAGCGCCCCGATGAGTTCCTACCCGAGCGCTTCCTCGACCGCCCGACGCCGCCCTACGCCCTCATCCCCTTCGGCGGCGGGGTCCGGCGTTGCGTCGGTGCGAGCTTTGCCATGATGGAGATCAAGGCCATCCTCCGCGCCACGCTCCAACGGGTGCAGTTGCAAGTGGCCGGCGATCCGCCCGAGCGGCCCGTGCGCTGGCGCAGGTTCACCGTCACGCCCCATCGCGGCGCTCGCGTCACAGTCGTGGCCAGGGCAGCCGCACGCGAAGCGCCGGCGGCTGGGCGAATTGGTTCCTCAGCCAGATAATTCGCGCAAGCGGAGTAGTCTCTTCTGTTACGAGCACAGGCAAACCAGCAGGGGAGAGTGAAGATGGCCAGCGTCGAGCAGCACGTCGAGGAAGAGATACTCCAGCCGAGCAGCCGCCAATCAGATGCGGGCGAGTCCATCCCCGTCGAGAACCCCGCCACGGGCGAGATCATCGCCACGGTGCCCGACCTCAGCCCCGAGGCAGTGGCCGACATGGCCGCTCGCGGCCGGGCCGCGCAGGGCGAGTGGGAGGCCTACGGCTTCGACGGACGTGCCCGTGTGCTCCTGCGCGCCCAGAAGTGGCTGATGGACAACTCAGAACGCGTCATCGAGACGATCGTCTCGGAGACCGGCAAGACCTACGAGGACGCCCAGCTGGCCGAGATCCTCTACGCGGGCAACGCCTTCGGCTTCTGGGCCAAGCAGGGTCCCGACTACCTCGCCGACGAGGCCGTCAAGTCCAGCCAGGTGCTCGTCAAGGGCAAGAAGCTGATCCTCCGCTACAAACCCCTCGGACTGATCGGCGTGATCGGGCCGTGGAACTACCCCCTGACGAACTCCTTCGGCGACTGCATCCCCGCGCTGATGGCCGGCAACAGCGTGATCCTCAAGCCCTCCGAGGTCACCCCGCTGACGTCCCTGCTGCTGGCCGATGGCCTGCGCGAGTGCGGTCTGCCCGAGAGCGTCCTGCAGATCGCCACCGGCCGCGGCGCCACCGGCGCAGCGCTCATCGAGCACGTCGACATGATCATGTTCACAGGCTCCACCAGGACCGGCACCAAGGTCGCCGAAGCTGCCGCCCGGCGCCTCATCCCCGCCTCGCTCGAGCTCGGGGGCAAGGACCCCATGATCGTGCTCTCAGACGCCGACCTCGAGCGCGCGGCCAACTTCGCCACCTACTACTCCATGCAGAACGCCGGCCAGACGTGCATCTCCATCGAGCGCGTCTACGTCGAGGAGCCCGTCTACGACGAGTTCGTGGCCAAAGTCAACGAGAAAGTATCCGCCCTGCGCGTGGGCAAGCCCGAGGGCTTCGGCTCCGTTGAGATTGGCGCCATCACCTTCCCGCCCCAGCTCGACATCATCAAGGATCACGTGGCCGACGCCCTCCAGAAGGGCGCTCGTGTGCTCACCGGCGGCCAGGAGGCTCCAGGCGCGGGGCGCTTCTACGAGCCCACCGTGCTCGTCGACGTCGACCACACCATGAAGTGCATGACCGAGGAGACCTTCGGGCCCACCCTTCCCATCATGAAGGTCGCCGACGCCGATGAGGCCGTGCGTCTGGCCAACGACTCCCCCTACGGCCTCGGCGCCTCCGTCTTCTCCAAGGACACCGCCCGCGGCGAGGCAGTCGCCCGGCGTCTGGAGTCGGGCGCCGCCAACGTCAACGACGCCATGATCAACTACACCGTGCTCGAGTTGCCCATGGGCGGCGCCAAGGCCTCCGGCCTCGGCTCTCGCCACGGCGCCGGCGGAATTCGCAAGTACTGCTCCCAGCAGGCCATCGTCGTGACCAAGCTCGCCATGAAGAAGGAACTCTTCATGTACCCCTACAAGTCCCGCACCTCGCGGCTGCTCGGTAGCGTGTTCAAGTTCATGTACGGCCGCGGCAAGCGCGCCTAGGACAGCCGCTAAGCGGGGGTGAGGGCCGTCTCTGCGCGGCGCGCCTCACGGTCGATCAGCGACAGCAGGGTGTCGACCACGAGGCGGTCGAACTGGGCGCCGGCGTGGCGCCTCAGCTCGGCGGCGGCGGCACTCGGGCTGAGGGCGGGCCGGTAGGGGCGGTCGCTCGTCATCGCCTCGTAGGCGTCCGCCACAGCGATGATGCGAGCCTCCAGGGGGATCTCCTCGCCGGAGCGCCCAAGCGGATAGCCCCTCCCGTCGGGGCGCTCGTGGTGGGCGCCCACCCACAGTCGAACGTCCGCAAGGCTCGGATGCTCGAGGATCTGCGCACCCAGATCCGGGTGCTGCTCGATCAGCCGACGCTCCGTGTCTGTGAGCTTCTCAGGCTTCTTCAAGATGGTGTCCGGTATTCCCACCTTGCCGATGTCATGCAGCAGTCCCGCTAAGCGCACGCGGCTCGCACGCTGCTCTCCCAGGCCGAGCTCACGGGCCATCATGGCGGCATACCGCCCCACCGTCTCGGAGTGACGGGCGCTGCCGCTGAAGCGTAGATCCACGGCCTCGGCCAGGTCGATGATCACCGCCAGGAAGCGCTCAGCCGCTATGTCCCTGGTGTCATCCGTGGCCATTGACTCGCGCATTCCCGGACCGTGGATGACGGTCCGGTTGCGGCCGTTTTCCTTGGCCACGTACATTGCCTCGTCGGCCGCTCGCACGAGCGAGGCGGCCGTCTCCCCGTGCAGCGGGTAGCTGGCGATCCCGAAGCTGATCGTGATCGGCACCACATCAGCGGCGAACTCCTCTTGCAGGGCGCCCCGCAGACGCTCCGCGATAACAAAGGCTCCGTGCTCGTCCGTGTCGGGCAGCGCAAGGGCGAACTCCTCTCCCCCCACACGTGCCACGCAGTCGATCTCCCGCCCGTTGCGCTCCAGCAGACGCCCAACCCGCTGCAGGACCGCGTCTCCCACATGGTGCCCGGAACGGTCGTTGACTTCCTTGAAGTGGTCGAGGTCGCCGATCAGCAGCGTCATTCGCGTATCGGCCCGCCGCGCCCGGGCCAGCTCCAGGTCGAGCAGTTCACGGAAGCTGCGCCTGTTGAACAGATTCGTCAGAGGATCCGTTCGGGCCGCGTCAGAGAGCCTGGCGATCAGCCGCTCGGTGCGGCCGCGCATCACCCGCACGAGTACTCCCGCCACGGCCATGGTGCCCATCCCCACGAACCACCATGCCGCGATGCCGCCGGCCGGCGGGCGGGCGATCAGCAGGGCGCCATAGGCCAGGCCCACGAACAGGAGCTGCGCCGTCATCTCCCCGAGGGTGAAGAAGTAGGCGGAGTAGAGGAAGATCCACAGGTAGAAGAAGACGAGCGGGCTGGGGCTCTCCCCGGAGAAGTAGGCCACGCCCGTGATCAAGGCCGTCCCGCAGGCCAGGGCCGGTGGCAGGATCGCGCCCGGCAGGCGCGCCGCCCCGGCGAAGAGCAGGGCGGCCACGAGGTAGGCGCCGCCAATGATCGCCAGCAGTCCCGGCGTGCTGGCCCCCTGCGAGTGCGGCAGCGCCACCGTCAACAGCGCCAGAGTCGCTCCCGCCGCGAACAGCGCCGACAGCGCCTTGGCCATCAGACCGTGCTCGTAGCCGGTGACGAGCGTCGCATCGGGCGCCACTGGGCGCCCACGGGTTCCATCGGCCACGGGGGAGGCCATGGTCATCTATCGGCTGCATCCGCTCCCAGCATGAGCAGAGCTGCCGCTCTAGCGTGTGGTGGCCTCCGGCTCCCTGCCCTTCGACAGGGGAACCCCCAGCAGGCGTTCGAGCTGGGGGATGGTGCTCGCCGCGTCGGTGTGGTGGACGGTGGCCATGCCGAGCTCCTCGGCGGGCGTGAGGTTGTGGGGCAGGTCGTCCACGAACACGCACTGATCGGCCGGTACGCCGGCGCGCTCGGCGCCCAGCTCGTACATGCGCAGCGCCGGCTTGCGGATGCCCTCCTCACCCGAGATGACCACGCCGTCGAACAGCTCCTCGAAGATGTCGTGGGGGTAGCGGTGCACGCCCCACGAGTTGGACACGAGCGCCGTGTGGATGCCGGCGGCGTGGGCGCGACGGACCGCATCGACCATCTCCACGTCGGGCTGCACGCCGGCGAACAGTCCGTCGACGAGGCCCTCCGACTCGATTTCGAGGAGCTCGGCGAACTTGACCTCGAACTGCTGCTCGTTCAACTGGCCCGTCTCCAGCGCGACCAGCAGCTCCCGCGCCGCAGGGTCGCGGCGGAAGATCCCCATCAGCGACGCCGGGTCGATGCCCGACTCCAGGCAGTAGGCGTGGAAGGAGGCGAACAGGTTGCTCGTGAGCACCCCGCCCCAGTCGATCAAGAGCCCCCGGCGGTGCCTCGGCTCATCGCCCTGCTGCTCAGGCGCCATGGGCCACCTGCTGGGCTTGGCTCGCGAGCTCGAGCACGCCCTCGCCGAACTGCTTCAGATAGGGGTCGTCGGTGGTGCCGGCAATGGCGCGCTTGTAGTTGCCCTCCATGAACACCACGCTCTTCCACAGCGCCAGCGTCGTGTACCAGCGCACGTCGCTCATCGAGCGCCCCGAGCGCTGCTCGTAGCGGGCGATCAGCTCGGCGCGTGTGGGGAAGCCCTCGGCGCGTGTGACCTTGCCGAGGTGCTCGCGCAGTCCGTCCGTCGGGTCTCCCGCCTCGCTCCACATCATGCACAGGTAGCCCACGTCGGCCAGCGGGTCGCCGATCGTGGCCATCTCCCAGTCGAGCACCGCCTCCAGTCGCGCGGGCCGATCGGCCGCGAACAGGGTGTTGCCGAGGCGATAGTCGCCGTGGACGATCGTCGCCGCTCCAGAGCTCGGCAGATGCTCGCCCAGCCACCGCCCCACCTCCTCGACAGCCGGGATCTCACGCGTCTTGTTGAGCTCCCACAGGCCGCCAAAGCGGCGCAGCTGGCGCTCCAGGTAGCCCGTGGGCTTGCCAAAGCCCTCCAGTCCCGCCGCCCGCCAGTCGACCGCATGGATCTCCACGAGCGAGTCGATCAGTTCCTCGCCGATCCGTCGCCGCTGCTCGGGCTCGTCGAGGGACTCGGGCACGCTCGACACGATCACCTCGCCGGGGACCCTCTGCATCACGTAGAAGGGGGCGCCGATCACCTCCGGCTCAGGGCACACCGCCAACACCTCGGGGACACGGGCGGGCGTGGGCGCAAGCGCTCGCAGCAGTCGTGCCTCGCGCAGCACGTCGTGGGCGCTCGGGGGGAGCGGGGGGCGGGGGGGACGGCGCAGCACCACCTCAGCACCAGCGCGCTCGATCAAATACGTGACATTGGAATGGCCCTCGCCGATTGGCGTCGCGCGGATCTCGCCCGCGCCAATGCCGTGCTCGTCCAGGAACGCCTGCAGCGGCTCGATCACGAGTAGTGGGGGGCGGCTGTTAGCCTCCCCGTCCGCCGGGGTCTGGACGATGTCGTCCGGTGCGATCGGAGCGCTCACTGCCCGAACCGTACAAAGACCGCAACCTTCTCTGCGCTGAGGTGTCTCTAGCGACTATGTCCAGAATCCGCAAACTTCTCCTCACCCTGTCCTCCTGCGCCCTGCTGCTGGCCACCGCTGCCACCGGCCAGGCACTCGCCTCCCACAGCCAGATCACCTTCTTCGAGGGCTCTCAGGACCTGCTCGAAGCCAAGACCCGCCCCCAGTGGATCTCCCAGCTGCAGTCGCTCGGCGTCAAAGCGCTACGGGTGGAGCTCAGCTGGGCCGATGTCGCGCCCGCCGCCAACAGCGCCACCAAGCCGAGCTTCGAAGCGACCAACCCCGGCCTCTACGCCTGGGGCGAATACGACGCTGTGATCGCCGAAGCCAACCGCCTGCACTGGCCGGTCCTGCTCACGATCACCTCTCCCGTGCCGCGCTGGGCCACCTCGAACAAGGCAGCTCCCTACGTCACCCGTCCCGACGACAAAGACTTCCAGGAATTCATGACGGCGGTGGCCCGCCACTACGGCTCGACGGTCTCCCTGTTCTCGATCTGGAACGAGCCCAACCATCCCGCGTTCCTGCTCCCGCAGTGGAACTCCAATGGGACACCGGCCTCCCCGCGCATCTACCGCGGGCTCTACCAGGCCGGCTACGAAGGCCTCCAGGCCGGCGGCCTTGCGCATCCGCGCGTGCTCTTTGGCGAGACGGCCCCGACCGGCTACGACAGCGTCAAGTCGCTGCTGCGCAAGGAAAAATCCAAAGCGCTGCAGCACGACGTCGCGCCCCTGGAGTTCTTCCGCGAAGCGCTGTGCCTGAACGCGCACTACAAGAAGGCCGGCTCCTGTGGCGAGCTGCAGATGACCGGCTACGCCCACCACGCCTACACGATCGCCGTCGCTCCCACCTACGTGCCACCGGAAAAGGACGACGTGATGATCGGTGCGCTCTCGCGCCTGTCAAACGCGCTCAACGCAGCCGCGCGCGCCCACGCCATCCCCGGCGGCGTCCCCATCTACCTCACCGAGTTCGGGGTCCAGAGCAAGCCCAACAAGCAGCTCGGCGTGTCGGCGGCCAAGCAGGCCGAATACGACGCCATGGCCGAGCACATCGCCTGGTCGAACCCGCGGGTGGCGGCGTTCTCCCAGTACCTGCTCAAAGACGATCCGCTCGGTGGCGCGCCCGGGGCTAGCGTCCATGGCGGCAGCGTCGGCTTCCAGACCGGTCTCGAGTACGTGAGCGGAGCGCGCAAGCCGCTCTACTTCGGCTGGCCAATTCCGCTGACCGTCTCCAAGCACGGCCACGGCTACTCCCTGTGGGGGCTCGTGCGCCCCGCCACAGGCGCCACCAAGGTGACCGTGCTCGTGCGGGCCAAGGGGTCGAAGAAGTACCGCACGCTGAAGACCGTCACGACCAACGCCAGCGGCTACTGGGCTCTCAGCTCGTCCACCCGTGGGCAGTACTGGCGCGTGCGCTGGGTCAGCCCCACGGGCGGGAAATACGAAGGCCCTCCAATAGAAGCGCACTAACGGGCAGTTGAGCTCTGGCATCGCCCTACGATGAGGCGATGCCAGAGCTGCCCGAGGTCGAGATCACCGCGCGTCTGCTCGGCGCGGCCCTCGAGGGCGCCCAGATCGAGTCCGCCCGCGCGCCGGGCATCAACGCCCTGAAGACCTTCCAGCCGCCGCTCTCGGCGCTGGAGGGGCAGCGGATCGCCGGCGTGCGTCGACGCGGCAAGCACCTGATCCTCGAGACCGACAGCGGCCTGGCGCTGCTCATGCACCTGATGTCGGCGGCCAGGCTCCAGCTCTATGACAAGGCCGCCGGCCCTCGCGATCGCACCTCCCGCCTGCTCGTGCGCGTCGACGGCGAGCGCGAGCTGCGCCTGCGCGAGTTCGGCTCCAAGCAGGCAGCCTGGGTCAAGCTTCTGCCCGCCGCCGAGCTCGAGCAGGACGAGGCTCTGGTCACGCTCGGCCCCGAAGCGTGGCCCGATCCGCCGCCCCTGAAAGAGCTGCTGAGCGCACCCCGCCCACTGCACACGCTGCTGCGAGACCAGCGCACGATCTCCGGCATCGGACGCTCGTGGGTCGATGAGATCGTGTGGCAGGCAATGCTCTCTCCCTACAAGCGCGGCGTCGACCTCGACGAGGGCGAGGCAGAGCGCCTACGCGAGGCCGTAATCGAAACCCTCGGCGGGGCGATCGCCTACTACCAGGAGGCCGTCAGCCTGCCCATCCCCGACAAGCTGCCGCTGCCGCTGCAGGTCCACCGCCACCAGGGCGAGCCCTGTCCGCGCTGTGCAACCACGCTCGAGGCCGTCCACTTCGAGGACTACGTGATCGCCTACTGCCCCACCTGCCAAACGGAGGGTCGCGTGCTCAAGGACCGTCGGCTCTCGCGGCTGTTGCGCTGAGCGCGACCGCGAGCGTCGGGGCTCAGCCTGGGCCCCGCACAGCTGAGACGTTCAGGCGAACGTAGTCCAGAGGCGGGCGCACGGCGGCCGTCACCATGCCGGCGAACGCCTCGCGCTGGTCCTCCGGCAGGCAATCGAGGTGGGCGGCGAGGATCGACGTGCGCACGAACGCAGCGACATCCTGCGGGTGGGTAGGGCGCGAGTACGCGGCCTCTCGGAACGAGCTCCAGCAGCGCCTCTGTGACCCTCCCAGGGGCGTTCAGTCGTCTGCGGGGAGCATGGTGAAGACGCTGCCTTGGAGGGGGCTGACGGCGCGGAAGTGCCTTTCGTCGAAGCTGACGATATGCGTGGTTTTGAAGCGATGGGCCAGCACGACGATTGAGCAGTCAGCCAGCCCGAGCCCGAGGTCGGAGTAGCGTGCGTCGATCTCTTGCACTGTGGCGTAATCCTCGCGCTCCAGGCCGGCGACCGTGAAGCGTCCTGCGGCCAGGTCAGCAATGAAGCTGCTCTGAGCTTTGCGGCCGAGACGCTGACCGAGTAGATAGTCGACCTCGGCTGTCACGGGCGCGGGGATCACGAGTGGGCCGTCGATGGTCTTCAGGAGATGCTCGATTCTCGGAAAGAGGCGGTCATTGGCGTCGCCGAGCGCCACCAGTGGCGCGGCGTCCACTATTACCGTCACTCGCCGAAGCCCTCGAGCAGATCCTCATCGGGGACGTCGGCGATCGAGGATCCATTGCCACGGCCAATCCCGGCGAGCGCGAAGTTACGGTCCCGTCGTCCGCGTGGCTCATAGGTCTCGACTGCTTCCCGCAGGATCTCAGCCTGGGAGCGGCCCTCTGCTCGCGCGAGCGTTGCGAGGCGCACGGCGAGACGCTCGTCGAGATACACGCTTGTCTTTCGCATCGTCACCAACGTAGGGTAGCACGTAGGGCATCAACCCTGTGGCGCCCGAGCACTTGGTCGCGGCGTCTATTCGTTCGGCGCGGTCGAGGTTGCTGCGGTGCTTGATGTGGTTGGTGTGGCCGGCTGGCCTTCGTGCAGGAGGTTGAGCGTGTTCTCGCCGTCGTCTACGAAGTAGACGCCCTTTTCTCCTGGGGCGATCACCAGGCCGAAAAGGGATCCGGCTCCGGTCTTCTTATCGGCGGTCCGCACGGCTATCTGCTGGCCGGCGGGTGTGGTTTCGACCATGTTCCCGTCGCCGCCGTTGCTCGTGATGATGTTGCCGTTCGGTGCGAGCACCATGCCGAGCGGTTCCTTGAGGTGGCCGCCTTCGGTGAGGACGGTTCCGCCCTTCGCGGCCGCGGTGGTGCGCGTCGTTGCTTCGGAGATCGCGAGGATCCTGCTGTCTTCCGTCGAGGCGACATACAGCGTCCCGTCGGAGGCGAGTGCGAGCCCGGTCGGGCCGAGCACGAGGGCTTCTGCCGAATCAATCCAGGGGATGCCCTTGGCGATCACCGTTTCGCTCAGCACCTTCGGCGCCTGGTGTTCGCCGGATTCCAGTTCGATCCGCAGCACGGTCGAGTTGTCGATCGTTTTGATTCCCTTCGCGGCACCGCCATTGAGCGCGTTACTGACGAACAGCATGGTCTTGGAGCCTTCGCTCTTAGCGGTCGAGTCCCACGGGCCCTGGATGTTCTTGCTGGCGATCGTCTCGACCGGCTTGCCTTCGCTGTCGAGCACGATCAGGCAGCCATACTTCGCGGTCGCCGTCTTGCCGTTGGTCGTTGGCAGGCTGCCCACGATGACGTAGCCGCCCGGCAGGATGTTCAGCGCCGTCGTCAGCCCGACGCCGCCTGGGCATGGGCCGGGAAGGGTCTTGGCATCGATCCCCGCAAAGGGGGAGACCTTCCCGGCGCTCGAGACCTGCACGATCGTCGTACCGGTGCCCTGACCGGTCTCCTTCGCACTTTCCTTGGCGTTGAAGTTGCTGATCAGCATCTCACCCGCCCGGAGCCTGCCCACGCTGGTGGGAACCAGCGCGATGCCATACGGATTCACATCGCCGTTGGCCGGGACCGTCGAGGCGACCCTGCTGACAGCCCCCAGATTCGCCAGAAAGGGAGAAGAGCTGGCGCTCGTGGTCGCGGGGGCGCTCGCCGCGGCCGTTGTCGAGCCCGAACTGCCGGCCTTGCTGGAGCTGCCGCACCCAGCGAGGGCAACGGCTAGGCCTGCGAGGGCAAGGATTGACGATCTTGGCACGGGGAGTGTTCTCCTGTAGTTCGGTATCTGGACGAAGCAACTTGCGCTCACCGGAGAGGCATCTCGCCTCCCCCGGCTTTCGGCGGCCCTCAGTGCACAGCTTCTTGTGCCCCACCTGCATGGACTCCGCGCCCGCAGGATTCCTTCCCATCGGCTGCGTGCCGCGCACGGCCGACCACCAGACGGTTGGCGGCCGAGTCAGACGCGAGTGAGCTTGGATACGGCTCTGCTCTTGGTGGCGAGACCCGGTCGGGCCTCGCGCCATCCGCTGAGCATCGCCGTGAGCTGCTCCGGTGGCTGTGGTCGCGAGATGAAGTACCCCTGCGCGGTGTCGCAGCCGAGCGTGGTTAGATGGTGCAGGACTGCTTCGGTCTCGATGCCCTCCGCGACGACATCGAGTCCGAGGTTGCGAGCCAGGTCGATTGTCGACCGGACAATTGCCTCAGAGCGTGTGTCCTTGAGGATGTCGGTGATGAACGACCGGTCGATCTTGATCTCGCTGGCCGGCAGCTTGGCGAGGTACTCGATCGAGGCGTTACCCGTCCCGAAGTCGTCTATCGATACGCCGATGCCGGTGGCCCGCAACGCCGCGAGCACCGCTACTGCCCGATGTGGATCGTCCATCGCCGCGCTCTCGGTCACCTCCACCACGAGCCTGTCGGGCGGCACGCCATGGCCCTCCAGGATCTCTCCGATCTGCCGCGGCAGCTCCGTGTCGATGAGGTTGCGGGCGGAGAGGTTGACCGACATCTGAATGTCGATCCCGAGCTCCTGCCAGGTTACGAGCTGGGCGAGGGCCTGGTCGATCAGCGCCAGGGTGAGCGGCCCGATGAGCGCCGTCTGCTCGATCAGCGGGATGAACCGCGGGGGAGCGAGCACACCACGCTCAGGGTGGCGCCAACGCACCAGCGCCTCGACGCCCGTGATGCGTCCGCCAGGCAGCTCGATCTGGGGCTGGTACTCGAGGACGAACTCACCACGTCCCAGGGCGCCGCGGACTTCGCTGAGCAGCGCCAATCGCAGGGCATCGAACTGGTCCAGCTCCGGGGAGTACACCTCGATCGCGCTGTGGTGCGATCTGGCGTGGGCCAGTGCTGTGTCGGCGCGTGCCAGCAGGGCGTTCGGTGAGCTGGCGTGCTCGCCCATCACTGCGATGCCGATGCTCGCCTCAACGCTGACCTCAACGCCGTCAAGCACGATCGTGGGCTCAAAGCCGGCCTGGATCGCAGCTGCTGTGCCCAGTGCGTCGGGAACGCCTTGCGCGCCGTGGACGAGGACTGCATATCCATCGCCGGCGAGGCGAGCAACCAGCGCATCGTCTGGCGCACCATCGCGAAGACGACGAGCAACCTCGCAGAGAACGAGATCCCCGTTTGCACTGCCGAGAGTGTTGTTGATCTCCGTGAATCGATCGATGTCGATCAGCAGCACGGCAAACGTGTCTGCTCGACGCTTGTTGTGCTCGGCTGCATCCTCGATCGCTTCGATGAACAGCGTCCGGTTGGGCAGCTCGGTGAGCTGGTCATAGCGTGCGAGCAGATCGTTCTCATGGGCCTGTTCTCGTAGCCGGCGCGAAGCTCGGGCGACGATGCGATAGAGGATCGACCAAAGGAGTGCCAGCCCAATTGCGATCAGCAGAGCGATCATTCGCTTGTTGCGCGTGAGCGCCCCCGCGATCGGCCGGTAGCTCAGATAGATCTCAAACACCCCGGCCGGCGGACCAGAGGCCGCGAAGCGCAGCGGCACATACACCTCTACGAGTTGCCCCAGCCCAACCTCGCTGGCAGTCTCCGTTTGCCTGCTGGGACTCACCACCTCTGCATCGTTGGGGCGCCCCGCCAAAGCGTTCGACAGATCCTCGCTCGGAGCGAGCGTGCGACCAATCAGGCTGTGATCGTCGGAGTAGATCACCTGGTCCTTCGTGTTCCAGATCTTGATCCGCGCGAGATCCTGCGTCACCGACCGCGCCCGCAACTGATCATCCAGGCTCCGCACACCGGCCGCACTCAAGCCATAGTGCAAGTCGCGGGGTGTGAGCCGGGGCTGGATCCCGATGCGGGCAATCAGCTGCGCCGACTGATCGGCATCACTCAAGGCGCGGGAGACAACCTGCGCCTGAAGCACCCGTGCTAGAACGAACCCCAGCGCAACAATCGGGACAAGGCTCAAAAGCGCCACCTGCCGCGTCAGCGCCAGGCCCCGCAGCGGCCCCCCAGACCTATCGCGCGGACGCATAGCTCCTCATCGACCGCTCTGGCCGGTCTCCTCAAGCCTGACAGCCGGGTAGCGGACACACTTCGGGACCCTTGGGACAGCCGCGTGCCTGTGGCCCCGACGCGAGTCCTATGCATGGGACCGTTGCCAGCCGATTGGGCAGCCTCACACGGTTGAGTCCGTGAACAGCCTGAGCTGGACAGCTGATTGCCCGATCATCGAGGCGGTGTCGCGTGCTGCCCATCTGACCGCGGTGGCCGGGTCGCGCCCCAGCTCCTTGAGCAGCCGGGTCAGGCTGGTGTACTGATAGGCGCGGCCGCCGAGCGCTCGGAAGACGGCGCATGTCTTCGCGCAGTCGTCGATCAGGACCGCGTGCGAGAACGCGAAACCCATTGCGTCGAGCATCGGCGCGAAGAACGTGAGCGGATCCTCGGCCTTCAGCCCTCGTCTCTCAGCGGATGAGAGGATCGCGTCCACCGGCGCCACGTCGTTGAGGACCGCTGGCACGGCAGTGAGAAAGCAGGCCATGTTGTCCGTGGCGACGGCTACAAGCGCCCGGCTTCGCAGCCCGCGGACGAGCTCCGCCATGCCTGGGTGCACAGCGGAGGCCCGGCAGTCTCGGTGGCATATGGTGCCATTCTGCTAGTGAATACTGCATTGGCCATCGGTGCAGGGGGCCGGACAAGCCGAAGCCTCCCCTCGGCGAGATGGGAGTTCGCTGGGCGAGCCGGGAGCTGGAGCTCCGCGTCTCGACCGGCAACAACGCGCTCACATGCCTCGAGGTCGAGCTCGAAACGGAGTCGTGATCCATCGTCACGAGCCGGCTAGGATCCAGACCATGATCGAGCAAGGAGACACAGCCCCAGACTTCGAGCTTCCCGACCAGGACGGTCGCGCCGTCAAGCTCTCCGACTTCCGAGGTCAGCCGGTGGTCGTTTACTTCTACCCCAAGGCCGACACGCCAGGATGCACCACCCAGGCCTGTGGCGTGCGCGACCGCCATGCCGACTATGCCGAGGTGGGAGCGCCGGTGCTCGGCATTTCCCCCGACCCTGTCGCCAAGGTCAAGAAATTCCACGAGAAGTACGACTTGAACTTCCCGCTGCTCGCTGACGAGGATCACGCCGTGGCCGAGTCCTATGGCGTGTGGGCGGAGAAGTCGATGTACGGGAAAACCTACTGGGGCGTGCAACGCACGACGTTCGTCATCGACTCAAATGGGCGTGTCGCAGAGGTGCTCGAGAAGGTCAAGCCGGCCACTCACGACGAGAACGTGCTGGCGGCGCTGAGGGCGGCGAGTCCCCCGACCGTCTGAGCTCGGCGCACTGCTCCCGTTCAGCCAAGGTGCCTGAGGCTGGGCCACATCTGTGACCACGGTGTACGGGTTTCGCGGCACAGATCGATCGGTTCCCCGCGCTCTTGATTGGCAACGCCGGCCGGGTTGGAGATCCGCGCCGCCAGCCGACAGCCGCCGAAATGGCGCAACAGCTCGTTTGGTTCAAGGCCGACGACAACGACCGGTGTGCGTCGATCCGGCGGCGGGCCCCATTCCGCGAAGCCGTTGTGGCCGCTGTAGGCGACATCGATCCCGAGCGGGGGCCCGAAGCGCTCGATCGCGCCGGCCTCCCCGTAGTTCGAGGTGAAGACCACCGTCCTCGGTCCCGCGCTCCGCGCCACCGACGCGACGGATCGCACCAGCGCGGGCCAGCCCACCGTCTCCCCAGCGTCTCCGTTCAATGCCAGCACCGGCCCCAGCTGACGTTCGCTCAGCACCGGCAGCCCTATCACCGCGGATACAAGTCCACTCAACGCCAGGGCGGCGAACAACAGTCGTCCGCGCAATACGGGTCGTCTCGCCAACCACCGGTCCACATCGATCGCGCCGGCTCCAAGCAGCACCGGGAACAGCCCCGCCAGGTAGTAGGGCTTGCCGCCCGACACAAGGAATACGACCACCAGCGCCAGCCAGGCCGCCGCGAAGAGCCTGTAGGGGGCCAAACGAGGGTTTCGCCACGGCGCGATCAGGCCGGCTATCCACACGGGCGCCAGCACGGGACTCACGAGCAGGAACTGGAACGGCACCAGCGCCCACCGCGGCTGCGAGCTGGCGGACCCGCCGCTTGCGATCGACGAGGACACTTCCAGCTGTGGCCAGCCGTGTTCGCTCTGCCATACCAGCCAGGGGGACCACAACGCGAGCGCCAGCAGGAGACCTCCCCACGGCCATACGCTACGCAGCACCTGCCTGGGCCCAACCAGTAGCAGCCCTGCACCGAGGGCGAGCAGCAGGAACGCGATCAGCGGCTTGTTCAGCAGGGCGACCCCTGAGACGGCGCCCCCGGCAACCCACAACCACGAATCGCCGGTACGGAGCGCCCGCACGATCAGCCAGCTGACCGTCGCCCACGCCAGCAGATCGAACGTCGTCGTGCTCAGCAGATGCCCCACGACGACCACAACCGATGCGCACGCGGTGCAGGCCGCTGCGATCACTTGAGCGCGCCGGTTACCGCCGAGCTCGAAGCAGATCAAGCTGCTCGTCAGCACGGTCAGGGCCGACATGAGCGCTGCCGGTGCGCGCAGCACCGTCAGCGACCCGGGTGCCAGTGTGTGCATCAGGTGGGCGATCAGCGGGGTCAGCGGGCCCTGGTCGGGGTAGCTCCACGCCAAGTGCCGCCCCGCCGCCAAGAAGTAGAGCTCGTCGCGGTGGTATCCATAGCCGCCGGCGAACAGCAGCAGAAGCAATCCCAGCGCGCCGGCCAGGAGCAGCGGTCGGGCGAGATACAGGCGGGGCGGCGACTCCTCGGCGCCGAGCCCGCGATCAGACATCGGTGCGGTTGCGCTTGACCTCCTGCACCTGCCACCCGTTGCTGTCAGGGTCCTCGAAGCCAAAGAACGAGTTGTAGTCGCGGCGGTCTGGATCCGGTCCGGGCATCTGACCGCCATCGCCGAAGTGGTAGAGCTCGGTGACCTCCACTCCTCGCTCCTGCAGCTCGCTGCGCGCCGCGTCGATGTCGGTGACGATGAGGTGCAGCCCGAGGACCTTGCCGGCGCGTTCGGGTTGCTTCATCACCGCGATCGCGCAGTCCGAGCCGCTGGGCACGAGCTGCACGACGCGGAAGTCCTCGCCGGCGCTGTGGTCGACGAGCAGATCGAACCCGACCTGATCCAGGTAGAAGGACTTCGACCGGTCCACGTCAGTGGCGGGGACGACGATCAGCTCCAGTTTCCAATCCATGCGTTGCCTCCGTTGGTTGCCATTTCAATGCGTTGTGTCTACAACTGCGCAGCGCGGCGACTCTCATCGGTGCTCGTCGGGACGCGGTCCACTCCGAGCCGGCGACGCCCGCTAGGCTTCGTCCATGGACTCCGCAACCGCCGGTGAGCTCGTGACGATCGCGGGTGAGGGGCCGCCGCTCGATGGGATCGTGTTCGACATGCCCAGCCGGACCAAGGTTCGGCTGGCGGTCCTGGACGCCCGCAGAGGACCCGTGTTTCGCACGGTACACCCGAAGACGTTGACCGCCAGGGCCGAGGCTGGACCCGACGATCGTGCGCTGCAGCTCCTGCTGCGCCGAACGCCATCCCCGAAACGTGGCGCGTCCGGCGGCGGGGTCGCAGCGGGCCACGGGCGATCCGGCCACGCCCGTGGCGCTTCGCACCGCACCACCGGCAAGTAGTAGCTCCTTCTCAGGCGATCATGAGGTGCGGGCCGGGGCGCTCCCTGCGGGACGGTATGCCACCTACCTGCACGTCGGTCCCTGCCTCAGCTCCGGCGAGCCCGATCTGGGAGCGGCGCGAACCACGATGGTGAAGCGGGCGGCAAGGCGCGGGTCCTGCCGGCGAGGAGCGAATGCACGCAGCGGATCGGTGCTCCACAGCGAGGGCGCAGCCGCGGCTGGCTATCCTCCGGCGCTATGGCGAGGGCGGCTCCCGAGGGTTCCGGCGATCAGAACTGGCGCTTGGAGGCAGAGCTTCCCCCCGGGGGAGATCGCAGCCTCCTGCATGAGCTGGTCGAGCATCTGCGCGGGCAGCGGGACCTTGTCGAGGAGATCGAGAGTGCGGCGCCGCACGAGGTCGTCATCACCCATGACGGCAAGCGGATCTTCGCCTATGCCCTCACCAGAGCTGCGCTGGACGGGGCCCGCCGGCTGATCGAGGCGAGGCTGTCGCTCGACGGCATCGCGCCGGTGAGCGTTCGGGTGAGCCATTGGGAGGATGAGCACGATCGCTGGCAGCAGCTCGAGCCTCCGCCCGTGGGCGATGAGAAGCAGCGGGAGGATGAAGTCGACCGCCGGGACGATGAGGTGCAGACGCGCACGCTGGTAGCTACCTCGGGCAGGATGATTCGCTCGGAGTTCGAGCAGACGATGAGCACCTGGGCACGGGAGCTCGGCCTGCAATGCAAGCTCGTCGAGCATCCCCACCTGCTGAGCACGCAGGTCGCTTTCACGGTCACCGGTCACAGGCGCAAGCTCGACGAGTTCGCAGCGGGCCTACGCGCGGAGGGCTGGGCGACGTTCCGCACCGAGACCGCAGTGATGATGAGCCCGCTCTAATCGGCGAGGGCTGAGGGGTCCGGTCGCGTCATCCCGCCGACGAGCATCCCCGACCCGAGGTGCGCGCCGAGCACCGGCCCCACCTCGGTGCAGAACAAGGGCTCGGTCCCGAACAGCGCTGTGCCGGCCGCTACGAGCTGCTCTGCATCGATCGCGGACTGGGCGTGCTGGATGACCCAGTCGGTTGCGCCCCGGTCGTGCAGCTCCTGCAGGTAGGCGACCATGCGCTCGAACGCGCGGCGGTGTGTGCGTACGCGTCCCACCGGCGCTATCTCCGTGCCGAACGTGAGGATCGGCTTGACCTTCAGGGCGGTGCCGAGCATTGCCTGCGCCGCGCCGATTCGCCCGCCGCGGCGAAGGAACTCGAGCGTATCCAGGCAGAACCAGATGTCGAGCGTCTTACGACCCTCGCGCACGGCCTCCGCCACGCTCGCGAGCGAGCCGCCACGCGCCGCCACATCGGCAGCTAGGAGCACCAGGCAGCCGAGGCCGCCTGCTCCAGTTTGGCTGTCGATCACCTCCACCTTGCCCGGCTGCTCCTCCTCGAGCAGGATCCGCGCAGCTTCGCTCGCGCTCTCGCATGTGCCCGACAGTCCCCCGGCGATGTGCACCGAGGCCACATCGCGCCCTTCGCTCACCAGTGGCCGGTAGCAGGCGAGGAAGTCCCCCACCGACGGCTGCGAGGTCGTGGGCAGTTGCGGCGAGGCATGCAGGCGAGCGTAGAAGGCGTCCAGGTCCACGTACTCGTGCTCCGGTCGCAGCTCGCCCTCCCAGCCCACGTACAGGCTGACCTGGCGTATGTCCCAGCGCTCGATCAGGGCACTCGGGAGGTAGGGCGTGCTGTCGGTGACGACGGCAACACGGCTCGGCCTCAGCGGATTGTCCTCAGGTCTCTCAGCGTTCACGCGCCGGTAGCCTACGGCCCCCGGACGCCACGCGCCTCTCCGGTGTAGACGGGGGATGCATCTATGTCATCCCTAGCGAATCAGGGGGTCCATGCGTGCGGCCGTGATCGTCTCGCGCAACGTGTGCAGGGCATCGTGGCGCGGGCGCCAGCGAAGCTCGCGACGGGCCTTGCTCGTGCTCATGATCACGGGCTCGCGAAACGCCGCTATCCACTGTGCCTGGGCTGGGAGAAACCCCAGCCGTCCCACCGCCTCAGCCACCGCATCCACGGCGAGCTCGGGTACCGGGATCGAGTACCAGCCGAGCTCCTCGGCCAGCAGCTTTACCGTCAGCTGTCCCGGTCCGGCCAGGTTGTACACCCCCGGCTTGCCGCGGCCGAGCACGCCGGCCCGCATCGCGCTGGCCACGTCGTCGTGGTGCACGAGCTGGAACGGCACGCCCGGATCGGGCAGCACCGGCCTGAGAATCGGCACGCCGTCGAGCAGGCTCAGGACCGGACCCGGAAGACGCTCTGAGATCTGGGTGTAGGGCAGCGAGTCGATCAGCAGCGGGGCCTGTGGTCCGGCCACGATGCAGGGTCTGAACACGTAGGCCGCGGTGCGGCTGCCGTGGAGCGTGTCCGAGAGCAACTCCTCGACCTCGGCCTTCTGCGCCGAATAGTAGTGGGCGGCCGTGCCACGAGCGGGAACGTCCTCAGTCAGCGGCTGGGGGTTCTCGCTGTGAAAGCCATAGGCGGCGACCGAGGAGGCATACACGAGCCGCTTCACCCCGGCGTCCACGGCCGCTTCGAACACGTTGCGTGAACCGCTCAGGTTCACACGGCGGCTCTCCTTGGCGCCGCCCATGATCATGAAGGCGAGGTGGACCACCACATCTGCCTCTTCCACCAGGGATGCGACGCGTCTGCGGTTGAGCACATCGCCGCGCCTGTAGCTCACCTTCTTCCAGCCCTTCGCCGCGGGGTCGAAGGGGCGGCGCGCCATGCCGATGATGCGGCTCACCTCACGCGAGCGCTCGAGCGCGCCCACCACCGCCTGGCCGATCTCGCCCGTCGGCCCGGTCACTGCCACGGTCAGCCCTTTGGCGCTCATCCCACGTCCCTCCATGTGTTCGTTCTAGCGCATAGGCGATAGCGTCTGGCCCGATGTACGGTCGTCTCGCGGGCGCACTGCTCATTCCGCTCGCCTTGATCCTCGACGCCGCGTACGCGCGCACGGCGCTCGAGCAGGCATGGCCGCCGTTCGTGCTCGTCGCCGGCCTGTTGCTGATCGGGTTGGTTGCCGGGCGCGACGGCCTGTTCGACGCGGCCGCTGCGCGCCTCGTGCGCATCTCCGGTCCACCTGTGGTGCTGCTGCTCGCCTGCTTTGCCCTCATCGCGGTGGTGAGCGCCCTGCTCAACCTCGACACGTCGGTCGTCTTCCTCACGCCCGTGCTCGTGAAGACTGCTCGCCGACGGGGAGTCGAGGAGCTGCCATTCCTATACGGGAGCATCTTCATGGCCAACGCCTCGTCGTTGTTCCTGCCCGGGTCGAATCTCACGAACCTGCTCGTTCTCTCCAATCGTCATGTCTCGGGCGGGACGTTCTTCACGCAGATGCTCCCCATGGCGCTCGCCGCCACACTGATAACCGCCGCGGTACTCGTACTGATCCACAGGCGCAGCTTGCGTGCTCACGGAGACCCGGTGCGTGAGAGCGCCACACCGGTTCCTCTCGGGCTCGGCTTCTGGGGTGCGCTGGCAGCCGCGGTGCTGATCGTGCTGTTGCGCAACGCCGCCCTGCCCGTGCTCGGCATCGGCGTCTCACTGCTCGTCGTTCGCGCAGCGCAGCGGCGGATGTCGCCGCGGGAGACGATCTCGTGGCTCGGCATCCCCGTGCTGGTGAGCCTGTTCGGGCTCTCGGTGGCGCTCGGGACCCTGGCGCGGGCAAGCGCCTTCCCGGCGGACCTCATGCACTCGGCCGGCGCGCCCATGACAGCGCTCGTGGCAGCACTGGCCACCGTGCTCGTCAACAACCTGCCGGCGGCCGTGCTGCTGTCGTCCGGCTCGCATCTGCACACGAGCGCTCTGCTCCTCGGTTTGAACGTCGGGCCCAACCTGGCCGTGACCGGCTCGCTGGCCGTCCTGCTGTGGTGGCGCGCCGCCCGCGCCATCGACGCCAAGCCCTCGGTGCTCGCCTACTCTCGCCAAGGATTGCTGCTGGCTCCGCTGGCGCTGGCCGGGGCGCTCCTGCTCGGTGGCTCCTGAGTGGGAGCCTTGGCAGCAGCGATCCCCCGCCTGCCAGGAGACATCCCCGTACGCTTGATGGCGTGCCCGCGCTCCCCGCCTCAGCCTCGATCGGCCAGAGCATCAGCTCGTTCTTCAGCGCCGTCGGGCAGTTCTTCACGGACCTGGCCGCAGTGCACTGGCCCGCGCTGTTGCTCGGACTGGTGTTCTTCGGCTTGAACCTGACCATCCGCTCGCGGGCCTTCTTCCACAGCCTGCGTGCCGCCTATCCGGCCGTCAGCTTCCAATGGCGTCGAGTCTGGGGAGCCTACTTCGCAGCGGTCGGCTTCAACAACGTGGTGCCGGCACGCGGGGGGGATGTGATCAAGCTGTTCCTCACGCGCTCCTCGATCCCCGGATCGCGCTATCCGACGGTGGCCGCGGCCTTCTTCGTGGAGTCCGTGTTCGACGCCTGCGTAGGGGTCCTCGTCCTGATCTTTGCCTTCACCCAGGGCGTCTTCCCCAAGCCGCCCGACTTCTCCAAACTGAGCTCCTTCGACATCTCCTACCTGGCCGAGCACTTCCGCCTGACGCTGTTCTTGATCACCGTGCTCGGCGTTCTCGGGCTCGTTGCCTTCGCGGCGCTGTCCGTTCGCGTCAAGGCCTTCTGGTCGCGTGTCCGCCAGGGAGTCACGATCCTCAGCGATCGCCGCCGCTATCTGCGTGAGGTCGCTTCGCTGCAAGTGGTGGCTTGGCTGTGCCGCTTCACCGCCTTCTGGTTCCTGCTCGACGCCTTCCGGGTCGGCGGCTCGGTCGAAAACGTACTCTTGGTCTTCGCCGTCAACCAGGTCGCGGGCGCCGTCCCGTTCACCCCCGGTGGCGCCGGGGTGCAGCAGGCACTGCTCGTCAAGGTGTTCTCCTCCAAGGGCTCCTCCGCCGTGATCGCCGCGTACTCGGTTGGTCAGCAGATCGCGATCGCGGCCTTCACTGCACTCACCGGCCTCGCCGCGGTTGTGTTCATCTTTCGCTTTCGCTCCTTCAAGGAGGTCCTCTACGCGGGCCGCGCCTCACGCGAGGCCGAGCGAGAAGCAGAGCGGGAGGGAGTCATCTCCTACGAGGACGAGCCGCCGGCCCCCGCGGGCCCGCGGGGGGCTCGCGCCCGCTACTGAAGGCCCTCGCGCGCCTCGCGCACGAGGGCAACCGCCTCAGGGAACACGCGCGCGATCACCGTTCGGATCTGCTCGGCCTGCGCCTCGGCGTTCCCCTGCACGTTCACGCGGTTGACCGCCGCTACGGTCATGTCCACTGCGAGCTTGATCGCATTGTCCGCCCAGGCCAGGCGCTGGTTGCCTTGGACCTGTTCAGCGAACTCCGCCAGGCGACGCTGGAGCTCCTCCGGATCTCCGAACATGTCTCCGAGCCCGCCGCTCTCCATGCTCGCATCATAGACTGCCCTGCTCATGGCCTCCGCAGGCGATATCTCCCAGCAGGTCGAGCGCGAGTCTGCACGTCGCGCCCGACTGGTCGTTCCCGCCTTTGCCGGCGGCGTGCTGTATCTGCTGAGCGCGATCATCATCTCCGGAACGCTCAAAGGTGCGCCCACAGTAGGCCTGCTGCAGGGCCTCGCGCCGGCGCTCAGGGGAGAAGCCGAACCGACCGTCAGCCCCCGTGCGGCCGAGGTCAAGTTCATCAGCCACAACGCCTTCCCGCTGCTCAGCGGGAGCGTGCTGGCTGCGCTCGCCGTGGGTGCGCTCACGCTCGTACTGCTACTGCTGCTCGAGGCCACTCGCTTCAGGCGGCCGGAGACATGGTCTGCGACCTATCCGCTGGTGCTCTACGGCGGAACCGCTGTCGCGCTCGTCAGCCTCGGCCATCAGATCGTGAGCGCAATCGAGACGCACAACTTCGCCGTCGGGCACGACTTCAGCGGACACGCTGTCGATCTGGCTTTGACCAAGGGGACGGCCAATGAGCTCGTCGACTACATCGACCTGCTTGCCGGCCTGGCATTCGCCGCCGGGATCGTGGGCCTGATGGTCAACGCGATCCGCACCGGGCTGCTCCCCCGTTGGATGGGCATCCTCGGGATGTTCACCGCGCTGCTCATCTTCTTGCCCATCGGCGGGGCAGAGCTGCAGGTGGTGCCGGCGTTCTGGCTGGTGATGATGGGAATCCTCTACCTGGGCCGGTGGCCCAACGCCGATC
The DNA here is from genome assembly GCA_036264155.1 of Solirubrobacteraceae bacterium. Lineage (GTDB taxonomy): Bacteria > Actinomycetota > Thermoleophilia > Solirubrobacterales > Solirubrobacteraceae > Palsa-744. The sequence goes on from DATARM010000009.1 coordinate 27,779, forward strand.
CTCCGGCCTGGCTCGCGGGCGAAGCGCGTCCATGGCCCTCGCGAGCTCGCGGCGGCGTCGCCGCGCCGGCCGCGGCCGAGGCGGTGCCTGCTCCAGCGCCACCCCCGCTCAGCTCCGCGCGTAGGCGACGCAAGCGCTCCGGCAGCAGCTGAGCAGCGTCCCGCTCCCGGCCGGGAGCAAAGGATGATTAGCCCCCGTTGCGAGCGGGAAATGAACATCTGAGAGGAACCCACGATCTCGTGCAACTGCGGCTCGTCGGTTTCGTGCAGCGAGGGATAAAAGGGTTACATCGCCCCTCTGGGGGCGATCAAAGGAGGCTTCCATGGAGGCAGCGACAATAGGGCGCACGCGTCGCGAAGATCCTGCGCGCGCCGACGGAGTGGCACCGAGCGTTGGCTGGAAACCGGCGGACCCGGGTCCTTTGGGTCTGGCCGGGTTCGCGATGACGACCTTCGTTCTCTCGATGTTCAACTCGAATCTGGTGAACGCCAAGGGTACGCCCGTGGTGCTCGGCTTGGCGCTTGCATACGGCGGAATCGTCCAGCTCGTTGCCGGGCTGTGGGAGTTCCGTACGGGCAACACCTTCGGAGCAGTCGCCTTCTGCTCCTTCGGGGCGTTCTGGATCTCGTTCTGGGCGCTGAACGTCTTCTATGTCAAGCAGGTCGGCGGCAACGCTGGCCACGCCGTGGGGGTGTTCCTGTGGGCCTGGGCGATCTTCACCGCATACATGACCGTTGCCGCGCTGAGGGTGAGTGGGGCGGTGCTGCTCGTGTTCGTGCTCCTGACCGCCACCTTCATCCTGCTGGCGATCGGCGCCTCGGGCGCCAACAAGTCAGCTACCGAATGGGGCGGCTACGTGGGCCTGGCGACAGCTGCAGCCGCCTGGTACGCGTCATTTGCAGCAGTGACCAACTCCACCTTCGGGCGCACCGTGCTGCCTGTGTTCCCGCTCAGTGGGCGGTGAGCATCGCGCTGGCAAACCCCGGAGTGCAGGGGCGGCCCGTCTGGCGCGGGTCGCCTCGGCGATGTCATGGTGGGAGAATCGCCTGGAGCGCAGGTGCCGCGACGATCGAGCCTGAGGAGAGTGAGCCATGAGCGACACCAACACAGTGAGCGGGGGGGAGCTCGACGCAGAGCTTGCAGGCCTGCTCGACGTCGAGACCTTCGAGCCGCCGGCGGCTTTTGTCGAGCATGCGCTGCTGAAGGACCCGGCCATCTACGAGCAGGCGGCGAGTGACCCGCAGGCCTGGTGGGCGGCCCAGGCGCAGGAGCTCGAGTGGTTCCAGAAGTGGAGCCGGGTGCTGGACGATGATGACCCGCCCTTCTACAAGTGGTTCACGGGCGGCTCGCTCAACGTCTCCTACAACTGCCTGGACCGCCATGTGATCGCAGGACGCGGCGAGCGTGTCGCCCTCCACTGGCGCGGCGAGGGCGGCGAGGAGCGCGACATCACCTACGCCCAGCTGCTCGCTGACGTCGAACGTTTCGCCAGCGCGCTGAAGGGGCTGGGCGTGAAGGCGGGGGACGTGGTCGGCATCTACCTGCCGATGATCCCCGAGGTCGTGGTGGCGATGCTCGCATGTGCTCGCATCGGGGCGCCCCACAACGTCGTCTTCGGTGGCTTCTCCGCCGAGGCCGTGCGCGAGCGCATGGAGTTCTCCGAGGCCAAGGTTCTGATCACAGTCGATGGGGCGGCGCGCAAGGGCAAGACAGCCGCCGTCAAGGATCGCGTGGACGAGGTCATGGGCGACCTCGAGACGCTCGAGAAGATCGTCGTCGTCAAGAGCAAGGGCACACTCTGTGAGATGAAGGACGGGCGCGACGTCTTCTACGAGGACATCCTCGCCGCCGCCGACCCCGCCTGTCCCGCCGAGCCACTCGACGCCGAGCACCCGCTGTTCATCCTCTACACCTCCGGTTCGACCGCCAAGCCCAAGGGGATCCTGCACACCACCGGTGGCTACCTGACGGGGGTCTCGGCGACCCACCGCTACGTCTTCGACCTCAAGGCCGAGACGGACGTGTACTGGTGCGCAGCCGATGTCGGCTGGATCACCGGCCACTCATACATCGTCTATGGACCGCTGTGCAACGGGGCTACGTCTGTCATGTGGGAGGGCGCGCCGGACTACCCCAACAAGGGAACCTGGTGGGAGATCGTCGAGCGCTACGGCGTCACGATCCTCTACTGCGCCCCCACCGCCATCCGCGCTTGCATCAAGTGGGGCGCAGAGTGGCCGAACAAGCACGACCTGAGCAGCCTGCGCCTGCTCGGGTCCGTCGGCGAGCCGATCAACCCCAAGGCGTGGCTGTGGTACCACAAGGTGATCGGCGGGGAACGCTGTCCGATCGTGGACACGTGGTGGCAAACCGAGACGGGCGCCATCATGATCACCCCGCTGCCGGGCATCACCGCCACCAAGCCCGGGTCGGCCACCCAGGCCTTCCCCGGCGTGTTCGCCGAAGTGCTGGACGAGTCCACCGGCGAGGCGATCGAGGAGGGTCAGGGGCTGCTCGTGCTGACGCATCCGTGGCCATCGATGTTGCGCACCCTCTACAAGGAGGAGGAGCGCTTCATCGAGACGTACTTCAAGCGCTTCGGTCGGGAGACCTATCTTGTGGGCGACGCCGCCCGGCGCGACCGCGACGGCTACTTCTGGGTGATCGGGCGAATCGACGATGTCGTCAACGTATCCGGACACCGCCTCTCCACAGCCGAGGTCGAGTCAGCGATCGTGGCCCACGCGGAAGTCGCCGAGGCCGCGGTGATCGGTCAGCACGACGAGGACACGGGCCAGGCGATCGTCGCGTTCGTCACGCTGCAGGGGGATATCACCGGCGACGAGGAGACCGTCGATGGCATCCGCGAGACCGTCTCCGGACGGATCGGCAAGTTCGCTCGTCCCAAGCGCATCATCTGGACCGACGATCTCCCCAAGACCCGCTCCGGCAAGATCATGCGACGGTTGCTGCGCGACATCGCCGAGGGACGCGCGCTCGGAGACGTGACCACGCTCCGCGACCCAGCCGTCATGCAGCAACTCGAGGATCAGGTCAAGGAGGCTCGCGCGCAGGAGGAGTGAGTTTGTGGCATCTAGATGCTGCTGGACGCGCATCGTGATGCGGTAGAATTGGCCAGGCCCATGAGGACGACGATCAATCTCTCCGACGACGTGGCGGCCGCGGTGGAGCAGCTCAGGCGCGAGCGCGGCGGAGGGCTGAGTGAGACGGTCAACGACCTCCTACGAAGTGGCCTTACCGTCGAGACCAACACACCGACCTTACGACAGGAGACACACGACTTCGGCGAGGGCATTGACGTGGCCAACGTGGCGGAGGCGCTCGAGGTCCTCGATGGGTCTCTGGCCCGCTGATGTTGCTCGACGCCAACCTGCTTCTCTACGCTGTCAATTCGCGCGCCACTAAACACGAGACGGCAAGTCGCTGGCTGACCGAGCAGTTGAACGGTCCTCGTCGTGTCGGGCTGCCGTGGCAGAGCCTGGGTGCGTTTCTAAGAATTTCCACGCATCCGCGTGCGTTCGCACATCCGCTGACTCCCTCGCGCGCTTGGGACATCGTTGCGGCCTGGCTGGCCGCTCCGGCGACGTGGATCCCCGTACCAGGGCCGGGCCACCCCGAGATCCTGGGCGATCTGATCGTTCGTTACGAGCTTCGCGGCAACCTCGTCCCCGACGCTCAGATTGCGGCCCTGGCGCTCGAGCACGGATTGTCGGTCTGCTCTGCGGACACCGACTTCGCACGTTTCGCCGAGGTGCGCTGGGAGAACCCACTCGCCTGAGTAGGCGCTCCTAAGGGACATCCCTAAGGCGCAAGGCGCTGTGACGATGCCATGATTGTCTCATGGCGTGGGCCCAGTCAAGCGCCGCCCAGGCGCCACCGCCCAAGGCACGCAACCAGCCTCCGGTAGCTGGGACTGGTTCCCAGCCGTCTGAGCCCGACGGCTCGGTGGCCACCCGACTGCGCCGCTATCCAGACCGGGGTCTGCTGGGTGGCGTAGGGGCCGGGATCGCTGAGCACCTGGGAATCCCGGTATCGATCGTGAGGGTGTTGATGGCCCTGGTCATGACCGCCGGCGGTGTTGGGGTGGTCCTATATGCATTTGCCTGGGTGCTGGTGCCCGTCGACCCTGCAAGGGAGGGCGTCCCGCGCCGGCACGGCGCTTGGCGGGAGGCGGTGTTGATCGTGCTCGTGGCAGCTGCGGTCCTCTATGGCTTGCGCAGATCCGGGCTGTTGATCGGGGGTGCGCTCATCTGGCCGCTCGCGCTCGGAACCTGCGGGATGGCGCTGGTTTGGCGCCCGGCCGTTGCCCGTCGTGCCGGACCGCTGCCCTGGCCGCCCTCGCCACGCGATCTCTGGAGGAGGCTCGGCCAGGTCGATCTGCCAAGGATCGTGATCGGCTCGCTGCTGGTTGCGTTTGCCGCGGCAGCTGTGTTGCATAACATCGGCGTGCTGCACAGCCTCGGGAGGGCAGTCGGGGCCGTGGCGATCGTGGCTACGATGCTCGGCCTGCTCCTGGGCCCGTGGGCAGTGAGCGTGGGGCGCAGCCTGGCATCGGAGCGCGCGGCCCGTATCCGCGAGCAGGAGCGCGCCGAGGTGGCCGCCCATCTGCACGACTCGGTGCTGCAGACCCTTGCCCTGATCCAGAAGCGCGCCGCAGACCCGCGCGAGGTGGCGGGCCTTGCCAGGCGCCAGGAGCGCGAGCTGCGCCACTGGCTGCAAGCGCGCCCGGCCGAGTGCAGCCAGGACAGCGTCGCCGAGGCGTTCGTGCGCGCAGCCGCCGAGGTCGAGGAGCTGCACCGAATCCCGATCGAGGTCGTGAGCGTTGGCGATCGCCCGATCGACGCTGAGCTCGAGGCAATGGTCCAGGCTGCACGTGAGGCGATGACCAACGCTGCCAAGTTCGCCGGCGCCGAGCGCGTCGACCTGTATGTCGAGGTGGCCAATGAGCGCGTGGAGGTCTACGTGCGCGATCGCGGTGTGGGCTTCGATCCAGCGGCCATTCCCCCCGACAGGCGCGGGGTGCGCGATTCGATCATTGCGAGGATGGAGCGCCACCACGGACACGCGGCTGTCCACAGCCTCCCGGGCGAGGGCACCGAGGTCGAGCTGGTGATGGAGTGCAGGCCCGCGTGAGCGAGCGTCCCCGGGTCCTCATCGTCGACGACCACCACCTGTTCCGGGCCGGCGTCCGCGCGGAGCTGGGCGACGCCGTCGAGATCGTTGGCGACGCCGACGGTGTTGCAGGCGCCGTGCAGCTCATCGCCCGCGAGCAGCCCGATGTGGTGCTCATCGACGTGCACATGCCCGAGGGCGGGGGGGCTGAGGTGATCAGGCGCGTGCGCGGTGAGCATCCAGCCGTGCGCTTCCTCGCTCTGTCCGTCTCGGATGCCGCCGAGGATGTGATCGATGTGATTCGTGCCGGAGCCCGAGGCTACGTCACCAAGTCCATCTCCGGAACAGAGCTCGCCGACGCCGTGCGCCGCGTGGCAAGCGGGGACGCCGTGTTCTCGCCACGACTGGCGGGGTTCGTGCTCGATGCCTTTGCCCAGGATGTGCCTGAGGCCCTCGAGCAGGGCGAGGAGGATCGCGAGCTCGACCAGCTCACGCCGCGCGAGCGCGAGGTGCTGCGCCACATCGCGCGGGGCTACATGTACAAGGAGATCGCCCTGCGGCTCGGGATCTCGGTCAAGACCGTCGAGGCGCACGTCTCCGCGGTGCTACGCAAGCTCCAGCTCTCCTCCCGCCACGAGCTCAGCCGCTGGGCGGTGCAGCGACGGCTCGTGAGCTTCGACGGGAGCTGAGGTCTATGCATCGCGAGATGGTATATCGTGACACGTAGTAAAGGCCCAGTGTGGACCGGCGTGGGCGATTTAGCCTGCGGAAGATAGGGGGCTAAGGGTCATTCCCTATGGTGCCCCGCCGCCCTGGGCGTCAAGGTTCACGCTGTTGGTCTATGTCGCTCAAGCAGACGGGAGTTCGATGTCATCCACAGTGCAGGAGGTCGGCTCGGCATCAGGCCAGCTGGCGATCGAGACGGAAGGCTTGACCAAGCGATTCGGCGCGCGCGCCGCGATCGACGGCGTCGACCTGCAGGTGCCGCGGGGTTGCGCATTCGGCTTCCTCGGCCCAAACGGGGCCGGCAAGACGACGATGATCCGCACGCTGCTCGGTCTCACGCACGCCAGCGCGGGAAGCATGCGCATGCTCGACCACCCCGTGCCGGCCGAGCGGGCGCAGGCCCTGCAGCGGGTTGGCGCGATCGTCGAGGAGCCCAGATTTCACCCCCAGCTCTCGGGCCGAGAGAACCTGCGTATCGTCGCAGCGCTGCGTGGCCCCGAGTCCGACGCGAGGATCGCTCCGGCGCTTGCGCGAGTGGGGCTGACCGAGCGCGCCGACGAGAAGGTCAAGAAGTACTCGCTCGGTATGCGCCAGCGTCTCGGCGTTGCGCGTTGCCTGCTCGCCGATCCGCTGCTGTTGATCCTCGATGAGCCGACCAACGGTCTCGATCCGGGCGGCATCCAGGAGTTCCGCGAAATGATCCGCACGATGGTCGAGCAGGAGGGGCGCACCGTGTTCCTCTCCTCTCACCTCTTGGACGAGGTGGAAAAGACCTGCGATGCGGTCGCGATCGTAGATCGCGGCAAAGTCGTCACCCAGGGCGCGATAGCCGACATCTCGCGTGGAGGCTCCGGGGCTCACGACGAACTGAAGATCGGCGTGGACGACCCCGAGCGGGCGCTGAGCGTCCTCGGCGCCAGCGAGTTGGTGCTGGACGCGCGTCGCGCTGCGGATGAGCTTGCCGTGGTGCTCCGCGACGGGCCGGAGAGCGCTGCCGCTATCAACGCGGCGCTCGTGGGCGCTGGTGTGGGCGTGATGCGCCTGGCGCCTGTTCACCACAGCCTCGAACAGCGCTTTCTGGAGATCACCGCGCGCTTGGATGAGGCACCAAAGGACGTTCCCGAGAACGCGATCCCCGAGGAGGTGCGGACATGACCGCCGTGGCACTGCGAATGACAGGCGCCGACGTGCTCAAGCTGCGCAGGAAGCGCGGCATGCTCATCTGGGCGCTGGTGCTGGCGCTCGCCCCGGTCGTCATCTTCTATCTCGTCACCGTTATCCAGCACTCGTCGGACCCCGCGAAATACGGTCCGGCCGGCGGCACGGCGAACTTCAGGGACGGCCTGCGGGTGATCGCCACGTTCTTCGGCCCGCTGGCCGCGATCCTGATCGGCGTCGAGGCTGGGACCGGCGATGCTTCGGCCGGCGTCTTCCGTGACCTCGTGGTCACCGGACGCTCGCGCCTAGCGCTGTTCGCCACGCGGGTGCCGGCCGCGCTGGCGGTCTGCTGGACGATCATCCTCATCAGCTTCGGGCTGCTGCTCGTGGGTACCTTCGCATTCGCGTCGAACCTGTCCACACCGGACGCCGCGCTGATCCTCAACGGGCTCGGCTTCGCGCTGCTCGCGACGGGCACGCTCTGCGTGATCGCCGTGGGACTCGCCTCATTGACCACCTCCAAGCCGGGGGCGATTATCGCGCTGATCGCCTGGCAGGTGGTGGCCAGCCCGCTGCTCGCGAGCATCGAATCGCTGGGCAGCGCTCGCAAGGGGATACTCAGCCAGGCCGTCCTTCATTTCAGCCCCGTGTCGATCGAAGGAAGGCGGGGGGCGGATGTAACCCTGTCCGGCGGGCTCGCAGCCGTGGTGTTGGTGATCTGGCTCGGCGTGTTCCTCGCGCTCGGCGCGTGGCGCACGCGCACGATGGACGCCTGACCTACCGCGGTCCTCGGACTTGTTTGCCCGATCCGGCGTTTCGCGGCGCCGGCTCGGGCACTCTTCAGGGTCAATCGGGAGGCAGACGTAAACATCCAGATCAAATCCTCATAACCTAGATCGACATTATGCTATTTCTTGGGTCCCCACCAAACCCCAAGGAGGCAACAGGCATGTCCAGTAGTTCTCTCCCAACCCGAAGAGGCGCCTCTTCCAGGCGCCTGCTTGCGCTGATCGCGATCGGTGTGCCGAGCGCGTTCGCTGCCATGGCGGGCAGCTCCACGCTGGCTGTGGCCGAGGCCACACCGACCTCGCCGCCGCCCGTCACCGTGCTGACTTCCAGCCCCAACCACGGCCATGACGACATCTTCATCTCGCCCTTCGGCGATGCGAGCACCTATGCCAATGGCCCTGAGATCCTCGACAGTCACGGCAACGTCGTCTGGTTCCAGGCTGTCCCCGCAGGCCAGGAGGCGGCCGACTTCCGCACCCAGACCTACGACGGCAAGCCCGTGCTGACCTGGTGGCAGGGGACGGGTCTGGGCGGACTCTCCAACGGAACCGACTACATCTACAACGACCAGTACCAGCAGATCGCGACCGTCAACGCCGGCAACGGGCTCAGCGCCGACGGACACGAGTTCCTGATCACGCCACAGAACACGGCGCTGATCCTCTCCTACACCACCGCCACGGCAAACCTGAGCTCTATCGGTGGCCCCGCCAATCAGACGGTGATCAACGGGGTAGTCCAGGAGATCGACATCGCCACGGGCCAGGTGCTGTTCCAGTGGAACAGCCAGGATCACGTGCCCTTCAGCCAGAGCGAGCAGCCGCTGCCGGCCTCAGCGAGCACGCCGTGGGACTGGTTCCACGTCAACGCCGTAAAGCTCGACACCGATGGCAACCTGCTGATCGACGCCCGGGACACGTGGACGACCTACAAGGTAAACCACTTCAACGGGAACATCATCTGGCAGCTTGGGGGCAAGGACTCGAGCTTCAGGCTGCAGGCCGCGCCCGGGCAGGCACTCAACGACGCAGGTGAGATCTTCGCCTGGCAGCACGACCCGGAGGCGTTGGGGAACGGCATCTACACGTTCTTCGACAACGAGTCCGCCGGCACGGGCAACACCGGTTCCGGCTCCACCACCGAGCTGCCGTACAGCCGGGCGATCACGGTTAGGCTGAACCCCTGGGATCGCACCGCCACGCTGCTGGCCTCGGACAACCAGCCCGAGGGCTTGTCAGCTCCGTCGCAGGGCAACGCCCAGACGACCGACGAGGGCAACCTGTTCGTGGGCTGGGGATCGCTGCCGTACTTCTCCGAGTTCGGCCCGTCTGGGCAGCTGCTGCTCAACGCCCAGCTTCCAGCCGGGGTGAACAGCTACCGTGCCTACCTACTGCCGTGGGGCTCGTCCGGCTCCGGCGGCCATGGCCATCACGGCCCTTGGCCCGGACCCCATGGCCAGGGCGGCGAGCCCGGGCACGGAGGCTTGGCGTCCGGCCGCTGAGAACCTCCTCGTCGCAGAGGGCGTTGCGCAGCTTCGCCTTGGGGTGCCCCGATGGGCTGGGGCACCCCTCCCTGCGGCGAGTGCAGTCCGATCGCGCGGGCTAGACTCGCGTCGCGCCGCTCGCCTCGACGTGCTCGGCGCGCTCTCCTCGGAGTAGTGCTCCAGCGGTCCATCCGGGCCGGTGCGGCAGGTAGCTAAGCTCCCAGATCATGGCTGAGACCGTCACCACCGCGCCCGACGATCCCGAGCTGCAGGCGAGCGCCTGGGATCTCGAGCCACTGCTCGACGGCGAGGGTCAGGCGGGAGTGGAGCGACGCCTGGACGAGGCCTTGGAGCGCTCCAAGGCGTTCTCCCAGCGCTACGGCGGCAAGCTCGCTGACATCGACGGGGCGGCGCTGCAGGAGGCGATGAGCGAGCTGGCCACGATCCACGGTCTCGTGGGCCGGGCCGGCTACTACGCCGCCCTGCGTTTCTCCACGGACACAGCCGATCCCGCCAACGGCGCCCTGCTCCAGCGTGTGCAGGAGCAGGAGACGGCGATCCAGACGACGCTGCTGTTCTTCGAGCTCGAGTGGGCGGCTCTGCCAGACGAGCGCGCCGAGGAGCTGTTGGCCGGGGAGGGACTCGACTTCTCTCGCCATCACCTGCGCAATGTGCGCCGCTACCGCGAGCACCTGCTCTCAGAGCCAGAGGAGAAGATCCTCGCCGAGAAGTCGCTGACGGGCGCCGGCGCATGGACGCGGCTGTTCGAGGAGCTGACCTCGGCGATCGAGGTCGATCTCGATGGGGAGGATGGCGAGAAGGTCGCCCTCGACGTGGCCCTCAGCCGGCTCTCCTACTCCGACCGCGAGGTGCGGCGCACGACCGCCGAGGCCGTCACCCAAGCGCTCGCTCCCGGGCTGAGGACCCGGGCGTTCCTGTTCAACACGCTGCTCGCCGACAAGGCCACCGACGATCGTCTACGCCGCTATCCACACTGGCTGGCTGCGCGCAACCTCGCCAACGAGGCCAGCGACGAGTCCGTGCAGGCGCTGGTCGAGGCCGTGCGCGGGCGCTATGAGATCGCGCGTCGCTGGTACCGGCTGAAGGCCGGCCTGCTCGGCGTCGATCGTCTCGCCGATTACGACCGCATGGCCGCCGTGACAGAGGACGAGGTGAGCTATCCCTTCGCCCATGCCCGCGAGGTCGTGCTCGAGTGCTACTCCTCCTTCTCGCCCGAGCTCGGATCGCTCGTGCAGCGCTTCTTCGACGAGCGCCGGATCGACGCGCCCGTGCGGCCCGCCAAGCGCGGCGGAGCCTTCTGCGCATCGGCCGTGCCTGAGGTCTTCCCGTACGTGCTGCTCAACTACACCTCACGCCGTCGTGACGTGCTCACGCTGGCCCACGAGCTCGGTCACGGGGTGCACTTCGCGCTCGCAGCGCAGCAGGGGATCTTCCACCAGCACACTCCCCTCACGCTTGCCGAGACCGCCTCGGTTTTCGGCGAGACGATCGTCTTTGGCCGCCTGCTCGAGGAGGACAGCTCGCCCTCCTCACGCCTGGCCCTGCTGGCGGAGAACCTCGAGGACACGATCGCCACGGTCTTCCGCCAAGTCGCCATGAACAGCTTCGAGGATCTCGTACACACCGCCCGTCGCCAGGAGGGTGAGCTCTCAGTCGAGCGCTTCGGCGAGCTGTGGGCACAGAGCCAGGGCGAGATGCTCGGCGACTCGGTCGAGCTGACCGACGGGTATCGCAGCTGGTGGTCCTACATCCCGCACTTCATCGGCAGCCCAGGCTATGTCTACGCCTACGCTTACGGTCAGCTGCTCGCGCTGTCGGTCTATCAGCGCTATGAGCAGAGCGGTCCCGAGCTCGTCCCTCGCTATCTGGAGCTGCTCGCCGCCGGCGGCTCGCGCAGCCCCGAGGAGCTGGCAGCGATCGTCGGCATCGACCTCGCCGACCCCGGCTTCTGGGATGCTGGGTTGGATCTCGTCGAGCGCCAGCTGACCGAAGCTGAAGCGGCAGCTCACGCCTCCGGGCGGCTGTAACCCTACGGCGTGCTCACGGCCAGGGTAGGTCGAGTGCTCGCGCTGTGGTGCTGAGCTTCATGATCAGTCGACACGAGTTCGTCGGCGAGGGTTGGAAGTCGTGGGCACGGTAGAAGTCCGCAGCTGTGCTGTTCACCTCGTGGAGGACTACAAGGCGCCCATTCGGTGAGGGCATCGTGCCCGCAATTGAAGGCACGAGGTCGTGGCCGGCAAGCGGCTCGACCCGGTAGCCCACGTCGACTTGATTCGCCTGCGCCGCGAGACTGCAGTAGCCGCCCTTGCGAGCCCAGGGGCATCCTCTGGCTCATCGAGAGATGCGACGAGCTGGTCGAAGTAGGCGGATGGGAGTACCGTCGATGCCCGCTCCCGCACGAGAATGTCAGCACGATCCAACGCAGCAAGGACAACAAACGACGACACTGACTCTCCGGCCAGCGCTGCTGCTTGCTCGATTTGCTTGCGCTCCGTTGATGTGAGTCGCGCCTCTAGGCGATCTGCCTTGACGGCCACCTGAACCTCTTTAGCTACGTACACATGTACGGAAACCGGTCCTCGCGCGTCAAGTACCATCGCCACGTGCCGGCCTCGAGGGCACTGGGTGTGATCAGCTTTAGAACAGACCGAACCCGCTGCCAACCCCGTGCACGAGGTTGAAGAGCGGCTGCGGCACGATCCCGAAGAAGATCGTGGCCGCGCCGGCCAGCACCGCCACGAGCAGCACCTCTGGCTGAGGCGAGCTCGTTTCGGGGGCCAGCTCCTCGTCCAGCTCGGTTGAGCCGCCGGCGAGCACGGGCACCGGACTCGGGCCGGGTGAGGCGAGCGCCTGCGGCTCGTCCTCGGATGCGGGCGCCTCCCGCATCCACATGGCTGCGATCACCGGCAGGTAATAGCCGAGCGAGATCATCGAGCCGATCACGATCACCACGCCGAGCCAGGTGTAGCCGCCGGAGACAGCCGCGTCGATCAAATAGAACTTCCCCATGAAGCCTGCCGTGGCCGGGATGCCGGCGAGCGCGAGCATCGAGATCGTCATCGGCCACGCCAGCAGCGGACGCTCGCGCCCCAGACCCGCCAGGCCCTGAATCGAGTCGCCGCGATCGGTTTCGCGCTCGCGGGCCACGATCACCGAGAAAGCGGCCATGTTCATGAACAGGTACACCGCCAGGTAGAACACCGTGGCCTTGACGCCTAGCTGCGTGGAGACGACCACGCCGGCGAGCATGTAGCCGGCCTGTGCCACCGAGGAGTAGGCGAGCATCCGCTTGAGCGAGGACTGGCTGAGCGCGCCGACGTTGCCGACCACGATCGTGATCGCCGCCAGGGCCGCGACCGCCGGTCCCCAGCTCACCTGGGTGGAGATCAGGGCGACGTCGAAGAAGCGCAGGAACACGCCGAGTGCGGCCACCTTGGTGGTCACCGCCATGAACGCCGTGACCGGCGTCGGCGCGCCCTCGTAGACGTCGGGCGTCCACTGGTGAAACGGCGCCACCGAGGCCTTGAAGCAGAGGCCCGCGACGCACAGCGCCACTCCGGCCAGCGTCAGCGGGTCGGTTGCAAGGCTGCCGCTGGAGAGCGCCTGTGCGATCCCTGAGAAGTCCGTCGTTCCCGTTGCGCCGTAGATCATCGCCAGGCCATATAGGAGCGTGGCCGAGCCGACTGAGCCGACGATCAGGTACTTCAGCCCCGACTCGAGCGAGTGCTCGCGCCTGAGCTCGGTCGCGCACAGCACGTAGAGGGGGATCGAGAGGAGCTCCAGGCCGACGAACAGGGCCACCGTGTTCTGGGCGCAGGCAAGCAGCGACATGCCCGCGATCGAGCTCAGCAGCAGCGCGTGGAACTCCCCGTGCGCGGCTTCGCGAGCAGCCAGCGAGCGCCATGCCAGCAGCACCGTGCAGGCACCGCCGGCGATCAGCACGAGGTTCAGCACGAGCGCCAGATCATCGATCCGCAGGGCGCCTGAGACGATCGACTTCTGGGCGTTCCACTGCCAGATCGTCAATCCCAGAGCTGCCCCCAGCACGCCGAGGCTGAGCGTGGGCACGGCCTGCGCGCGGATCCAGCGCGAGCCGAGCAGGCCCAAGATGAGAACGAGGACCGATCCGCCGAGCAGCGCGATCAGCGGCGAGAGGCCGGCGAAGTCGATGTGGGGGCCTTTGAGGTGAGCGGTGGCGAGGAGGGTGGTCACTTGATCACCCCGCCGGGCTGGACGTATCCCGTGGCGTTTTCGAACAGCGTCAGACGCGTGCGGGAGAGGCGTTCAGCCGCGAACACATTCGCCTTGACCGAGCGTTCGCTGCGGTGCAGCGCGAACTGCGGATAGAGAGCGAGAAAGACGATCACGGCCAGGACCGGCACGAGCACGGCGCCGTCGCGGAAGCTGATCTCACGCGAGTCAGCCGAGGGGCCCACCCGATTGTGCATCGCGCGGATGAACAGGCGCAGGGCGTAAACGCTCGCCATGACCACGCCGCTGAAGGCGACGACCGCAATCACGAGCTTGGCTTTGAACACACCGAGCAGGATCAGGAACTCGCCCACGAAGTTCGACGAGCCGGGGATCGCAAGGGTTGCCAGGGCCACGACGAGGAACAGCGAGGCGAGCACCGGCGCGCGGAAGGCAAGGCCGCCCATCTCGCGCACGTCCTCCGAGCCGCCGGCGCGCTGTGAGAGCAGCCCGACGATGAACAGCAGCGGCGCCACCACCAGCCCATGGTTGACCATCTGCAGCAGTGCGCCCTGGGCGCCCTGTGAGTTCAGCGAGAAGATGCCGAGGGTGATGAAGCCGAGCTGCGCCACGGAGGAGTAACCGGCGATCAGGCGGGCGTCGGTCTGGCTGAAGGCCTGCAACGAGCCGTAGATGATCGAGGCGAGCGCAATCACCAGCATCAGCGTCTGGAAGTGCACGGTGGCCTGGGGGAAAAGCGGCAGCACGATCGCCAGGAAGCCGTAGGCGCCGACCTTGGAGAGCACGCCCGAGAAGACCATCAGCACCTCGATCGGCATTGCCCTGTAGCCGTCGGGCATCCAGCCGTGCAGCGGGAAGGCCGGCATCTTGACCAGGAAGGCGGCGGCGAAGAACAGGAAGATCCACTCCTGCGAGCCCGTGCTCAGCGGCAACGCGTGGAGCGCCGTGAGCACGAACGTGATGTGACCCCCACCCTGCTGGGAGGCGAGCACGCCCGTGGCGATCGCCGCGGCGAGCATCAACAGCGAGCCCACGAGGGTGTAGATGACGAGCTTGATCGTAGCTTTGACGCGACCCGGTTCCCGTCCCCAGCCGCCGATCAGGAAGTAGAACGGGATCAGCATCAGGTCGAAGAACGACACGAACAGCGCCAGGTCCTGGGCGAGGAAGGCGCCGAGCACGGCCGACTCGGCGAGCATGAAGTGGAAGTAGAAGAGCCTCGGCCGGTCCCACTCGCGCATGTTGGCCGCGAGCACAGCCACTGCGAACAGCAGCGTGGTGAGGCCGAGCAGGAAAACGTTCAGGCCGGTGATCGCGAGCTTGTAGTGGATCCCAAGCGTCGAGATCCACACCTCGTCGGTCACGTGCTGGAGCGCAGGGCCACCAGATTTGTAGTCGACGATGTAGCCGAGCGCCAGCGCCAGCGCTGCGAGCGTGCCCAGTAGCGCCGCGGCGCCTGGGATCGACCAGGTTCCGTCGCTACCGGGCTCCGACCCTCCGCGCGAGGACACGCTCGCGGCAAGCGCGCCGAGGACCCCGCATGCGGCGGGTACCCAGAGGAGGATGGAGAGAGGCGGCATCAGGGTCAGACCTGCAGCAGGAAGTAGAGGCCGACGCCGGCAACGCCGAGAACGAGCAGCGCCGCGTAATAGCGCACGAAGCCGCTCTGGGCGGCGCGCACGGCGGCCGAGCCGGCGCGCACGATGCCCGTGGTCCCGCCCACGAGCGTCTCATCGACGAACACCCGCTCGAAGGTGCCCAGCGCGAACATCCCCGTCGCCGCGACGGGGCGCACGACGAGCGCATCGATCAGCTCGTCGAAGTACCACTTGTTCACGAACAGCTCATAGGCAGGGCGGAAGCGTTCACGGATGGCGGTGCTCGCTTGCAGTTCGCGCCCACCGGTAACCCACAGGCGGTGTGCGAGCGCGATTCCCAGCAGCGCGAGCACGGTGCCGAGACCGAGCCCGAAGATCAGTAGCCCGTCCTTGGTGTGCGGTTCATACAGCGGCGAGCCGGCGAAGGAAGGACGCAGGAAGTCGTCGATCACGAAGTCCACCTTGGGGATCTGGATCAGCCCGGCGCCCACGGCTCCCACGGCGAGCAGTCCCATCGCCACTCGCATCGGCAGCGCCCGCTCGGCGATCGCGTGGTTGGGGCCGGGGAAGCCCACATCGGTGTCCTCCTCCTCGCCGTTGGCCGGATTGAACGGCACGGGGGCGTGGTGGAGGTGGCCGCCTTCGAGCTCGCGTGCCTCGGCTACGGGCTCGCCGTGGAAGGCACGGAAGATCATGCGGAAGGTGTAGATGGCGGTGAGGAACGCGCCGATGTAGCCGGCCACGTAGAGCGCCCAATGCCAGCCGCCACGCTCGGCGGTCACGAGCAGGATGTCGTCCTTGGAGAAGAAGCCCGAGAAGGGGGGGACGCCGGAGAGGGCGAGGCCACCGATGATGAAACAGGCGTAGGTGAAGGGCATCGCCTTGCGGAAGCCGCCCATCTTGTTCAGCGACTGCTCGCCGCCCATCGCGCCGATGATCGAGCCGGCGCCCATGAACAGCAGGGCCTTGAAGAAGGCGTGCGTCATCAGGTGGAAGAGGCCGGCCGCGTAGGCTCCGACTGAGACGCCCATGATCATGTAGCCGATCTGCGACATGGTCGAGTAGGCGATCACGCGCTTGATGTCCGTCTGGGTGAGGCCGATCGTGCCCGCGACCAGCAGCGTTGTGGCGCCGACGACCGCGCCGACGTCCTGGGCGGCCGGGGCCAGTTCGAACAGCGGGTGCATGCGCGCGATCAGGTAGACGCCGGCTGTGACCATCGTGGCGGCGTGGATCAGCGAGCTGACTGGTGTTGGACCCTCCATCGCGTCGGGCAGCCACGTGTGCAGCGGGATCTGCGCCGACTTGGCAAACGCACCCACGAGCAGCAGGCAGCAGCCCGCGACCAGATCGCCCTCGTCCTTGCCATGGCCGAAAGCGCCCGTGCTTGCGGCGTGGAAGGTCTTGAGGAAGTCGAGCGTGCCGGTGTGCTTGAAGATGAAGTACGTGCCAAGCACCAGTCCCACATCGCCGACGACGTTGATCACGAAAGCCTTGATGCCCGCGCTCGTGGCGGTGGTGCGCCGATACCAGAAGGAGATCAGCAGGTAGGAGGCCGCGCCGACGAAGGCCCAACCGGCGATCAGCAGCACGAAGTTGCCGGCCAGCACGAGCAGCAGCATCGAGAAGACGAAGAAGTTCAAATAGGAGAAGTATCGAGCGAAGCCGCGGTCGCCATCCATGTAGGAGATCGAGTAGAGGTGGATCAGCGTGGAGACACCGGTGACGACGAGGATCATGAACACCGACAGGGGATCCACGAGGATCGCCATCTGCGCGTTCACACCGACCGTGGAGGCGTAGTTCCACAGCGAGGAGACGACCTGGCGGTGGTCGGGCGCCAGCCCCTGGATCTTGATCAGCGCGCCGAGGGACGCGAGGAAGGCGAGGAAGATGGCTCCCGTGGCGATCCACCCGGCCGCCTTCGAGCTTCCCCCGCCGAGCCGGCGGAAGCCGAGGGCGATCGCGAGCATGCCCACCAGCGGGAACGCCAGGACCAGCCAGCCGTAGGTCGTTGCGCTCATCAGCCTTGTAGCTCCCGCAGCTCGTCCACATCGATCGGCAGGCGTCGGCGGTAGATGGCGACGATCATGCCGAGGCCGATGCAGACCTCGCAGGCGGCCACCGTCATCACGACGATCGCCAGGATCTGCCCGTCGCCGTTGCCCCACATGCGCGAGAAGGCGATCAGGGCGAGGTTGGCGCCGTTGAGCATCAGCTCGAGGCAAAGCAGCACCACGAGCGGGTTGCGCCGCGTCATCACCCCGATGGCCCCGAGCGAGAACACGATTGCGGAAACCGCCAGGTACCAGGCGATGCTCACGAGTGGCGCCTCCCCACACCCTCGGCCATCGTCCCCGTGCCACGCGGACGTAGGAGGTCAAGCGGCGTGAGCAGTTCACGCTCGTCCTCGTCCTCGAGACCGCCGCGACGGCGGGCGAGCACGACACCACCCACGGCCGCGATCAACAGCAGGAACGAGGCGACCTCGAACGCCAGCAGGAAGCGCGTCAAGAGCAGGTTGCCGATGAAGGCAGGGGTTCCATACGTCCGGGATTCGGGCCCGCCCACCCTATAGCCGGCGCCGTAGCCGTTGATGGCCTCAAGGCCCGTCCCGAGCAGCGCGATCAACAGCTCGATGCACACTGCCCCACCGAGGATCGCCCCGCCGAGGCGCAGGCCAGACCCGGCCGCTCCGCGGCGCAGGCGCTCGCCGATCGAATCGGCCTCGCCGCCGACGTAGGCGACGACGAACACGTAGAGCACCATCACAGCGCCGGCATAGACGACCACCTGGACAGCGGCAACGAACTCGGCGCGCAGCAGCAGGAACAGCACAGCCAGCGAGACCAGGTGGCTGACGAGCGCAAGCACGCTGTAGAAGGGGTTGCGCAGGACGACCACG